>CAJYKB010000052.1 GCA_913774925.1 uncultured Sphingomonas sp. | reverse complement strand
TCCACGCTGTTCCATCGACGCCGCTCCTTCAACAGCATCGAATCATTTCCATACCAGAACGTCAGCACCTTTTCGCAGAGGTCTCGAACAGGTCCGGGGTTGCGGAAGCGGGCAGGGCGACGGCGCGCCCCAACCTCACGCCGCCTTGCGCACCTCCTGCATCGCCTCCGCCGCGATCGCCACCGATCGCTTGCGCGCGTCGTGGTCGTAGATCGCGCTCGCCACCATCACCTCGTCGACGCCGGTGCGTTCGACGAACGCCGCGATCCCGCGCGCCACCTCGTCGCGCGTACCGATCGCGCTGGCCGACAGCACGTGGTCGAGGATCGCGGCATGCGACGGCGGCAGCGACTGACGATACCCCTCCACCGGCGGGCGCATCTTGCCCGGATTGCCGGTGCGCAGCGCCACGAACGACTGCTGCTGCGACGAGGCGAGCAGCTCCGCCTCCGCGTGCGTCTCTGCGGCGAAGACGTTGAACCCCGCCATCGCATAGGGCCGCTCCAGCACCGCCGACGGTCGGAAGTCGCGGCGATAGATCGCCATCGCCTGATCCAGCGCATCGGGCGCGAAATGCGACGCGAACGCATACGGCAGACCCAATATGGCCGCCAGCTGCGCCCCGAACAGGCTCGATCCCAGGATCCACATCTGCGGTGCCGCCCCCGCACCCGGCGTCGCGCGGATGCCGGTGCGCCCGTCGTCCGCGAAATAGCTCTGCAACTCGACCACGTCATTAGGGAACTGGTTCGCATCGCTGTTCAGGTTGCGCCGCAAGGCGTGCGCCACGCGCTGATCGGACCCCGGCGCGCGCCCCAGCCCCAGGTCGATCCGCCCCGGGAACAGCGCGTCCAGCGTCCCGAACTGCTCCGCGATCTGCAACGGCGCCGAATTGGGCAGCATGATCCCGCCCGCGCCAATGCGGATCGTGCGCGTCGCCTGCCCGATATGCGCCAGCACCACCGCGGTGGCGGCGGACGCGATCCCCTCCATCCCGTGATGCTCCGCCACCCAATAGCGCGAATAGCCGCACGCCTCGGCATGGCGCGCGAGGTCGGCGGCGTTGGAAAGGGCGGTCGCCACCGTTCCGGTGTCGGTGACGGGGACGAGGTCGAGGAGCGAATATCGGGTCATGCGAGGAACATGGGGTCGGTTGCGTTTCGATACTAGTCTTTCCTCGCACACTACCGTCATCCCCGCGCAGGCGGGGATCCAGACGCGCTGCCCTCGTGCCTCCATCGATGACAGCGTTTCTGGATTCCCGCCTTCGCGGGAATGACGCCGACTGCACCTTCCACCCCCCGTCAAAACCCACTACACGCCGCGCCCGATGCCCCCTGCGTTCGCCCATATCGACACCTGGATCTTCGATCTGGACAACACGCTCTATCCGGCGCGCGCCAATCTCTTCGCGCTGATCGATGCGAGGATGACCGAGTACGTCGCCCGCCTGCTCGATCTCGATCCGGTCGAGGCCCGCCGCGTCCAGAAGCAGCATTTCCTCAACCACGGCACCACGCTCGCCGGGCTGATGGCGGAACTTGAGATCGATCCCGCCGACTTCCTCAGCTACGTCCATGATATCGAGATGGACGTGCTGGAGGAGAACGCCCCGCTCGCCGCCGCGCTCGCGAAGCTACCGGGGCGCAAGCTGGTCTTCACCAACGGCGACAAGCCCTATGCGCTGAAGGTGCTCGACCGCCTCGGTCTGGGCCGGTCGTTCGAGGCGGTGCACGACATCCATGCAATGGACCTGGTGCCTAAGCCCGCGGCGTCGGCCTATGCCGGGCTGTGCGCCGCCTTCGGCATCGATCCCACCCGCGCGCTGTTCGTCGAGGACATGGCCCGCAACCTGAAACCCGCCAAGGCGATCGGCATGACCACGGTCTGGGTCGACAACGGGTCCGAGCAGGACCACGACCGCGACCGTGACTATGTCGACGTGCGCGTCACCGACGTGACCGTCTGGCTCCAATGCCTGCTGGAGGAATGATGACCGCTACCGACCTCGCCGCCACGATCGACGCCGCCTGGGACAACCGCGCCGACCTCGGCCTGACGACGCAGGGCGAGGTGCGCGACGCGGTCGAGCAGGCGCTGGCGCTCCTAGACTCGGGCGAGGCGCGCGTCGCGCAGCTCGACGGAGAGGGCGGCTGGCAGGTCAATCAGTGGCTCAAGAAGGCGGTGCTGCTCAGCTTTCGTCTCAATGACAACGTCCTGATCGACAACGGTCCGGGCGCTGGCCACTGGTTCGACAAGGTGCCGAGCAAGTTCTCCGGCTGGGACGAGGCCGCGTTCCGCGCCGCCGGCTTCCGCGCGGTGCCGGGCAGCGTCGTGCGTCGCGGCGCGCATGTCGCCAAGGGTGCGGTGCTGATGCCCAGCTTCGTCAACATCGGCGCCTATGTCGGCGAGGGGACGATGGTCGATACCTGGGCCACCGTCGGCAGCTGCGCGCAGATCGGGAAGAACGTCCACATCTCCGGCGGCGCGGGCATCGGCGGCGTGCTGGAGCCGCTCCAGGCGGATCCCGTCATCATCGGCGACGGCGCGTTCATCGGCGCGCGGTCGGAGGTGGCGGAGGGCGTCCGCGTCGGTGAGGGCGCGGTGCTGTCGATGGGCGTCTATCTCGGCGCGTCTACCAAGATCATCGATCGCGCCTCGGGCGAGGTCTATCGCGGCGAGGTGCCGCCCTATGCCGTGGTTGTCCCCGGCTCGACTGGCGGCAACCTGGGCCTGTATTGCGCGGTGATCGTCAAGCGCGTCGACGCGCAGACCCGCAGCAAGACCAGCATCAACGAATTGTTGCGGGATTGATCGATACGGGCGTGCGATCAACGGGCTTGTCCGTCACGCCAGTGTCTTCTAAGCCCGTTAAACGCGTTTAACGATCAATGATCCAGGGGCAGGGCAGCAGCATGACGACGACGACCGCCAGCAAGGTACTCGACCGCGTTCTCGTGCTCGAAATGGTGCGCGTGACCGAAGCGGCGGCGATCGCCGCCTCGACCCTGACCGGACGTGGCGACGAAAAGGCGGCGGATGCCGCCGCGGTCGAGGCGATGCGCGCCGCGCTCAACGAACTCGACATGGACGGCACCGTCGTCATCGGCGAGGGCGAGCGCGACGAGGCGCCGATGCTCTACATCGGCGAGAAGGTCGGCACCGGCAGCGGTCCCGCGATCGACATCGCGCTCGATCCGCTGGAGGGCACCACGATCTGCGCCAAGTCCGGCCCCAACAGCCTCGCGGTGCTCGCCATCGCGGAGGCGGGCGGGCTGCTCAACGCGCCCGACGTGTACATGGACAAGCTGGCGGTCGGCCCCGGCCTGCCCGCGGGCGTGATCGACCTCGACCGTTCGCCGACCGAGAACGTGAAGGCGATCGCCGCGGCCAAGGGTGTCGAGCCGAAGGACATCATCGCCTGCGTCCTCGACCGCCCCCGGCACGAGGCGCTGATCGCCGAACTGCGCGCGCTCGGCTGCGGCGTGGTGCTCATCGGCGACGGCGACGTCGCGGGCGTGATCGCCACCACCGATCCCGACACCACGATCGACGTCTACATGGGATCGGGCGGCGCGCCGGAGGGTGTGCTGGCCTGCGCGGCGCTGCGCTGCGTCGGCGGGCAGTTCAAGGGCCGCCTGCTGTTCCGCAACGACGACGAGCGCGCGCGCGCGCGCAAGTGGGGGATCGAGGATCTCGACCGCCAGTACGACCTCAAGGATCTGGCCAAGGGCGACTGCATCTTCGCCGCGACCGGCGTCACCGACGGCTCGCTGCTGGCCGGCGTCAAGCGCAAGGGCAAGGTGATGTCGACCGAGAGCGTGGTGATGCGCGCCTCCTCGGGCACCGTCCGCTGGGTGAAGGGCGAGCACCGCCTCGATCGCTGAGCGGGGGCGGGGCGAGCGGGTGAGGGGAAGCCGCGTCGACCCTCCGCCACCGCGGGCGTGATCGGAGCGGGGGCGAACTATCCCCGTCATGCGGGGACTATCCTCATCGCGGCGGCCATTCCCACCGTCATGCCGGACGTGTTCCGGCATCCACCGTGCCGCACACGCGCCAGCCGTTGCTCGTGCGGCACGGTGGATCCCGGAACAAGTCCGGGATGACGGGAAGCGCGGAAGTACGCGGTGCGAGTCCCTCAACCGCCACGCGCGACAACCTGAACGTCGCGGCGACCCCGCCATGACGGGAACACCGGCTACCCCTCCGCACGCCCCATCCCCCACGCTCTCGCGCCCGCCTGGCCGCCACCTTCCTGCTCCTCCTGGCGCTCGGCTGCCTCTACGCCTTCCTGCGCGGCCATGGAGCGTCGCGCATCCGCCGCCGGTTCCTCCGGCGCGCGGTGCGTCAGTGGCTGTGGTTCGGCATCCCCGCGCTCACCATCCTCGCGATCCTTGGGCGCCTCAAAACACTGGCGACCATCCCGCCCGAGCTCCTGCCGCTGCGGATCGCGCTCGCGACCCTCGTCGGCGGCACGCTGACGACCGGGGATCTCCTCCGCGTCACCGGCGTCGGCATCCTGCTCGGCGGCGTGCTGGTCGCGCTGGTCGAGCGTCGCCGCCGTCGTCCCTTCGGGCTGGGCGATGTGGAGGCGGTGCTGCCGCGAACGCGGCGCGAACTGCCGTGGAGCGTGCTGCTCTCGATCAGCGCCGGCGTCAGCGAGGAACTGTTCTTCCGCCTGCTCGTCCCGCTGCTCGTCGCGATAACGCTCGGATCGGCCGTGCTGGGCTTCGTCGTCGCAACCGCCTTGTTCGGCTGGGCGCACCGGTATCAGGGGCGGGTCGGTGTCGCGGCGACGGCGCTGGCGGGGGCGTCGCTCGCGGCGGCATATCTGCTGACCGGCGCCATCTGGATCGCGGTCGTGCTGCACATCGTCATCGACCTGAACGCGCTGGTCGTGCGCCCCCTGCTGTCGGGACGACTGCGCGCCTAGGGTCTGGATTCTAGCCCTCGGCCTCCGCGCGGCGCTCCGCCACGCGGCGCAGGATCGCTTCCTTCTCGTGCCGGTCGGCGCTGCTCCAGCCCGCGATCTCGCCGATCGTCCGGTAGCAGCCCAGGCACCAGCCGGTCACCGCGTCCATCGTGCAGACCAGGTTGCACGGCGATTCCGGGCCGTGATCCGCCCCGCTCATGACGTCAGTTTGACGCTCAGGAAGTCGGGGACCGGGCCGTTCCAGCCGCCGTTGGTGTCCGGCGTGTCGTCGCGATCGTCGCGGTAGCGCGGCGCCTCGTCGCGGCGCCGGTCGTCGTGCCGGGATCCGGCGTCGCGGCGCGGCTCGTCGCGACGCTTGCGCTCGGGCGTCCGCTCGCGCCGCGGCTCCGCTGCGACCGGCTCGGGTCGTGGTGCCTCGGCCGCCGGCCGCGTCCGCTCGCGGCGGCGCGACCCACGTTCCTCGCGCGCAGGCGCGTCGGGCAATGCGTCTAGGCGCGCGATGGTCTGCCCGGTCAGCTTCTCGATATTCTCGATATTCTCGGCGTCGTCGGGGCCGACCAGCGTATACGCCACCCCCGTCGCGCCGCCGCGCCCGGTGCGCCCGATGCGATGGACGTAATCGTCCGGGTGCCACGGCGCGTCGAAGTTGAAGACGTGGCTGACACCCTTGATGTCAAGCCCGCGCGCGGCGACGTCGCTGGCGACCAGGATGTTGATATCGCCCTTCTTGAACCGCTCCAGCTCGGCCAGCCGCTGCGGCTGCTCCATGTCGCCGTGAATCTCGCCGCTGGCGAGGCCGTGGCTCTTCAGGCTCTTGTTCAGTTCGCGCACCGTCGTCTTGCGGTTGCAGAAGACGATCGCGGTGCGCACCTCCTCCTGCGACAGCAGCCGGCGCAGCGTCTCGCGCTTCTCGAACGCCGGCCCCTTGGTCGGGACGAGCCACTGGGTGATGTTGATGTTGGTCGACGCCGGGCGCGCGACCTCGATCGTCTTGGGATTGCTCAGGAAGCGGTCGGCCAGCTTCTTGATCGGCGGCGGCATCGTGGCGCTGAACAGCAGCGTCTGGCGCTGCGCCGGCAGCTTGGTGCAGATCTCCTCGATATCGGGGATGAACCCCATGTCGAGCATCCGGTCCGCCTCGTCGATCACCAGCATCGAGCAGCCGGTCAGCAGGATCTTGCCGCGCTGGAACAGGTCCATCAGCCGCCCCGGCGTCGCGATCAGCACGTCGACGCCCTTCTCCAGCGCCTTCACCTGGTCGCCCATCTGCACGCCGCCGATCAGCAGCGCCATGCTGAGCTTGTGATACTTGCCGTACTTCTCGAAATTCTCCGCCACCTGCGCGGCGAGTTCGCGCGTCGGCTCCAGGATCAGGCTGCGCGGCATCCGCGCGCGGCTGCGCCCGTGGGCCAGGATGTCGATCATCGGCAGCACGAAGCTGGCGGTCTTGCCCGTCCCCGTCTGCGCGATGCCGATGATGTCGCGCATCATCAGAACGGGCGGGATCGCGCTCGCCTGGATCGGCGTCGGCTCGGTATAGCCGGTGTCCCCGACGGCGCGGAGAAGTTCGTCGGAAAGGCCGAGGTCGGCGAAGCTCATGCAGATGTCCGGTTGGCGGGTGCGCGCGGCACCAGCCGCAATATCCCGTTTCTGCCTTGGCGCGCTCCTTCATCGGGCGCCGAAAGTCAAGAATTATGCGTGCGACGCGGCGGAAATCAGCGCTTCGGCACCAATGTCCTGAACGCGGTGATGGCACAGCGTGCGCCCGATCGCGTGCGGATCGAATCGCGGCGTGCGCACATCTTTCCGTCGCCGGTCGGCTTCAGATAGAGGCCGGAGTAGAAATCCAGCGTCGGGCAATCCGCGTTCAGCTTCGCGCGCACCCGCTTCACCCCCTCCACCACCAGGTCGACCTCGCCCTCGCGGTCCAGCATCGCGCCCGTGATGTCGGTCATCGTGACGCAGCGCGGCGCCTTGCGCTCCTGCCACACGACCGGGGTGAAGCTGCGCGCCGCCGCGGATGCGCCGCGCGGCATGCGCGGGATGCGGATGATGAGGCGTTCGTGGATCGTCATCTGCGTCCAGCGCGCCGGGGGCGGCGGCGGCGCCTGTTCGGGTGCACCGCCCGACACCGCCAGCGGGGCGGCCAGGGCGAGCAGCATCGGGGGCAGGGAGGACAAGGTGGCAGGCATGACGATGGCATCCTTCCTGCCGCCGGGCGATTGAACAATCCATGAATTGTCGGCAGGACACGGGGATGACCCCGGCGCTCTCCCGCCTCGCCGATCGCCTTGCCGCGCATCTGCCCGCCGCCGCGATCGTCACCGATCGCGATGCGATCGCGCCGTGGGAAACCGACTGGCGACAGCGTTACCACGGCCACGCCCCGCTGATGCTCGCCCCCCGCGATGTCGCGCAGGTGCAGGCGATCGTCGCCGTCGCGCGGGAAGAAGGCGCAGCCCTGGTGCCGCAGGGCGGCAACAGTTCGATGGTCGGCGGCGCCACCCCGCCCGCGGACGGTCGCGCCGCGATCCTGTCGCTGCGCGCGCTGAACCGCATCCGCTCGCTCGATGCCGCCGCCGGGCTGGCGGTGGCGGAGGCGGGGGTGATCCTGTCGACGTTGCATGATGCGGCGTTGGCGCAGGGGCGGCGCTTCCCGCTGTCGCTGGGGGCGAAGGGGTCGGCGACGGTCGGCGGGCTGGTGTCGACCAATGCCGGCGGCGTGCAGGTGCTCCGCTTCGGCACGATGCGCGGGCTGGTGGCGGGGGTGGAGGCGGTGCTCCCGGATGGGTCGGTGTACGACGGCCTGTCCGCGCTGAAGAAGGACAATCGCGGCTACGACCTGACGCAGCTGCTGATCGGGGCCGAGGGGACGCTGGGCATCGTGACCGCGGCGACGCTGCGGCTCGTGCCCGCGACCGCCGCGCGCACCGTTGCCTGGGTCGGCGTGCCGTCGCCCGATGCCGCGGCGGCGCTGCTCCACCGCTTCCAGGCCGGCGCGCCGGGGCTGGAGAGCTTCGAGCTGCTGCCGGTCGAATCGCTCGACGCGGTGCTGCGCTACCTTCCCGACGCGCGCGCACCGGTGGCGGGCGTCCACCCGTGGCACGTCCTGCTGGAGGTCACGTCCGCCCCCGGCGAGCCCGATCCGTTCGCGCTGGTCGAGCGGCTGCTGACGGACGGCCTCGCCGCGGCGGAGGCGGCGGACGCCACCATCGCCGCCAGCGAGGCGCAGGCGGCGGCCTTCTGGCGCATCCGCGAATCGATCTCCGACGCGGAGCGCGCGACCGGCCCCGCGGCGCAGCACGATATCTCCGTCCCCCCCGCCGCCATGCCCCGCTTCATGGTCGAGGCCGCCGCCGCGTGCGAGGCGCGCTTCCCCGGCACGCACGCCTCGGGCTTCGGCCATCTGGGCGACGGCAACGTCCATTTCCACGTCCGCGCCGCGCCCGGCACCGATCCCGCGCATTGGTATGCGGAGCAGGTGCCGATCGTCTCCGCCTTCGTCCACGACCTGGTCGTGGCCGCCGGTGGGTCGATTTCCGCCGAACACGGCATCGGCCAGATGAAGCTGCACGAACTCGAGCGGCTCGCTTCGCCCGCGCGGCTGGCGGCGCTGCGCGCGATCAAGCGGGCGTTCGATCCGGGGGAGCTGTTCAATCCCGGGAAGCTCGTGACGCTTGCGCCCGGCCACGCCACGCAATAGGCCCGGCGACCGTCCGGGCAGCGACAGGACGCGACGCGCCCGCCAGAGACACGACCCACCACGTCCGGTACGGAGATTACCATGGCCAGCGCGCCGCAGCTTCCGATTTTCTACAACGGCCTCGAGCCGCTTTCGAGCGAGACCCACGCGAATTACAAGGTGCGCGCCGCCACCACCGCGCCGTTCCTGGCGTCGCAGCACGCGATTCCCGTCACGGTCGAGGAATTTCCGCTCGTTCAGCGCTACATGCCGATCGTCTTCTCCGCCGGCACCGATCCCGTGCCGATCGCGCTGATGGGCCTGAACGAGGGCGTCAACGTCTTCGTCGCTGCGGACGGCACGCTGGTGGACGAGAATGTCTACATCCCGGCCTATATCCGCCGCTACCCGTACATGCTGGCGCGGCTGCGCCCGGATGCGGAGGAGCTGTCGCTCTGCTTCGATCCCACCTCGCCGACGATCGGCGATTTCGAGGATGGCGAGCCGCTGTTCGTCGATGGCCAGCCCAGCGAGTTGACGCGCAACATCCTGCAGTTCAACGAGAATTTTGAGCAGGCCGCGGCGCGCACCAATCAGTTCATGACCGAGATCCGCGAGATGGGTCTGTTGATGGAAGGCGAGGTCACGATCCAGCAGGAGGGCAACGAGCAGCCCTTCATCTATCGCGGCTTCCAGATGGTGGACGAGGCGAAGCTGACCGATCTGCGCGGCGATCAGCTGCGCAAGATGTCGCAGTCGGGGATGCTGCCGCTGCTGTACGCGCACCTGTTCTCGCTTTCGCTGATGCGCGACATCTTCGCGCGCCAGGCCCGCGCCGGCCAGACGCCTGCGCCGCTGCCGATGTAATGCCGGTCGGGGGAGGGGCGCTGCCTCCCCCCGATGATGCTGGGGCCCCAATCTATCGTTCGTGCGGGCGCGGCGTCGAACGAGGTCGAGAGGCCGTCTCCAGGCACTCGATCGGCGCTGGTCCCCACCATTCACCGATCATGACAAACATTTCATCGTGCGGCGCGGGGAGGGGCTTGCAACCCTTTGCAGGGTTCCTATGTTTGTAGCGTACGGTTTCGTGTCCCCCCTTTCGCGAGACCGTATGACACGCCTCTGGCGTGTCTCCTCCCTGAACCTAGGCCACCGCGTGCTCCGCACGCGGTGGTTTTTTTATGTCCTCACTCCGCCGCCTGCTGGACGGGCGGCATCCCGGCGAACGCCTCGTCGGTCAGCGCCGCGATCATCGCGCGCACCAGCTGGATGACGGCCGCCATCCCCGGACCCGGCGCGTCGAGCGCGCGGTCCAGGTACAGCGAGCGGTCGATCTCCAGCTGGATGCCGTGGATGCCGCGCCGCGGATCGGCATGACGCTCCAGGATATGTCCGCCCGCATAGGGGGTGTTGATCGCGTAGGCGACGCCGTGAGCGCGCGTCTCCTGCTCCAGCCGGCGTACGAAGCGTTGCGCGGCGGCGCGGCCGAAGCGGTCGCCGATCACGACGCGCGCCGCGCTCCCCGCGATCGGCGGCATCGAATGCACGTCGAAGAGGATCGCGATCCCGAACCGCGCCCGGGTCCGTTCCAGCAGCGCGGCGAGCGCGTCGTGATAGGGACGATGGTCGCTCGCGATCCGCTCCTCCACCTCGCCTCCGGCCAGCCGCCGCGACCACAATTCCCCCGCCGCCGCGGTCCGCCGCGGGATCAGCCCCAGTCCGGCGCGCACCTTCGCGGTCAGCGGCGGTCCGCGCGCACCGTCGTCGATCAGCGGGTCGCGCTCATGCTCGCCACGGTTCAGGTCGATCCACGCGCGCGGTCGCGTCTGGATCAGCGCCGCCTCCTGCCCGCGCGCCGCCAGCGCGATCGCGTCGACGTGGCGATCCTCCAGCGTGCGCAGGCTCGCCGGCGGCGCGCGCAGCGCGTCGTGGAGCGCGGGGGGATAATCGCGCCCGGCATGGGGAACCGACAGGACGACCGGGCTTTGCGGATCATCGGCACCGAGAAGGACGAACGAATCCGGCATCGCGCGCCAGCCTATGGGACGTATCGTGCAGGGGCAACCGCCCGCCGCACGACGGGTCGCCGGCGGGTGTGTGGTTAACGTGTCGCTATGCTACGTTCGTTCACCATCTCCGCTGGTGGAAAGTTCAACGCAGGCAGGGCATAGGCATGGCGACGGGAGTGAGCGACGACATGATACGTATTCTGCTGGCCGAGGACGACACCGTGATGCGCGAGTATCTGGCGCGCGCGCTGGAGCGATCGGGCTATGCGGTCACCGCGGTGGACCGCGGCACGGCGGCGCTGCCGCTGATCGAGACGGAGCGGTTCGACCTGCTGCTGACGGACATCGTGATGCCGGAGATGGACGGCATCGAGCTGGCGCAGAAGGCGCAGGAGATCGCACCGGGGATGCGGGTGATGTTCATCACCGGTTTCGCCGCCGTGACGCTGAAGGCGGGCAGCGCGATGCCGCAGGCGCGCGTCCTGTCGAAGCCGTTCCACCTGCGCGACCTGGTGCTGGAGGTCGACCGTCTGTTCGACGTGGGCACTGCGAACGAATTCATCTGAGAAAAACGCGTCGCGGACCGCGGAATAGCGCTTGCGCCCCCCGCCAACCCCCGCTAGACGCGCCTCCTCCGGCGGGCGTGTAGCTCAGTGGTAGAGCACTGTGTTGACATCGCAGGGGTCGCAAGTTCAATCCTTGCCACGCCCACCACGTAAGTCGGCTCTATCCGGTCATTTTCAGCACTCCTGTTGAAGGACCGGATAGAGCGACTTCGGCGCAAGTTCGGCGCAGAGCGCCGGGAGCGCGAGTTTCGATCTCCCCGAGAATGTCTTCCAGCGCGCGGCGCACCGTGTCGAAGCGGCCGATCGCGTACACCTCGGTGGTGCTACCGGCGTCGTGACCCATGAAGCCTTCGAGATCCCACTTCGCAACGCCACGATTGCGCAGAATCGTCGCGAGGCTGTGGCGCAGCAGGTACGGCTTCCACTCGCGCCCGCTGGGCAGCTTCAGGTTGCGCAGCATCGTCGCCCAGGACGTGTCGACGTCGAGCACCGAGCGACCATAGTAATTGACGAGGAAGCCGGCGCCCTTGCGCTGATCCCGGTCGATGCGCTGGTACCTCGCCAGCTCTGCGCTCAGCCATTCCGCCAGCACGGGCATCACGGGGATCGTCGGACGGTGCTTGTTGGTCTGAGCCCGACCGAACGGGTTGAGGTCGATCGTGGGCGAGCCTGGAAACCACTGCTCCCGCTCGGGTGCGA
This sequence comes from uncultured Sphingomonas sp., assembly GCA_913774925.1. Lineage (GTDB taxonomy): Bacteria > Pseudomonadota > Alphaproteobacteria > Sphingomonadales > Sphingomonadaceae > Sphingomonas. The sequence continues at coordinate 50,975 of CAJYKB010000052.1, read as the reverse complement.
CGCAAATGTCGACGACAGAATCTGGGCGCGCGATCGTGCATAGCGATGCGACGATGAAGGCGTGCAGTGACGCCCGCTTCTTGTCCGGCTCCGCGGCGTAGGCGAGCAGGTCCGCCAGTACGGGCACATCGACGCGATGCCGGCGCGGCCGCGACACCTGCTTACGTGGCAACGGCTTGTACGTCGGTCGTCGCTCCGACCGCGGCGGATCCGCGTCAGCGGCGTGATTGAGCGCCGCGGCGACCTGAAGCACCGACTCCTCGGTGGTCGCGGCCGAGCGCGGGCGCGATGCGGTGACCGCGCCAGCTTTGTTACGCCAGGTTACGGGCTGGTCTTTCGACCAGGCGCGGAATGCGGTCACGAACGGCGTGCTGCACGCGACTGCGCAGCTGGTCGCCATGCCGAACATGCCGTTGCGCGCCTCCTCGGCTTCCACGAAGTCGAGCACATGCTTCAGACGTGCGGCGATCGTCACCGCCGACGCCTGCAGATCGCCGTGCTCCAGCCGATAGTCGGTAATCGCGTCGGTCAGCAGATACGCGTCGGCCGAGGCCACCGGTTGCCCGCACGTCGGGCAATAGGCGGCGGCCTCGCCGCGATCGGAGAGGTAGCGACGGTCGAGCGCAGCTATGGCTTCGACCTCGTCTGCCGTGCCCGTTGAAAGGCTTGCCTCGCGTCGCGCGTCGGGGTCGTACCAGAAGATGTACCAGCGAGGCGAACGGGGGGTGCCGTCCTCTCGTCGGAGTTTGTCGAGCCAGTATTTGCCGCGATTATAGAGCGGCGGCGGGCGTCCCTGCATCGGGTCTGTTCCTTCAGAAAGTCGGTCTTCGCGTCGTGCAGGATGTCTATCAGCCCGAGCGTCACAAGGAGGTCGAGGTCGGCGGCGGTAAGATCGACGCCGCGGCCGAGTTCGGCCGCTCGGCTGACGCGTCGATCCAAATGGATGATGCTGGTGGGGGCGTTCATGGGGCGACTCTCCTCAGCCTAGGCGCTAGCCGACCGCGCGCCGCTCCATCGCGGATGGCGCGGACGCGAGATCGATGAGCGGCGGACGCGCTCGGCGCGGCTGGCTGGCTGGGGTCCGGTGGTGGCGGAGCCGCGTCAACCGCGATCGGCAGCACGGCGAGGCGGCGACGCGTCGCCCTGGAAAGGTGTCGCCATGCGATCCGGGTGCGCAGCGACATCATGCTGGCGTCCGCCCGGCTTCAATCTCACGCAACGCACGCAGATAGATCGGCTTCAGTCCCGAAACTTGCAGTCGGATCGCGTCGGCGAAATGCTCGTAGACCTCATCGGGGTTTGTGTCGTCCTTTCGGATCTGGAGCGCGACTAGGATCGCGGCACCGGTGATCCCCGCTGCGATCTTCGACATCAGCAGCACGCACTCTTGAGGATCCAAGATGACCTGTGCCAAGCGCATTTCGCGCTCAAGCACGTCTTGCATCGTGCCAATGATCTTCTTCCCGAAGTCTTCGATGCCAATGGTGTTCATTCCGCGGCCTCCTTTACCGCGGTGCCGGTGCGATCGGTGTCGAAGCTGAGCAGCGGGTGGACCCAATGCTCGCCACGTCCGCCGGCGCGGGTGAGCGCGGCGACGACGGCGGTCGTCAGCTCGGCATCCTTCAGCTTTGCCCAGATCGCGAAGGACGCACGGTCGACGAACGGCTCCGCAAGCACCCGCCGCTGATCCTTGGGGAAGAGCTTCAGCAGGTCGGGGGTGGGTCGCCACCAGCGGCGGCGGACCGCGTCGTCGCGATCGGCACCCGCGTAGTGCGCGACGGTGTCGTGAATCGGGATCTCATATCCGTCCGCTGCGAGGCTGCGCTCGAGCGCCACGCCGGCGACGAGCGCGGCGGTGATCTCCTTCAGCGTGTCCTCGGCGACGCGGTAGGCGCGATAGGCCTGCGCCACGTTGGGTTCGGTGAACCACGGCTGCCGCCGCACCAGGGCCAGACAGTCGGCGAGGCTGCGGTGCGCCGGCATGTCGGCGATGAGCGTCTCCGCCAGCTGCAGCGCGTCCCCTGAGACGCCGACGTCGTTCGGCGCGCCGATCGGGCGCATCCCGAGCCGCGCAGCGCCCTGAATGTCGAGCAGCATCCGCGCCTGGGCGAAGACGAGGTAGTCGCGCGCCTCGGTCCCGCCGGCCTCCGCATCGGCGACCAGCGCGGCGCGCAGGATCGCCTTGCGGATGGCGCGCAGCGCGAAGGTCGCGTCCTGGCTCAGCCCCTCCTCGCGGCGGATCGCGGCGTCGGCCTTCGGCTTGGCGAGGTGCGGGTCGGCGATCGCGTTACCGATCGGCTCGCGGGGGACGTACGCGACTTCCTTGCCCGCGGCGTTCTTGACGGTGCCGTGCTTCGCCTTGCGGCTTTCCCACCAATAGCTGACGGTCGCCTCGCCCCCGCCGTCGATCTCGATCTGCGCGACGATCGCGTCGCTCGGCAGCTCGAGCCTGCCTGCCTTCGCGGCGGGCGTGACGCGCAGCGAGTGGTCGACCTGGTGCGCGCTGATCTTCGGGGGGGCGGAGACGAAGCGGAGGTCGGGGCGCCCGGTGGTGGCGCGGACCTCCTCGCGGATGCCGGCCATCCTTTCCTCGACGAGACACTGGAGCAGGCCCGTGTCGGTGATGCGCCCGCGATCGTCGGTGGCATCGGCGAACAGGTCCAGCTCATAGCGGCCGCCGGCGGCGCGGTAGATCGCCTCGCCGACGAACATCAGCTGGCGGCGGGTGACCGCGTCGCCGATCCCCATCGCGGCGCGGATGTGCGACGGCGCGGCGTAGCGGTTCGTGCGAAAGCGCTCGAAGACCTGCAGCTGCAGCTCAGCGTCCTCGGTCGCGGCGAAGGCCTGGGCGACCTCCTCCCCAGCGTCGAAGGTGTCGGCGGCGATCGCCTCCAAGATCGGGCGGGGCAGCTGGCCGAGGCGCAGCCAGCGCGCGACCTTCCTCGTGTCGCGCTGGCCCAGGTTGTGCGTGATCTGGTCGACGGTGTGGCCCTTCGCCGCGGCCATCGCGACGCCGCGCCACAGCTCGTGGATCTGCATGTCCTTGCGCAGCAGATTTTCCGTGATCGACTTCTCGATCAGCTCCGCGTCGCTGTTGGTGTGGACGACGACGGGGATCGGCCAGTCGCGCGGCAGGTCGCCGCGCTCCACCAGCCGGCGGATCGAAAAGTAGCGCCGTCGTCCCGCGAACGCGCCGTATTTCTTCGATCCGCGCATCTGGTGGCAGTCGATCGGGACGCGGAGGCCTTCGACGAGGATGCTGGACTCGATCGCCAGCGTGTCCTCCTCGCTGGGCGTCTCGGTGCGCACGTTGAAGGGCGACAGGCAGAGCTGGTCAATCGTCAGGGTCGTGCTAGTCACGGCGGGTCTCCGGCTTGCGTGGAAGCGCACCGGCGGTGGCTGCCGCCTGCGTGCTGGTGATGGGGAGGGGAGTCGCATCCGGCCGGCTCCCCAAACCGGCGGGTTCGCAATCGGGGCAGCGGTGGCTGAGGTCGGCGCAGGAGATCGGCGCAGGCCGGGTGCTCATCGTCGGTGCCCACCAGCGGACCGCGGCCTCGTGGACCTCGGCGGTGAGGCGCACGGGGCACTCCGGCGTCGCGCAATTGGCGGTGCAGAAGGTGCGGCCGATGGAGCAGAGTGCCATTACGCGGCCTGCCAGCCGTATCGGTCGAGGATCGTCTGCCACGCCGCCTTCGCTTCGGTCGGCGTGCACAGGCCGAAGGCGGCAGACACGAAGGACGAGGATCCGCGCGCCATCGCCTCGGCGACGTGATCGGCGATCGTCACGGGCGGCGCTATCGCCGCGGTCTTCCTCCGCCGACGGGCATTCATGATCGCGGGCCCGGCCGCCGGCAGGCGCGGGTCGCCGCGTTCGCGCAGACGGTGGATGCGCCCCGTCACGGAATTGCGCGACACGCCCAGCTCCGCGGCGATCGCGTTGACGGTGAGGCCGCGCAGCTTCAGCGCGACCAGCTGATCGTTGCGATCGTCGGTCCAGCTGATGCCGTACGTCCTCAACCGCGTGCCTCCGCGGGAAGCGCGCGCTCGATTATCGAGGCGAAGGCGCCGGCAGCCATCAGCCTGCCAGTCCGAAGATGGCGGCGAAGTGGTGCGTGCCGCGCAGCGCGTCGGCAACGAGGCAGATGATCGTGCCGAGCGCCAGGCCAGCGAAGCCCTGATACGCGACCGCATTCGCGGCATTGGCAATTGTCATCGCCTCACGCGCGTAGATGTCATCGGATGCGATCGGATCGGCGGCCGACCACGGGATCGGTTCGCGCAGCTGCTGGTGCGTGTCGTGTGGCACTATCGGCTCTCCCGATCGACGAGGTGGCGGAGGACGGTAAGGGTGCCGGCGATCGCGAGCCCGCCGGCGGGCTGGGCAAGCCATCCGTTTCCGGTCAGGGCGGCAATGACCGCAACGCCGGCGAGGACGTTCGAAACCGTCAGCAGCAGCGAGGTTGCGGGCTCGATCGGCTCGGGGCCATGCGGGGCGGGCGGGCGCTTCATTTCTGCACCGCACCACAGTCCAGGCAGACAATCTTCTCGATGCCGCGCGGCACGAAGCCGCAGGCAGCGCAGATCGGCGGGAGGTGCTCGGCGTCGATCCAGCCGTGCGCGAAGCTCACCAGCGAGAAGAGGACATCCACGCGGAAACTGCGCACTTCGCGTTGCAGGGCGAACGCGAAATCTACGGTCACGGGCTGAACGCCGGCTTCGACCGCTCGAATGTATTCGACGCGGGTGCCGCAGGGGACAGGCGGATCGGTGGGAAGAAAGAGCGCCAGCTCCTCTACGTCGCGCCCATCTGCTTCGCGTCGCATCCTGACATACCACCCGGGCGTCAGCGGCGGGGCGGAAGGCAGCGGCGTCACCATGTCCCAACTCCCGGCTGCGGCGAAACTGCGCGCGGCAGGTGCTCGATCGGCGGCACGATTGGCGCGCGGAGCGCGGCCGTGATGAGCTGCTCGGCCGCGGTGATACTGGCGCGCGCCTTCGCGAGGTGCCGGCGCGCCTCGGGGGACGGCGCCTCCTGCTCGCACACGGCGATCGCGCGCGTCTGCGCAAGCAGGGCGGCGCGCATGCTGGTCAGGGTGTGGCGATAGGACGGCATCGGCGGGCCTTCGAAGGGCAGCAGAAAACCGCTCGCGGAAGCGCGCAGGCGACCGGGTGGCGGCGGATTGTCAGGGAGCGGGGAGGGCGGCGGTCTAGCTGGTGTCGGGTGGGCGAGCCTCCGCGCGGGCGTGCTTCAACGCGGAGCGCACCACGGCGATCGCGTCGTCGGTGCTGGCGTCGGCTTCTTCCAGCTCACGCAGCGCCATCTCCAGCTGGGCGATCGAAGCGCCGGGCAGGGCGGCGGCGATCATCGCCGCTGTCGCGTCTCCGGTTTCCTTGGCGACCGCCATGCAGGCGCGGCCTATCGCTGCCTGGTCCGCGAAGCGCTCGGCGGCGCTGCTCTCCAGCCGGCGGCCGAGCGCCTCGTACAGCGGGAAGCCGTCGCCGAATTCGGCGTGAGACGCGAGGTCGAGCAGCTCCATATCCCGCACGGTCAGCAGCTGGTCGGGCTTGTCTGGGTCGGAGGCGGCGTGGAGGTAGCTGGGCTTCCGCCCGGTCACCTCGGCGCAGCGCTCGATCGTCAGGCGGCCGAGCAGCTGCATCAGCGCATTCTCGATCGACACGGGTTCGCGCAGCTTCGTCATGCGCGCCCCCGAATTGCCGCGATCGATCGCGGGAGACGAATGGCAGGACCGCCAGCAGAAAGGGGGCGGCAGACTGCACCCATCAGGGAGGCTGATGACCGGCCGGTCTGCCAGCGGCCGATAGGGGAAAGGCGTGGGGTATCTGCTGGGGACGGTTGCGACCGGCAATTCGAGACGGCCGCGGCTTGGGGCCGCCCCCCTCCGACTGTCGCGCGGATTCCGCAATGCGCGCGAAGCGGGTGCCCTTCGGGGGACGCGCTGGACGTGCGCCCCCCTCCGGCTATCGTGGTGCTGCTCACACATCCACGAAGGACGAGACAGATGGAAGACCCGATTGCGGTCCTGCGCGCGCGCGTTGACGCCCTCGAGAAGCGAGCAGATCTCGCGCTTGAGGTGGCGGATCGCGCCGAAAGCTCGCTCGGTGAGCTGTACGAGGTGGTCGATGTCGTGCTCATGCCGATCATCTTTCACCTCGCGGGGGATGCCCATCGCCAGCATCTGGCAGAGGGGCTGGCGGAAATGCAGCGTCGCCTTGAGGCCCACATGCCGGATATTGCCGATCCCCGGTTGGTACAGCGCCTGCGCTATTGGCGATCGGTTCTTGCGGCGCGCCAGCCGTGGCATGGCTTCGAGGTTGACGGTTGGCAGTCTCACGATCAGCCTGATCGACCTGCGCGCGGGTGAGCCTGATGAGCGCCTGGACGGCGCGATCGAATTCGTAGGCGACGACCCTATCTTTGAGGGGCGCGAGGGCGCCGACGACCGCCGCCAGCAGCTGCTGGTCCCGCAATGACGCCTGCAGCCGCAGAAGCTCTGGCAATCGCTGCGCCGCGTCGCGTTCGCCAACTGCGTAGAGTAGATCGTCGTGGATCGTCATCGCGCCGGCTCCAGGTCGGCGCGATCGGCTTCAGGCGTCTCGCGTGGATAGATGTCGGGGCGCAGATCATGGCGGCTGATGCCGGTCGCCGTCTCGACAGCGATAACGTGCTCAGGAGGCAACGGCTTTCGACGGCGAACCCATTTCGACACCGACTGCTGCGATACGCCGATATGGCGCGCCAGCGCGGATTGACCACCGAAACGGTCAATCGCGGTCTGGAGCGCCGTAAGTGGGGCAGGATCGTGAGCCACAACCATCAGCTACAACTATGGATGTAGTTCAGTCAACAACCATGCTTCTCTTTTCACCTACACCGCCGGTTGTAGGTCTAGCGGTGATGTTGGATCCCGCGCGCCTCGCCGGCCGAATGGAACAGCTCGGTGTCTCCCAAGCTGAGTTGGCTCGCCGGGTAGGATTGTCTCAGCAGGCGATCGGGAAGCTTGTTCATGGAAAATCGCGGGAGACGCCCAAGCTACATCAAATCGCGCGAGCTCTTGGAACAACGCCAGATTACCTTCTCGGCAACGTGGCCGATCCCGAAGCGATCAAGGCGGGAACCGGTGCAGTCGCGAGTGACGAGCTGGAGTGGGGCGCGCTATACGCCGCGCTCACCGCTGCACAGCGAGGGGCGTTGCGGATGATCGCTCGCGATCTGGCAAGGAGCAACGAATCGTCGGCTCGTCAGACGCCTGAAGTCTCCCTGTAAGTGCAGGGCATCGTCGCGTGATGTCGCTTTTAGTTGACGCCTTTGAGAGTGTCGCTTAAAAGCGACGTATGGCTTACGAAGTTCGCACTACCGACGAATTCGAAAGCTGGCTCGACGCGTTGCGCGATTATCGTGCGCAACAGGCGATTTTGAGGGGGATCGTGAAGTTGCAGAACGGGCTGTTCGGCAACGCGAAGTCGGTGTCGGACGGCGTGAGCGAGCTGAAGATCGATGTAGGTGCGGGCTATCGCGCGTACTTCGTGACCCGCGAGCAGACGATCATCGTGATGCTGTGTGGCGGCGATAAGTCGTCGCAGGATCGAGACATCAAGCGCGCGAAGGAGATGGCCAGCCAGCTCTAGCGCCACGCCGGCGCCCGGAGGGGCGTCGCAGATCATCTCCGGAGGGACCCTAACCATGGTACTCGCGACCAAGCCGTTCGATGCGGCGAAGTATCTCACCGAGGAGGCCGATCAGATCGACCTCATCAACGACGCGCTCCACGAGGGGCACCCCGGCTACATCGCGGGCGCGATCGGCATCGTACTGCGTGCCCGCGGTCTGTCTGCGGTCGCCAGCTCGGCGGGCCTCAACCGCCAGGCGCTCCACAAAGCCTTCAGCGACGAGGGCAACCCCACGCTCACCACCGTTCTGAAGGTGCTCGGCGAGCTAGGGATCGAGCTACAGGCCAAGCCGAAGTCGGAGCGGCAGCCCGAACACGCCTGAGGGTGCGGGTATCGGGCGGGTATCCGCGCTGAGGGCCGCGCCCGGAATGGCGCAAATGCGTCGGTTTTCACGACCGCGGGGGAGGATGTCTCCGCCGCGGTGGCGACGATTTGAGAGCGAACGATGTGGATTCTGACAAGCCTGCTCGTGGAGCTAGTGCATGCCCTCACGGATCAAGGGCGTGGGCCACAGGCGCTTGCGCCGACATCCGATCAAACGTGGAATCTGGCCAGCGGCATTATCGGCGGGATTCTCGGCGCTCTGGCCGGCGGCATACCAGCATATTTCATTGCGGAACGAGGCTCGAAGATTGCTGCTGAACGGGACAAAGAGGTGCAGCTAGACCGGAATGCTGCCACTTTGCAGTCTGCATTCGTAAAGCTGCTGGAAATACACGACTGCCTCAAAACGCTTCGATTAAATATCGATGAGATGATCGCTGACACGGCTCAACGCTACGAGGAGGGAACGCCACTATGGCAGCGTGTCACACCTATGATCGGCATCCCTGCGGCTGAATGGACACGGTTCGATAGTGCCGAAATTGCATTGTTCATGGGAAATGAAAACGAAGATGTTTTCGCCAGCCTGTTGATACATGCTCAGCGTAATTTCGCAGCGTTGATGGCGTTGGTCACCTTGTATGGCGAACGACGAACAGAATTGATGGCCATGTTGCCCCTTCAGCCGGAGGGGAACGGCCGCTTTCACGCGCGCGTAAATCAAACTGAGGTCCCGTCGGTCGCTCATCGCGCTGCTGAGCTTGAGAAAATGATGATCGACATCAACGAAGCGGTCCGAGCTGATGAAGCTGCGGCCGCCGATCTGTGCGCCCAATTCAACGAGCGCGCTGCGTCCGTCGTCCCCGGACGTCGAGTACCTAATTTCGGGCGACAGTTGGAAGTTGGCGCGAAGCCCTAATTTCACCTATGTTCTCACGGGGAGCATCGCGAAAACATGGGGTTGCCGCCACATTATCCGTCCGCCGCGATCGTCGCGGTGGAACGGCCGACGCGTAAGGATCAGGCGCTCGCGTTCATTGCCGCGTACCTGACGCGCACCGGCATCAGCCCGTCGATCGGCGAGATCGCGGCAAACCTCGGCGTCGGACCGACGCGGGCGAAGGCGCTGGTGCACCGGCTCGCGAAGGAGCGCGCGATCGAGCGCGCGCCGGGCGCGCAGCGCGCTATCAGCATCCCCGGCCTGTTCGACCAACTCGTCATTGATCGGCTGCGCCAGGACGGATGGACCGTCGACCGCGACGTCATGGTCGGGGCGTGCCCACAAGGTCATCTGCCGCTGGTCGCGATCCTGGAGCATATCGCCGACCCTGACGACGGGGGTGACCATGCAGGATCTGACGGATAGCGCGCTGCGCGAGCGGCAACGAGTCGCTCACCTGGTGCACGGTGCGCCGCGGCCGAAGCACAAGGTTACGGCGCGGCGGAAGCGCACGAAGGCGGCAGCCCCGATCCAGCTCGCGCCGGGGATCGAGGAGCGCGTACAGTTGCGCGAGCGCTGGTCGCACAAGGCGCAGGGCACGCCGGAAACGCATGAGCATGCGGCGGCCGAGGCACGGCGCGAAGGCGCGCTGGCGCGGCTACACGCGACCGGCGCGATCGACGCGCACCAGATGGCGGCGGCCGAGCGCATCGCCGCTGCGCACCATCTCATCACAGCCGATGTCGCCGTTCGCACCGCGAAGCTGGAGCCGCGCAGCACCGGCGGCGGGCCGCATGCCGCCTCGGCCGAGCGGATCGCGCGCGTGATCCTGGAGCGCACCTATACCGATTGGCGCGCTGCGTGCGCGCCGCACGCCGCTATGCTGCTGGCGATCATCGTCGACGACATGGGCGTGACGCTCGCGGCGCGGCGCTGGCGCATGTCCAACCGCCGGGCGAGCGCGGTGCTGGTCGCGGCGCTGGATCGATGGGGACGACGCTGACGGCGCACCCCTGACCTTGTGGTCAGTGCCCACAAGGTCAGGGTGCAATTCGGTCACGCAGACGGCAATTCCGACCCCGCCACAGCTGTGCCCGACGCCGGTCGCTCCGCCCCCCTTGGAGCCGCCGGCGTCGTCGCTTTCGGAGGGCCGCATGTCCGCATCGATGTCCTCCGCCCGTCCGGCCGAAGCGCCGACATTCCAGCTGTCGTCCCCCCAGCCGCGCCCGAACGTGATCGACCAGCTGGACCGCGTTACCCCGCGGTTCGACGCCCTGGTCCACCGGGCGGGGCTGGGCCCGCTTCCCCCGCACGAGTTCAATCGCCTCGAGCACGACGCGCAGGAGATCGCGCGCGACATCGTCGCCGCCTTCCGCGGGCAGAGCGCCCGACCCGCGCTCGTCAATCCGCCGCTGCGTGTTTCGCAGGACGGCCTACAGGCGCTCTTCTGATGGCGATCGATCTCGACCAGCTGCGCCGCATCACCGAGGCGGGACATCCCGACACCGCGCTGGTGGGCATCCCCGTCAGCATGATCCGCGAGATTGAGCAGCGCCTGCGCCGCGCCCTCGATGCGGCGACCCAGAGGAACGCCGCATGACCGAGCGCCAGCATCCCGCCTCGATCGACGTCGCCGGCACGCCGCACATTCGCGACGCCAAAGGCGCGCTGGTGCCGCTCGCGACCGTGAAGGCCACTGACCTGTTGATGGACGAGGCGGTCCGGGCGATGCTTCTCGCGGCGACCGAGCTGGCTGGCTGCATCCGAGCCTTCAAAGGCGGGGCATTCGAGCGCGTCGCGGCCTTCCAGGCGCTGCTGGCGCAGGACTATGGCACCGTCCTGGGCGGCACGAAGGGCAATGTCACGCTGACCACCTTCGACGGCTGCGGCAAGGTGCAGGTGCAGGTTGCCGACCTGATCGAATTCGGACCCGAGCTGCAGGCCGCGAAGGCGCTGATCGACGAATGCTTGTCCGAGTGGGCAGCGACCGGCGGGGTGGAGCTGCGGGCCCTCGTCAACCGCGTCTTCTCGGTCGACAAGCAGGGCCAGATCAACCGCGCCGAGCTGCTGATGCTGATGCGCGCGGACATCACCGACCCGCGCTGGAAGCGCGCCATGGACGCGATCCGCGACAGCATGCGGGTCATCGGCTCGCGGTCCTACATCCGCTTCTACCACCGCGACACGGCCGATGGCGCGTGGCGCGCCATCCCGATTGATATCGCGGCGGCCTGATCGTGCCGTGGCAGCCGCCCGTGCTGGGCGGCCAGCGCGAGAGAAGGAAGGCTTGGGCCCGCCCTGTTGGTCAGCCCGATCGGCGCAAGCGTGGGCGTGCCGGGCAGCGCGATCGCGCGCAGGTCATCGCCGAGGAGCCGCTCTGCCGGCTTTGCCTGAAGCGCAACGTGGAGAGCCCGACCGAGGAGGTCGACCACATCGTGCCGCTCAGCGCCGGCGGCAGTGACGAGCGCCGCAACAAGCAGGGCCTGTGCAGCCTCTGCCACGCGGCGAAGACGAAGGCCGAGGACCGGGCGCGGCGGGCCTGACCCGCCCCCCGGCCGCCCCCCCGGGGGGGAGGGGGCATCTCGGGGGTCGCGCCTGGCCGGACACCGCAGCTCAACGAGATTCTTGCGTGGGCGAATTCAAACCTAAAATGATCCCTGCGGGAGATGGCCATGGCGAGCGGTGGTCCTCGTCCTGGTGCAGGGCGTAAGCGCAAGTCGCCGGCGCTGGCGATGACCGCGGCCGAGCGCGCGCGCGTGATGCAGCCCGACGTCGGTGGGCTGATCGTGCCGCTGCATCTGTCTGACCTGGCGCAGCTGCATTTCCGCGACATCGCCGGCATGCTGGCCCAGCAGGGGCGGGCCGAACCGCAGTTCGCGCAGATCGTCGCGCTGCTCGCGCAACGGCAGGAGCAGATCCAGCGCTGGCAGGCGGTGCTGGAGATGACGGGCGACACCTGCACCAGCACGACGGTGCGCAAGGTCGACGGGCAGCAGGTGGTGACGGAGATGATCCGCGCGCGGCCGGAGGTCGCGATGCTGTCGGAGGCGATGCGACACGCCCAATCGCTGCTGGGGGAGCTGATGCTCAGCCCATCGGCCGCCATGAAGCTCGCGAGCGGCAAGAAGGACGCGGCGAACGAATTCGACGATTTCTAAGCCGTGTCGACCGCCCCCGGGCTGCCGGCGCGAGATTATCCAGTGATCGCGCGGCAATATGCCGCCGACGTCATCTCCGGGCGGGTGCCGGCCGGCAAGCAGATCCGCCTGCAGTGCGAGCGGTTCCTCTCGGAGCTGGTTCGCTCCGCTTCGGATGATTTTCCCTATCGCTTCGACGAAGCGAAGGCGTCGCGGCCGTGTCGGTTCATCGAACGGCTGCCGCATACGAAGGGGCCTTGGGCGCGCCAGAAGAAGCGGCTCACGCTCGAGCCGTGGCAGATCTGGAACATCTGCGTCGTCTTCGGCTGGCTGCATAAGGAAGGAGCGCAGAAAGATACCCGGCGGTTTCGCCGTTGGCTGCTGGTCGTCCCGCGCAAGAACGGGAAGTCCGCGATCGCGTCGGGCCTTGCGCTCTACATGCTGTGCGCCGACGACGAGTACGGCGCCGAGGTCTATTCGGGGGCGACCAACGAGAAGCAGGCGTGGGAGGTCTTCCGCCCCGCGCGCCTGATGGTCCAGCGGTTGCCGTCGCTGAAGCGGAAGTTCGGGATCGAGCTGCTCGCCAAGCAGCTGCACCGTCCCGACGACGGCTCGCGGATGGAGACGATCATCGGCGACCCCGGGGACGGGCAGTCGCCGAGCTGCTCGATCCACGACGAGTATCACGAGCACGCCGACGACGCCCAGGTCGACACGATGATCACCGGCATGGGCGCACGCGACCAGCCGCTCCAGCTGCTCATCACGACCGCCGGCGAGAACCTGGGCGGTCCATGCTACGCGATGATCCTGGAGCAGCGCGAGCGGCTCGCCGGCATCGGGCACAATGGCGGACCACCGCTCGAGGATGACACGTTCTTCGCGGAATATTCGATTGACGAGGACGACGACTGGCGCACCGAGGCGGCGCTCCGGAAGGCCAATCCCAACATCGGCGTGTCGGTCGGGCTGGAATATCTCCTCGCCCGCCAGCGCGACGCGATCGCCACCCCGCGCAAGCGCGCGATCTTCAAGACGAAGCACCTCAACCTCTGGGTCGCGGCGAAGCGGGCCTATTTCGACATCGAGGCGTGGCGGCGCTGTACCGATGTCTCCATTCCCGTCCGATTCGTCGATGCTGCGACCTTGGAGCGGTTCGCCGGCCGGCGGTGCATCATCAGCCTCGACCTCGCTTCGAAGGTCGACATCGCCGCGATCGAATATCTGTTCTACCCGATCAGCGATCGCCCGACGAAGGATGATCCGTTCATCCGGCTCGGTCGGTACTTCCTGCCCACCAAGGCGGTGGAGGACGTCAGCGCGTACCAGGGCTGGGACGCGCAGGGGCTGCTCGACGTCAACGAAGGCAACATCACCGATTTCGAGGAGATCGAGATCGCGATCGAGGAAGCGCGCGCGCTCTTCGACGTCGAGACGATCGCCTACGATCCGGCGCAAGCCACCATGCTCATCAACCGCCTCGTCAAGGCAGGCGCGCCGGTTCTGGAAGTCCGCCCCAACGTCCTGAATTTCAGCGATCCGATGAAGCAGCTCGACGCCTTCATGAAGGCCGAGCTGATCCGGCACGCCGGGTGCCCGGTGATGGAGTGGCAGGTCGCCAACGTCGTCGCCCAGCTGGACGCCAAGGACAACGTCTATCCGCGCAAGCCGCGGATCGAGGCGAAGATCGACAATCCCGTGGCGCTGATCGCGGCGCTCTGTGTGGCCCTTTCGAAGGAGGAGGATGCGATGCCAGCTTCGCCCTTCGACAATCCCGACTACGACATGGTGGGCGCGGAATGAGGCTTTGGCCCTTCGGCGCGCGCGAGACGCGGTCGTTCAAACGCCCCGATATGATCGCGTCCTCCGCCCCATGGGAGGAATGGGCGACCTTCCTCGGCTATGGCACCAACACCGTGTCGCTGCCGCGCGTCACGGTCGAGACGGCGCTGGAGGTCCCCGCGGTCTTCGACGCGGTCAACTTCCTCGAGCGCATGATGGGGACGCTGCCGCTCCACGCGTACCGCGACGTCGACGGGAAGCCGAAGCGCGACACCGGCGACCTGACCATGCTGCTGAACGAGGCGCCGAACCCGGAATGGACCGCCGCCAACTGGCGTCGGTATATGTGGCACGGCGTGTTCACCGGCGGGCGCGGGGTCAGCTGGATCGAGCGGGATGGCGTGAAGCCGGTCGCGATCTGGCCGATGGACCCGGCGCAGACGACGGTCATTCGGCGCAACGGGCGGAAGTTCTACCGCCACGCCACGACCGAATATCCCGCGGCCGACGTGATCGACGTCACCTTCGCGCTGCGGAGCGACCAGCTCGCCGCGTACGGGCCGATCCATATGGGCCGCAAGGCAATTGGGCTGGCGATCGCGATGAACGACTTCGCCGCCGGCTTCTTCGCAGGCGGCGGCATCCCGCCGATGGCGCTGGAGGGACCGCTGCCCGCCGGGCCGGAGGCGTTCAAGCGCGCGCAGGAGCAGATCCAGCGCGCGATCGACCTCGCGCGCAAAGCCGGGCGCGCCTTCTTCGGCATGCCGCCTGGGCATTCGCTGAAGGCGGTCGGCATCGATCCCGACAAGGGTCAGATGACCGAGGCGCGGCTGTTCCAGATTCAGGAGATCGCGCGCCTGTATGGGCTCCCGCCGGTCTTTCTGCAGGATCTGTCGAAGGGCACGTTCAGCAACACCGAGCAGCAGGATCTGCAGCTGGTGAAGCACCTGGTGCTGCATTGGGCCGTTATTTTCGAGCAGGAGCTGAACCTCAAGCTGTTCGGCCAGCGCCGGCGCGCGCGCGAGGTGAAGCACAATCTCGACGGGCTCCAGCGCGGCGACTTCAAAGCGCGGATCGAGGCGATCGCGCGCGGCATCCAGACCGCGCAGTTCACGCCCGACGAGGCGCGCGAGCTGGATAACCGCCAACCCTATCCGGATGGCGTCGGTGCGAAGCCGTACATCCAGGGCGCGACCGTGCCGCTCGGCACCGAGCCCCAGCCCGCGATCGGGCACAATGGCGGACCGCCGCTCGACGACCCCGAAAAGGACAAGACCGATGCCGGCACCGAAGATTGACGGGCGCGAGACGCGCGCGATCATCACCCCGCTGGAGCTGCGCTCCGATGAGGGCGATGCGCGCACCGGCTTCGGCTATGCGGCGCTCTTCGACACCTGGACTGATATCGGCGGGATGTGGCGCGAGCGGATCGCACCCGGCGCTTTCGCCAAGTCCCTCCAGGAACGCGACGTGCTGGCGCTCCACAGCCACGACAGCGGGCGCGTCATTGGCCGCAAGGATGCCGGCACACTGATCCTGCGCGAGGATACCAAGGGGCTCTATTTCGAGAACCCGCTGCCGGACACCAGCGACGGTCGCGACCTGATCGTCCAGCTCGGCCGCGGCGACGTCGCCGGCATGTCGATCGGCTTCCTGTCGCTGCGATCGGAATGGGACGAGTCGAAGCAGATCGTCGAGCGCACGATCTTCGAAGCCGCGCTGTTCGAGATCACCTACACCGCGTCGCCGGCGTATCGCGACACCGAGGTGGCGCTGCGGAGCCTCGAGCGCGCGCGCGACGAGCGGCGCGAGCATGACCGCGCGGGCGCGTCCCTGCGCATGGCGGCGCGGCGCGCGCGGCAGGCGCAGCTGGAGCGGCGCATCTAGTCACCGGGCCCAGCCCGAGGCGCGCGTCGGCGCTTTCCCCGACGTCTGATCCCCCTGGAGAACCCCATGCCGACTTTGACCGAGCTGCACGAGCAGCGCGGCCGCCTGGTCACGCAGGCCCGCGAAGCGCTCACCGAGATCGACGCGAACACCGATGCGGCGCGCACCGCGGAGCTGGAGCAGCGCCACGACAATTTCATGAAGGATCTCGACAAGGCCGACGCCGCGATCGCGCGCGAGGAGCGCATGGTCGCGGCCGAGAAGGCCGAGGCGGAGCGCCGCGAGCGCATGCGCCCGAACGGCGGCGATCGCGAGGTTCGCAGCCATGACGGCAACGACGCCGGCGAGGACACGGATGAAGGTCGCAGCCAGACGGAATATCGCGACGCGTTCTACGCCATGATGGCGCAGGGCGGCGATGTGTCGGGCCTGGAGCGCGAGCAGCGCGAGCGCCTGCGCCGCGGCTATGTCGAAAACCGTACGCAGACGGCTGGCACGCCTGCGGCCGGCGGCTACACCGTGCCGCGTCAGCTGGCGAGCCGCATCATTGAGGTGATGAAGGACTGGGGTCCGATGTACGACCCGACCGTGACCGACGAAATGGTCACGAGCGGCGGCAACCCGTACGACCTGCCCACCAACGATGATACGGCCAAGTCGACCGCTGGTCTGGCCGAGGGCAACGATCTGACCGATGACGGCTCGGGTGATCTGGTGTTCGGCATGGCGACGCTCAGCGCCTTTGTCTTCGCAACGCCGTGGGTGAAGCTCAGCTTCGAGCTGCTGCAGGACTCGGCGTTCAACGTCGAAGAGTTTCTGGCCCGCAAGATCGGCGAGCGCTGTGGTCGCGGCGCCAATGCCAAGCTGACGATCGGTTCCGGCGTGAATGAGCCGCAGGGCATCGTTCCGGCTTCCGCTCTCGGCGTGACCGCTGTCGGCCAAGGCGCGATCGTCGCCGACGAGCTGATCAACCTCCAGCATTCGGTGAACCAGGCGTACCGTCGTTCGCCGCAGTGCCGCTGGCAGTTCGCCGACACGACGCTCGCGGCGATCCGCAAGCTGAAGGACGGCCAGGGCAACTTCCTGTGGCAGCTGGGCGATATCCGCGCCAACGCCCCCGACGTGATCCTGGGCAAGCCGTACAGCGTCAACGATGACGTCCCGGCGATGGCGGCGGGCGCCCGCTCGGTGCTGTTTGGCGATCACAGCCGCTACACCGTCCGCAAGGTCGGCTCGCCGCTGATCGGAACCGTGCGCGAGCGCTTCTGGCCGAAGGTCGGGATGGCGGGGATCATCCGCTACGACGGTCGCCTGCTCGATCAGGCCGCCGTCAAGCACCTGAAGCAGGCCGCCTGACGAACGGGAGGCGGGCCATCGCGCCCGCCTCTTCCGCAAGAGGCCGGCGCGCCGGCCTCCTGCCGAGGAGACCGACATGGACAAGATCACGATGCTGGTCGGGCAGGAAGGCCCGGCCGTCTCGCGCGTGCGCGGCCAGGTGCTGACGATCGGCACCGACGTCGACGCGGCCGAGGCGCAACGCCTGGTCGACGCGGACTTCGCGCTCGAGGGCGATGCGTCGACGGACGCGCCGGCGCCGGCCGCCGCCCCGCCGGCAACGCGCCGTCGCGGTCGGGCGGCCTGACGTGCTGAGCGCGGCCGTCCTCGTCTCGCCGGCACCTATCCCGGAGCCGATCACGGTCGCGGACGCCAAGCGCTTCCTCCGGATCGACACCGACAGCCTGGACGGCGACGTCGCCATGCTTGTTGGCGCGGCTCGCGGCGACATCGAGGATGCGACCGGGCTGCGGCTGATCGAACAGCTGGTGGAGATCGGGGCTGACGAAATGGCCGACCTCGCGCATCTGCCGATCGGGCCAGTCAGCGAGGTCGTCCAGATGCGGTATCGCGATGCCAGCGGGACAGAGCAGCTGCTCGATCCAGCCGCCTACGTGCTGACCGGCGCCGGACTGGAGTGCGGTATCGCGGCCCGGGCATCGCTCCCGCTGATGCTTCGGGGCAGCATCGTCGCCCGGCTGAAGGTCGGCTTCGGCGATGCGACGAAGATCCCTGCGACGCTGCGCTGGGCAATTCTGGCGCTCGTGCGCGGCAAATTCGAAGATCGCGCGGTCGACATCGAGCCGCTGATCGTAAACCTTCGGGTTGGGGCGTGAAGCCGCTCCGCGCGGCGGATCTCCGCCACCAGATCGCCATTTGTCGATCCGACGAGGTAGACGACGGGCGCGGCGGCTATTCGACCGCGTGGACGACGATCGCCACGCCTTGGGCGGAGGTGGCTGGGCTGGACGGGCGCGAATCCGTCATGGAGCATGTCCTGCAGGGCGTGTCGGTCTTCCGCATCAGGATCTGGTATCGCGACGGCATTGCGGTTGACGATCAGATCCGGCACGCCGGCCAAGATCTGAACATTCGCTCGAGCGTCGATCCGTTCGGCACGCGTCGCGAGCTGCTCATCATCGCCGACACGCGGTCGACGCTGACCTGATGGCCGAGAAGGTCGAAGGGCTGGCGGAGGCGTATGCCCTCTTCGGTCAGCTGCCCGATGCCGCCGAGTACGAGCTGGGCGTCGAGATGGCGATCATCGGGCGCGAGATCCTCGCCGCCCAGCATGCCGACGTGGCAAAGCTCACCGGCGCGCTGGACGCGGCGCTCGCGCTGCAGCTGCTGCTCGATCGGCTGAAGATCCGCGTCGGCCTGCTGGCGAAGGGCGGTCGGGGGAGGCGTGCGGGGCAGGGCGGTCCGTTCTACGGGCGCTTCGTGGAATTCGGCCGATCGGCGCAGACCGTGGTGGTGACGCGCCGGATCAAGAAGCGTCGCGCGCGGGGCAACAGCAAGAACGGCAACACCCGGCGCATCGAATATCAGGGCGCTTCGACGCGGCTGCGCCGGCGTGGCCCAAACAAGGGCACGCCGATCGGCAGCCCGTACAAGCTCCGCGTGCGGGTGCGGCAGGCGCATCCCTTCGTCGCCCAGCCGCTCCTTCAGGAAGCCGCCGACCTGCACCTGTCGGACTATTGGGCCAAGGTGCTCGCCCTTGCGGGAGACGCGGCATGACGCAGCTGCTCGATTTGATGACGGGCGCGCAGGACGCCGTCGTCCAGCTGCTGCGCGCGCAGCTACCGGCCGAGCAGCGCGGGATGGTGCGGCACAGCCTGAAGCAGGGCACACAGCCGCCGTTCCACCTGATCGGCGACATCGCCAGCGCCGATATCGGCGGGAAGGACGAGCAGGCCGAGGACATCGAGGTCGACATCCACACCGTCTACCGCGGCGTCGATCGACGGGAGCTGCTGGCAATGCTGCACCAGGTGCGCCTCGCCGTCACCGATCGCCGCCTCGTCATCGATGGCGCGCAATTCCGCACCAGCTGGGCGGGCGCCAGCGCGGGCGCCGCCTCCACCACCGACGGCGTGACCTACGCCGGCGTGACCACCGTCATCCTCACGGCAGAGCCGGCCTGACGCCGGCAATCAGGAGACCATCATGGCAAACGAACAGGGCAAGGACTGGCGCCTCTACATCAAGACTGGCGCGAACACCTGGACGCCGATCGGCGGCGAGACGTCACTGAAGTGGAGCCGCTCGAGCCAGGAGCAGGACCAATCGGACAAGGACACCGGCGTCTATGGCGCATCGACCTACGGTCAGCAGAAGATCAGCTTCGCCGTCGCCGGCAACCTGAAACTGCCGGACGCCGGGTTCACCGCGGCGGAGGTCGCGTCGAAGGCGTCGCCGCCCGAAATCGAGGTGCAGGTCAAGAAGGTCGGCGGCACCGCGATCAAGTATCAGGGTCGCGTCGCGATCGGCAATTTCTCCGCCGACTTCCCGAAGGACGGCCCGGCGACCTATTCGATGGACATGGCCAACGCCGCGGCGCCCACGACCGATAACCTGTCGGCGGCCGACGCGTGATCGAGGCGAACCCGGAGCGCGGCGAGGACGATCTCGTCCTCGCCGGCGTCTCCTATCGTATGCGCCCGTCGCACGAGGCGATCCGCGCGATCGAGAAGAAGACCGGCTTCTCGCTCCTCGAGCTGGTCCGCCTCGGCAACGCCAGCGCGCTTACGACCGATCACGTCGGCATCGTCGCGGCCGAGTTTATCCGCGCTGGCGCCGAGACGGAATCGATGCGAGCCGTCCACCCGGATCGCATCGCCGATCTCGCCTACGAGGAGGGTGTGGTGGTCGTGACCGCCGCGCTGACGATCCTGCTGGCGGATGCCGCGCGCGGAGGTCGCACCGCGTCGGGGGAACGGAAGGCGGCGGCAGCGAAGACGACGGGGACCGCTGGCGCCGCCTGATGGGTCTGGCGCTGGACGCGTTCCACTGGTCGCCCGACCAGTTCTGGCGCGCCACGCCGCACGAATTCTGGTCGATGGTCGACGCGCGGATCGCCGCCAACAAGGCGATCGCCGCACGCTAGGCGGGAGGGGTAGATGGCAGCTGCAGCCCGCCGCGATCTGTACCTTCAGGTTGGTGGCAATGTCACCGGCCTGGCCACCGCGATGCGGACCGGGCGCACGCTGGTGCACGATTTCGGCACGTCCGCGGTCAATGTGCTCGAGGAGGTGGAGCGCAAGTTCGGCGAGGTCGGCACCAGCGCCACGCCCGGGCTGAAGGACGTCGAGCGTGCCTACGACGCCACCTTCAAGCGCATTCGTGAAAATGCGCGCGCGGTGGTGGAGGCGCCGTCAGGGCAGGCGGCGCTCCAGATTGTCGATGCCAATGCCACGCGTGAGGCTGCCGACGCGGCGGACCGCAAGGCGAAGGCCTTTCGCCTGGTGGCCGAAGCCGCGTCGCTCGCCGACCAGAAACAGAATGGCCTGAACCCGGCGATTCGCGCCTATGCCGTCGCCGCGGCGGCTGCGGCCGTCGAGGCGCAGCAGGAATCGAACGCGCTGCGCGAGCAGGCGGGGATCCTCGCCCAGGTCGAAGGTCACCTCGAGAACACCGGCGTTGCGCATCGCAAGGCGACCGCCATCAGTGGTCAGGCGCGCGCCGGCTACCAGCAGCTCAGCTACCAGCTAGGGGACGTGGCGACGCAATATGCGTCGGGCGCATCCGCCTCGCTGATCTTTGCCCAGCAGTCCGGGCAGGTTATGCAGGCGATCCAGCTCATCAGCGGCGAGGCGGAGGGGCTGCTGGGTGTGCTGACCGGGCCGTGGGGCATCGCCTTCAGCTCCGCGCTGGTGGTGCTGACGCCATGGGTCGGCAAGATGCTCGAGGGTGCCGACGCGATCGGCTCCGAGATCGAGAAGCTGACCGAGAACGCCAGCAAGGCGGCGGACGCGGCGAAGGCCAAGGAGGCGTTCGCGCGTACCGAGGCCGGCGCGATCGACGACGTGCGCCAGCTCACCGAGGAGCTTGACCGGCAGAACGACGCGCTGAAGACCAACGCGGAGCGGCTCAACATCCGCGCGAAGAACCGGCTCGAGGTGCTGGAAGCGACGCGCACCGACGTCGCTGCACAGGCCGCGGATGCCCGGGCGGCAGCGAATGCGTCTGTTCCGACCGGCGGTGTCGCCGGCACGGGGGCGGCGACGCAGCGGGCGCTTGAGGTGAAGGCGCAGGAGCTGGAATCCCGTCTCGCTCGGATCGATACGGCGCTTGGGCAGGCGCGCAGCGCCGTGACGCGGACCCGCGCCACTCTCGCCGACGAGGCTGCGCAACGCGCGATCGATCCGCTCGAGCAGATCCGGCGGCGCTACGAGGGGCCGGACGGCCTGATCGAACAGGCGAAGCGCCGCGCAACAGCCGAAGGGAAGGTCACGACCGAGCTGACCAAGCAGATCGCGACGTTGCGCGCTCGGGAGAAGGTGGAGCTGGACCGCACGCAGCGCCAGCAGTCCGCGAGCAACCGTACCGGCAACGACAATCAGATCGGGCGCGAGATAACGGTCGCGGAGGCGACGGCGATCGCGCGCAGCATTGGCGGCAGCGTCACCAGCGGCCTGCGCTCGCGCGAGACGCAGGAACGGCTCTACGCCGACAAGCTGGCCGGTCGACACCTGGGTCCGGTCGCCCGGCCGGGCACCAGCGACCATGAGCGCGGGCAGGCGATCGACATCTCCTTTGCGCCCGGGCTGACCGTCGCAAAGATCCGGGAGGCGTTCGCCAAGGAGGGTGTCGCAATCCGGCAGCTGCTGGTCGAACGCGATCAGAAGGTGTTCCACGTCGCTTTCGGCCCCAAGGGCCGGTCGCGTGAGACGATCGACCGGCAGGAGGAAGCGCAGGCCCAGAAGGCCGCGCGTGACGAGGAGGCGTTCGCCCAGCTGAAGCTGCGCGCGCAAGAGGATCTGTCGGGTGCCTTCCGCCGGCGTGTGACGACCACCGCGGAGGCCGCGGATCTCGACGTGCAGGCCGTGCTGCTGGAGCGTCAGCGGCTCGACTCGGCGGCGCAGGCCGGCGTGGTGCAGGGGCGCTGGACGCAGGCGAAGGCCGACGAGCTGAAGGCGCTGTATGCCGGTGCCGCGGCGTACAAGATCGCGCAGGTCCGCGACGCGGAGGCGGCCGAGGAGGCCCGCCGCAAGCTTGATATCCAGCGCCAGGATACGGACGGCGCGATCGCGCTGCTCCAGATCCAGGCGGATATGGCGGTGACGTCGTCGGAGCGTCGTCGCATCGCGCTGGAGATCCTCGATCACGAGGAGCGGCTGGCGCGCGCGACGTTGCAGGCCGCGATCGATGCTGAGAAGGATCCGGAACGCCGCGGCGCGCTCGAGCGCCAACTGTTGAACGTCACGCCGGTGTTTCAGGGCCGGCGCGACGACGTGCAGCGCCAGACCGAGAGCCCGATGGAGGCGTACAAGCGCCGCCTGAAGGAGACGACCGCCGACACGAACGCCGCGCTGGAGGGCATCGCCGTCCGCGGCTTCGGCGCGATCGAGGATGCCGCGGCCAGCGCGGTGGGTGGCGCGGTCTCCGAGCTGCTCGGGCTTCAGGGCACTGCCGGTCAGGTCGTCAGCAGCATCATCGCTGACTTCGCCCGCCTGGCGGCGCAGAAGGCTATCTTCTCGCTGATCGGTGGCGGTGGGTTCTTCGGCCTTGCAGATGGCGGCAAGGTGCCGGGCTACGCGGATGGCGGCCAGCCCTATCTCGACGCGACGTCGGTCATCCGCGGGCCCGGTACCGGCCGCTCCGACAGCATTCTGGCGCTGGTGAACGGCCGCAAGCCGATCCGCGTGTCCAACGGCGAGGCGATCGTCAACGAGCGCGGCGTGCGCAAGCATTGGGCGCTGATCGACGCGATCAATAAGGATCGGCTGCCGGCGTTTGCGGACGGCGGGGTGATGAGCGCCATCCCGGTGCTGCCCAGCGTCCGCCGTGCGGCGAACGACGTCGCCGCAAGCGGCTCCGGTGCCGGCGGGCAGCTGCTGGTGCGCGTCGCACTGAGCGAGGATCTCCACGCCACGATCGACAATCGCGCCGCGGGCGTCGCCGTCCAGGTGGTGCGGGGCGCCGCGCCCGAGATCATCGACGGCGCCCGGGCGGCGACGCTCGCGACGATGGGCCGCCCCTCGCTCTAGGAGACCGCCCTTGGCGATCATTCCGACCCCCGCGCGGCTTCCGCTGCGCGGTCTCAAATGGCGCTGCCCGGAGCCGGCGATCGTCAATCGCTCGGGCTGGACCGGCACCAGCAAGGTCGTCGGCCTGCCCGGCGCCGGCGTGTGGAGTGCGTCCGGCGAATTCCGCGTCATCGTCGGCGAGGAGAATGTGCTGCCTTGGCGCGCCTTCTTCACCGCGCTGCGCGGCCAGCGGAACAGCTTTCGCCTGATCGCGATCGAGCGCGCGCGGCAGACCGATGTCACCGCGGTGACCGTGCGGGCGGGGGCGGGGAACGCCGACACGCTGCCGCTGCAGGGGATGCCGGCCAGCGTGCGCGTGCTGCGCGCCGGCGAGCTGATGACGGTGCCGCTGCCGAGCGGTCATCACCGGCTGGTCTGCCTGACCGAGCATCTGGTTGCCGATGCCAACGGGCAGGCGATCGCGCGCTTCGGTCCCGAGCTGGGGGAGATCCCGACCGCCGGCACGCTGGTCGAGCTGCGCGAACCCTTCGCGCTGGTGCGGCAGACGAGCGAGCCCCCCGGGTGGGACGTGGCGGTCGGGCAGACCTACACCTTTCCGTTCGCGGTCGAGGAGGCGAAGTGAGCCGTCCGGACGCCGCGGCATCGGCCGCGATCGACGCGCAGTCGATCCGGCCCGTCTTCTTCTGCTACCTCGACATCCTGGGCGATCAGCTGCGCGCGTGCACCGCGGGGCGATCGCTGGCGCTGTCCGGTACCGGCGATCCGGATCTCGACGGCTTCACCTTCGACGGCATCGACCCCACCGTCGTCGACGTCAGTGCGGTCCGCGCGAAAGAAGGTGGCTCCGATGCCGTGACCGCCAAACTGTCGGGGCTGGTGACGCTCGACGCCGAACTGCTGGCGCTGATCGGCGACCCTAGCAACTGGCAGGGGCGTACCGGGCGGCTGTGGCGGATGATCCGCGACGAAAGCGGCGTCCAGCGCGGCGCGATCCAGCATTATTACACGGGCTGGATGACCGGGCTGACGATCGTCGGCGATCCGGAGCAGGGGCAGACGCTCAACCTCACGATCGAGAGCTATCTCGCCGCGTACAGCCAGGCGTCGAACCGCACGTACCTCGACCAAGATCAATTTGATCCGGACGACCTGTCCGCCCGCGCGTCGATCGCGATCGCGAACGGCACCAGCGGCGCTCCGCTGGTGAGCAACACCGGCGGTCCCGCCGACTGGTCCCGGGCCGCCTTCGCGCGGGCGCTGCGCCACTTCTGATTTTCGGGAGCACCGGGATGATCGAACGTCTGCCCGATTGGGAGCAGCGGCTGCACGACTATGTCGCCGGCCTGGAGGGCAGTGCCTTCAGCTGGGGGCGGCTCGACTGCGCGCTCTTCGCCGCGGGCGCCGTGCTGGCGCAGACCGGCGTCGACTTCGCTGCCCCGTTCCGCGGTCGGTATCAAACCGCGCGGGGCAGCGTGCGCGCGCTGCACCGGTTCGGCGCCGGCACGCTGGAGGCGACGATCGACGCCGCGCTGCGGCGTACCCCGGTCGGTTACGTGCGCCGCGGCGACCTCGTCATGGCGAACGGCATCGCCGGCGTCTGCACCGGCGCGACAGCGCTCTTCGTCGGCGACGTCGACGGCGCACCCGGCTGGGTGACGCTCGAGCGCGGCGCGTGGTCGACCGGCTGGAGCGTCGGCTGATGGCGAAGGCGCTCAAGATCGCCGGTACCGCGCTTGCTGTTGCGGGGCTGGCGATCGTCACCGGCGGCGCAGCGCTGGGTCTCGGGCTGGCGCTATCGACCACCGCGTTCGGTGTGTCCGCCAGCGCCCTGTTTGCCGCGAGCATGGTGGCGAACGTCGGCTCCTCGTTGCTGTCGGCGAAGCCTTCGGCGCCCACCGCCAGCGCGGCGACGGCCGACCGGCTCACCGTCTCGATCGACCCGCGAACGCCGCGCAAAACTATCTTCGGCACGACCGCGATGGCGACGGACCTGCGCGACCAGGAGCTGACGGACGCGCAGGCCTATCTGCACCGCTTCGTCGTCGTCGCCAGCCACCGCATCGCGGCGATCCGTGAGATCTGGTTCGACGACAAGCTCGCCTGGACGTCGGCGGGCGGCGCGCAGGGCGACTTCGCGGGCTACCTGTCGGTCACGCCGGTGCTGGAAGGCAGCGCGGCGAACGCGATCAACATCAGCCCGCGGATGGGATCGAGCCGGCGCTACACCGGCTGCGCCTATGTCTATTTCCGGTACAAGCTGACCGGCAACGGCAAGAAGGCCGAAAGCCCGTTCGCGCAATCGGTCCCGTCGCGCGTGACGATCATCGGCGACGGGGCGGCGACCTACGATCCGCGGCTCGACAGCACCGTCCCGGGCGGATCGGGGCCGATGCGAGCCGACGACCAGTCGACCTGGGCATGGAACCCGAACGCGTCGCGCAATCCGGCGCTGCAGTCGCTTTGGTACCTGCTCGGCTGGCGGATCAACGGGAAGCTGGCGGTGGGGAAGGGCGTGCCCCCGGCGCGCATCAATCTCGCCAGCTTTATCACCGCCGCGAACCTCTGCGACGAACCGGTCGCGCGCGCGGCCGGCGGCACCGAGCCGCGGTACCGCAGCGATGGTATCTTCAGCGAGGGCGACGACCCCGGCGCCGTCCAGGACAATCTGAAGGCGGCGATGAATGCGACGCTCGACGACGTCGACGGCCGCATCCGCATCACTGTCCTGCACAACGATCTCGCGGCGCCGGCGGGCGACCTCTTCACCGGCGACGTGCTGGGTGCGTTCACCTGGAAGCAGTCGCTTGACCTGCCGGACCGCGTGAATGTCGTGCGCGGCGGCTACATCGATGCGTCGCCGACTTCGCTGTATCAGCTGGTCGACTTCCCCGAGATCCGCATCGCCAGCCCGGACGGGATCGACCGGGCGCAGACGGTGAACCTGGGCATGGTCCAGTCGGCCAGCCAGGCGCAGCGCCTCGCCAAACTACGGCTGATGCGGATGCTGTACGCCGGCACCTTCACCGCGGTCTTCAGCTCGGCCGCGTGGAAGTACCAGAAGGGCGACGTTATCCGCCTGACCTTCGGCCCGCTGGGGTGGGGGCAGAAGCTCTTCCGGATCGCCGACATGGCGATCCAGGTCGACGGCAAGGTGCCGATGATGCTCCGCGAGGAGGCCGTGGCGATCTACGCCGCGGACAATACCGACGCGGCGCCGGTGCAGGCCGCGGCGCCCACGACGTACGACCCCAAGCTGTGGCCGCTGGTGCAGGGGATCACCGAGGCGGGCACGACGTCGACGTGGGCGGGGGTGACGGGCGATGGCAAGCCGCAGGACGGCGCGACCAAGGGCGCGCCGATCGGCACCAACGTGGGCGCGCGGCCGGTGGTCGAGGTGCTGGCGAGCCTCGACGTCAACACGGCGGGGATCCTCGCCGAATCCCTCCGCCAGGATGACCTGCTCGCGGCGTTCGATGCGCGAACGCTGGTCGCCGGCCAGCCGGTCGGCACCGCGTTCCTCGCCTTCCGCGACCAGGCCACGAACCCGGACAGCGGTTTCGCCACGGCGGCCGATTTCAAGGCGATCTTCGCGAAGTCGAGCACCGGCACGGCGTACACGATGGCGCTCGACCGGGTGCTGGTGAGCCCGCAGAAGTCGCTGGCGACGCGCCTGTCGGACATCGGCCTCGTCACCGACGGCGCGACCGTGTCGGTCAAATTCCTTCAGGACGTCTTCATCGGCGACGGCCAGACCTATGCCAAGGCGATCCTGCGCGCCGACGCGAACGGCGTGTTCGGCGCCTTCGCGGTCAGCGCGGACGGGGTGACGCGCCGATCGGCGATCAAGATGGTCGCCGACGAGCTGACCTTCGTCGATCCGGCGGGCGGCAATCCAGTCCAGGCGCTGACCTACGCGAACGGGCGGTGGAGGCTCGCCGGCACGATCTACGCCCAGCGGGTCGAGGCGGAGAGCATCGAGGCAGGCAATATCAAGTCGGCCGCGGTGTCGAAGACGCGTTTCATCACGCTGACCGCAGACGTGCAGATCGCCCGGAATGCAACGACCACGGTCGCCGAGCTGGACTTCGTCAAGGACGAGGCCAGCAGCACGCTGAAGCTCAACTTCTTCGGCAGTTTCCAGTCGGCCGACGACCTTCAATTCGCCGGCGCGTTCGTCATCGACAACGCGACCTCCTACTCCGCCGGCGCCGTCAACATCGTGCTGGTGGGAGGAAACGCCCGGATGCCGATCACGCCCTTCCTGTACCTGGAGGGAATCTCGGCCGGCAACCACAAGGTCGCGTTCGCTGCGACAAACCAGGAAGAGGACAATTTCCCGCTGATCGTGAAGGCAGGCTCGGTTCTTGAGGTGACCGAGCTGAAGCGGGCGGTGATCTGATGGCGACCGCGGACGATCTGCTGGCGCAGGTCAATGCCCTCATCCCCCGCATCGACACGATGGTGGGAAAGCGGGAGCTGCGCGAGGTCCAGACGGTCGAATGGTGGGCGGGGACCGCGACCGGCGGCCCGCAGGGCGACGGGCGTTACCCGCTGACCGCGAACGACGGTACGGTGCGGCTCGTGCCGTCGCCGGCGGCGATCGCGGCGCTGGCCGGCTCGGGCGGCGCCGGCGTAGGCGGCCTCGATGCGGCGGGTGTCGCCGCGCTGCTTGATGCGAGCGCGGCCGACGCTGGCGCGGGAGTTAGGCTCCTTGGCGTTGCGCCTGACGGCACTCCAAAGCGGTACGCACCCGCTGTCCTGCCGAATCCCATTCCCGAGCTACCGCGGGTCGCCGAAGCCTTCGCGACCGACCTGATCGAGATTTCGCGCGCCGGAGTGCGGACGGGGCTGGCGCTGTCGGCGTTCACCCGGCTGACGACCGGCAAAATCAACGTCAAGGAGGCGCCCTACAACTGCAAAGGCGACCTGCGCGAGGTCCGCGACGGAGTGGTCGCACTTTATTCGAATACCTTGAAATCAGCATCGAACCCGTGGGTGCCGGCGGACGTCGGCAAGCTCCTCTTCATCGGGAACAGGGGTGCCGGGCGCGGGACGATGCCGCGCAAGATCACCAGTGTCGTATCGGCCGGGGAGATCACCTTCGGGCCGGCGGTGGAGGGCGGGACCAGCGCGGCAAGCTACGGTGCGAGCGGTCTTCACATTGCCTGGGGGACCGATGACACGGTGGGGCTGCGGCTGGCGCTTCAGGCGGCGGCCCCGCTCGCCGCGCTGTCGTCGAACGGGTTCGGCGGCGTCGTCGAGCTGCCGCCGGGTTATTATCTGACCGACAACCTCCAGCTGCCGGCGCGCACCGCCCTGTTCGGTTACGGTCCCCGCCAGTCGGTCATCTGCCGCAAGCCCAGCTCCTCCGGCCTCCCGACGATCACGCACACGCGAAAGCAGGACGATTTTGCCGTCTTCGTAAACATGGGCGTCTACGGGCTGAAGAACCTGCAAGGCGCGACGCAGCGCGGGATCGTGCTCGATTACACCGCGGGCTTCGGGTCGTATTTCTACACCGATCCCTTCCCGCACATCGAGGGCGTTCACCTTTGGGAGACAAACGGCGACGCCCTTTGCCATTTCGGGCAGGGGAATGGCATTTTCGGGAACATCAATATCGTGAAGGCGGCGGGCTGTGGCTTCCGCTCCCACGGTTACGACATGGCGATCAGCAGCCTCTACGTGATCGACGCGTCAGGCTGCGCCGTGTTCTGCGACTACGGCAGCGCCGGCAACAACATCAACAACGGCAAGTTCAGCTTTTCCGGCGGCTTCGCGGTGCCGCAGACTGCCGACGGGTTCGATGCCGGCGTGCTGGTGTATCTCGGCTACGAAAGCAGCATCCTGAAGTTCAACAACTGTCGCGTACAAGAGAGCTTCCTGAGCGGCTGGGCGATCGCCGGCCGCGGTCATTCGCTGACCGCCTGCGCGGCGGAAGACACGGGAAACGTCGGCACGCTCCAGGGCGTCAGCGCCGCGGTGCCGCCGCCCGACAAGCCCCGCGCCGCGCTCCAGATGCTGCCCGGCGCGACCGAGTGCGTGATCGACCTGCACGTCACCTACGGCATCCCGTACAATGCGGCGATCAACCGCGCGACGCACGCGTGCTTCTTCAGCAATCCCGCCGGCAAGGCGAGCGCGACCTACAATCGCGCCGACATCCACACCTACAGCGACATGCGTACCGATGCCGGCTACTACAACGGCGGCACTGACCGTACCGGGCGCACGACGCAGGCGACGACCGGCGCCTATGCGCGCGCGGTCTACGGCACCGATGATCCCGCAGGGATCAGTCCCACCAACGACGATTTCAAGATCAACGGCGTCCAGGTCGCCTGAGGAGCACACCATGCCCAGCCCGCAGAGGCAGCCGGCCTGGCTGCAATTCATTCCGGTGGCCGCACTGCTGCTGACGATCGCCTTCACCGTCTTCAGTGCGGGCGACACCCGCGCCGAGCTGCGGCGCGGAGCCGCCGACAGCGAGCGACGCATCACGCAGATCGAGCAGCAGCTCGACAGGCGAAGTGAGCAACAGTTTGAGATGGTGCGCCAGATCGCGGCGGCGAACGCCAAGCTCGACCTGATCCTGCGCCGGACGTCCGACCGCCCCTGATTTCTTCCGAAAGGACCGATACTATGACGCTACCCGCAAAGTGGCGCGCCTTGGCGCGCGCCTGGTCCGTCCAACTCGCCGCGCTGGGCGTTGCGCTGTCCGGCCTGCTGCTGACGCTTGACCCCGCGCAGGCGCAGGCGATCTGGCAAACGCTGCCGCCCGAGCTGCGCCAGCTGATCCCCGCGCACGTCCAGTCGTGGATCTCCCTCGCGCTCTTTGTCGGTATCGTGATCGCGCGCGGGGCGCACCAGCCCGCGGTCGGGCAGCGGCTGGCGGCGTCGACCGCGCCGCGGCTGGGCCTGCTCGCGACGTCGGCACCGGCAGCGGCGCAGCTGACTTGGGGGGAGGCCGTCCGGGCGCCGGTCGCCCGTGCGATCACCTCGATCGCGATCCACTGCTCCGCGACGCCGGCGGGGCGTGACTTGCGCGCCGCCACGATCCGGGCGTGGCACCTGGCAAAGGGCTGGAGCGACATCGGATACCACTTCGTGATCGATCTGGACGGCACGATCGAGGTCGGCCGGCCGCTGCGCCTCGCCGGCGCGCATGTCGCGGATCACAATGCTCGCTCGATCGGCATCTGCTACGTCGGTGGCCTGGCCGCGGACGGGAAGACGCCGGCGGATACGCGCACCGCGGCGCAGAGGGCGTCAATGGTGGAGCTGCTGCTCGCGCTGCGCCAGCGTTTCCGGCTGGCAGAGATCAAGGGGCACCGCGACTATTCGCCTGACCGCAATGGTGACGGTGTGATCACGCCGAACGAATGGATGAAGGCGTGCCCGAGCTTCGACGCGCGCGCCGAGTATCAGGGCCTCGGCCGATGAGGCGGGTGATCGTCGCCGCGATCGGCGTGCTGGCGCTGGCGAGCTGCGCCACGACGACGTCGCAAACGCGCACGCTCGACCGGCATCAGGCCGGATTCGAGCGCGTCGCGAGCACGGCCGAGCCGCTGCTTGCCCTCTTGCCACCCGAGCGCCAGGTCCGCGCGCGCGCGACTCTGGCCGCGCTCGGCACGGCGATCGATTGCTCGCGCACCGCCACGACAGCTCACCAGCGCGCCGCGGCGATTGCGCAGGTCGACGCCCAGCTGAAGGCGCTCCGCAGCGCCATGGCGCGCTGACGCGCGCTCCCACCATGAAAGGGACCGACATGCTTCACAGGATCCTGCGCGCCGGCGTCTTCGCCCTCGCGTTCGTCACCGCGAGCGCGGCCGACGCCCAGGCCGATCGCTTCTCCGGATACGGCGACACCGTCCAGTCGCCGTGCCGGCGCTGGACGACCATCACGCCGTCCGACAGCACCGACCTGACCGAGGTGCCGAAGGCGATCTATGTCGGCGGTGCCGGGGACGTCGCGATGATTGGCGTCGACGCGCCGGCCGCGGCGACCGGAGTGACCTGGAAGGCGGTGCCGGCGGCCTCGCTGCTGCCGGCGCGCGCGCGGCGGGTGTTGGCGACGGGCACCACCGCCACCTCGATCGTTGGGTGTTTCTGATGCTGCGGCGTCTCGTCCCTGCCCTCGTCGCGGGTGCGCTGCTCGTCGCGCCGGTGTACGCGCAGCGCATCGGCGTCGGTGTCGGCGTTGGGGTGGGCGGATCGGGCGGCGGGGGCGGCATGCCGTCGCTCTCCTCGCTCACCGGGGGATCGCTGTCCGACGCGGCGACCGGTTCGCAGGTCGCCAGGCCGGCGTCGACGCTGTCGGGCTGTAGCTGGACGATCAGCAGCCAGTCCAATTTCGCACAGGTCGGCGGTACCGGCGTGGTGACGAAGGCCGCGGCCTCGGTAGCTGCCGGGACCTACACGCCGGCGACCACTTGCACCGTCACCAACGCCGACCAGACGATCACGATCAGCGCGCCGCTGGTGCTGACGATCGGCGCGTCGGCCGCGCCGAGCGCGTTGCTGATGGGGTCGCGCTACAATCAAATGGGGTACGGCGGGTACACCGGATCCGACGGCACCGACACCGACAGCAACTCCCGGATCGGCAGCTTCAACGAGACCGGCGCGACGGT
The DNA here is from genome assembly GCA_913774925.1 of uncultured Sphingomonas sp. Lineage (GTDB taxonomy): Bacteria > Pseudomonadota > Alphaproteobacteria > Sphingomonadales > Sphingomonadaceae > Sphingomonas. Next base: position 19,039 of record CAJYKB010000052.1, on the reverse strand, counting down.
CACGAAGCTGCGCGGCTATTTCACGAATTGGTTCGCCAACCAGACGAACGAGCAGGACGGCTACAATAGCATCACCGTCCGCGCGGCGGTGGAGTATCCGGCAGGCACCTTCACTCCACTGACCTTCTCCGGCGCGTCCTCAGTCGCGATCGCGGCGTCGGGATCGTCCAGTCTCGCGGAAAGCGACGAGGCGACGCTGGCGACGGCGATCCCCGCCGGCGCCCAATATTGGGTGCGAACCTTCGTCTCGGTCGCCAGCGGCGGGAAGTGGCCGCAAGGCTATCTAATCGCCGCGTCGGGCGGGTCGGGAATGGGCGAGGCGGCCGACTTCTCGACCGGCGTCGACCGGACCGCGTCGGGGACGATTACGAACGCCGCGCCGTCGTCGACGCGGCGCGGTTACGGACCGGTCGCGATCAAGGCGACCGCCTTCTCCGGCTCGCCCGTCGCCAAGGCATTCGCCGGCGTGGGTGACAGCCTCATCATGGGATCGACCGATGCGCTCGACGCGATCGCGAGCGGGCACGGCAATATCGGTTACCTAGGCAAGGCCGTGAGCGGCAGCTACCCCTACATCAACCTGGGCATCGCCGGCACGACGGCAATGAACAACGTCCCTGCGAATTTCACTCGACGCGCCGCCCTACTCGCGAAGATCGGCGTCACGCACATTTTCTCCGACTGGAGCATCAACGACCTTACCGCGAGTCGTACCGCTGCGCAGCTCGCTGGCAACGTCTCCTCGATCGCGCAGGGCTTCAAGACCGCGGTCCCGGGCGTGAAGGTCATCTGGGCGACGCTGACGCCGTACACGACCAGCAGCGACGGCTGGAAGACGACCGCCAATCAGACGATCCGGACCACCCCGAGCGGCGCCTTTACCGGCGGTTCGTCGTCGATCCGGTCGCAATTCAACGCCACCCTCCGCGGCGGCATCAGCGGCGTCGACTTCGTGTTCGACGCCGCCGACAACGCCGAAACCGCGCGTGACAGCGGCGTCTGGCGCGCGGGCGAGGGCTCGACGCACCTCACGAACAGCGGTGCGACGACCGACGCCTTCACCAGCGACGGGTTGCACCCCGCCGCTTTAAACACCACCTCGCCTGGTCTGGGCGGCATCTACGTCCTGCGCGACGCGGTCCGAACGGCCATGCCGGGGTGGTGATGGCTCTAGCGAATCACGTTTTGTTCTCGCTATTCGCGCCGGATGACAATGCGCGAACGCAAGACGGCAGCTCTCGCGCTCACCATCCTTCGGGAGACGTGCCGACCGCTGCCGGCGACGGAGCGGCAGCCGGATAGTATTCGCCTCGCGCTGCGCGTGCTGCTGCCGTACGCTGATGCCGAGACGCTTTCTCTCTTCTGGCGATGCGCCGACAATCCGAACGCAGCGCAGCGGGGTCTCACGCTCCGCAAGCTGCTCCGTATTATGGAAGCGCAGGTGGCGCGCGCCGCCCGGACCGGTTCTCTGTGACCGTCAGGTCACCACTGTTCCTGGCCCCAATGCTCTTGGCACACCGGGCCGTTCATTCCGTGCATGGTCGCCTGTTTGTCACAGAAGCAGCATCGCTCCCCCGGACCAAGCGCCCCCCGTTCGTCGATGAATAGCCTGCGCAAGAGCGCGGCGCCCGACTCCACCCATCGCATCATTTTGCATGTCTCCCGACGAGTGGATGCTGTCACCGACGGCTCGTGGCAAGCCGACGGTTCGGGTCGATCACCCGATATGGCCGCTTCCCTGCGGGCCGTCGGCGTGACATAGCGGGCATGCCCTCCCGAGCTTAGCCGCTGAGGAAGGCCCGCGCGCGCGGTCTCAGGCTTCCGGTTCGCCGGGTGGCCTGCGGAATAGAAGACCTTCGGGGAATACGCGGGGCGCAGACGCCTGAGCTGCGCGGCTAACCGCCCGGTCCGTCGGGCGGCGATAGGCACCTCGCCAGCGTGTTCCCCGGGGCCAATCCATCATCACAGATCCCGCGACATGCCGTCGCGGCCCCCCGCCGATCATCGCGATCGGCGCCCACCAGCGCGCGTAGCCGACGTGCTCTTCCACCTGGAGAGCCTGCCCCCATACGTACATCCGACGCCGCGAACCCGCCTGCCCCCTACCTTGGGGGCAAGCGCAACCTGGCGAAGCGCCTGTGCGCGATCATCGATCGCATCCCCCACCGCGCCTATGTCGAGCCCTTCGTTGGTATGGGCGGCGTCTTCCTGCGGCGGGCGACGCCGGCGCCGGTCGAGGTTATCAACGACCTGAGCGGCGACGTCGCCAATCTCTTCCGGATCATCCGTCGCCATTACGAGCCATTGGTCCGCGAGCTGCGCTGGCTGCCCGCGAGCCGCGACGAGTTCGACCGGCAGCTGCGGCTCGATCCCGACGCGCTGACCGATATCGAGCGCGCCGTCCGCTTCCTCTATCTCCAGCGCTTGGCATTCGGGGGCAGGGTCGTCGGCCGGACCTTCGGCGTGCGGCGCGACCAGTCGTCGCGGATCCAGCTGGCGCGCCTGCGCGCCGAACTGCACTTGCTGAGCCGCCGCCTCGAGCCGGTGACGATCGAGCGGCTGCCGTACCAAGACGTGATCCGCCGGTACGACGCGCGCCAGGCGCTCTTCTATCTCGACCCGCCGTATGACGAGACGACGGGGTACGGGGTGGCCTTCGACCGTGGCGACTACGAGCGCATGGCCGAGCAGCTGGGCGCGATCTCGGGCAGGTTCGTCATGTCGATCAACAACACGCCCTTCGTCCGCGAGACGTTCGCGCGCTTCCATATCGGCGAGATTGACACGACCTGGACCGTGTCTTCGGTCGGCGCTGGCCGCTGCACGAATGTGACGGAGCTGCTCATCAGCAACGTCGCGATCTGATGTGGGTATCGGGCGGGGTAGCGACCCCCGCCCATTCCTACCCGAAAGCACGAATTGCCGCGCCTTTCGGCGATTACCGCGGCGGATGGACCCTCCGCCGCGATGTCCGGGATTGGTGGAGTGCGGACGTTCCGACAGTGCGTCTACTAGCGCTCGCGACCGATAAATCCGAATTTGTCGAACCCGCTTCTCGGATGCTCAGCAATCCATGCAGAGAGGCAATCGTAGGCGTTGTTCGATCGGCTGTCCGCCAAGAATATTGTAGCAGTGTCGCCTGATAGTACGATCTTTGCGGGCGCCTTGCATTTCGCGATCGCCCCCTTGATCGTGTCGACCCGCGCCGCAGGGCCTCTGGCGAAGGGCAATGCCCCAAGCTGTTGGGCGGGCAGGGCTGCCAGCAACAATACTAGAATGGCGATCATCAGGTTTTTCTGCACCCGGATCGGAATGTCCGCAACTGGGCGTAAGCGGAATGTCCGCCCATGGTGGAAAGCGGACGTTGCTTGTCGCTTAGTCGCGTTGCCGGAGCTGATCGCGAAGGTCGTTCAGATGGACAACAAGCATGACGATCTGTGTAGCGGTAAATCCCAGCAGAAGCGGCACTGCAACGATCCATAGAACGGTTGTTCGGTGTGGCTCGGCGAGGAGCGATGCTGGAATAGCAAGCGCCAGTGCCGCGAGCACCCACGGAACACCTTCCTTTGACGAGGCCGTATACCATTGCAGCCGAGATAAGCCCGTCGACCTTCGTTTCAGATGCGCGAGATAGCGTGAAAGCAGGCCCATCGCGGGAAGTTAGCTGGTTCGTGGAATGTCTGGAAGGCGGAGTTAGCGGCTGGTCGGCTTTAGAGCGGCTAGCTAACGTGCCGGCGTCCGCCGGGACCGTACCCATCGAGCCGATACGCCGCGCCGAACAGAGCATCCAGCGCAGGCGGCCATTGAAGTAGTAACAGCACGACGAAAATCGAGAGCGCGATGCCGAATAGTACGAGGCTACGTCGTATCATCAAGAAGCTTTTCGTCTAGTGCGTAGGTCTGCAATTGGGCGTAAGCGGAATGTCCGCCCATGGTGGAAAGCGGACCTTATTTTTCAGGGCGCAACCTCGGAGACGGTGCAGGATCTACGAACATCTGAGAGACGCAAGTCACACGTCACGCGGACATGGTCCGGGTGCCACGGACCGGTCCAGCGAACGCCGCCAACGACTGGATTGCCGTTGCCGTTGTATAGCCGGATCTGAAGGCTCTGCGGCCCTTCTCCGCCTGGCAGATATTCTTTACGGAAAAGCGGGCTCACGCAAAGTGATCCAGCAGTCTTGCACTGCGTAATCCGGATATCTCTTCGACCACTCCCCTCGTGGAAAGGGTCACTACCTTTGTCGCCGTAAACTAATAGCAGAGTCGGCGCCTTTGGCTCGCCGTCAGCAGTTCGAACATCTATAACAAACTCCGGCACACTATGCCGCCAGTTCATCGCAGCAGCATACCCTGATCCGCTGATGAAAAGCACGGCCGCCACTGCGGCACCGATCGTCGTCACTATGCGCATGGCCATCCTCTCAAACGCTAAACCAGTAGCCTAGCGCTCAATTGTATGTCCGCAAGTGGTGGGAAGCGGACATAGGCATCGTTCATCTCATGCGCCGCCCGTCAACCAGACGAGTTGGTAGGGGAACAAGGCCATTGCCGAAATGCTGACCGCAATGAGAAGCCAGCTAGATCGTTTCACGCGGCGAGAGAACAATCCGCCCGTAACGAAAAGAGCGGATAGAACAAGCGTTGGTGTAGCCACAGCCCACAATTGATCGAAGGCTGTCATGCAGCCGTCGGAACACCGCGAGTTTTTTACCAAAGTGTCGATTGTGCCTGCCGCAAGCACCAGCCACGGCAGGCTTGCCGTCAAAGGCAGAAGATTTCCCCAGCGCATTGCGCTAATTTAGGGGCGACGCTGCATGTCGGCAATTGGGCGAGAGCGGAATGTCCGCCGATGTTGGAGAGCAGACATTAACCGTCAAGATCGTCGGCGATATAGGCGCTGAAACGTCTACCCGCTCTCCGGTCACGCCGAATACGAAATTGGAAGAGCAATGCAAGGCAGGCAGCGGGTATGAGCGCCACTGGCGAGTAGCGGAACGGAATACCCATTGACCAAAGAAACCCGAAGGTCATGGTTGTGACGGGAACGGCAAACCATCCAAATAGCCGCCATTGATAAAGATCATTGTCCGAGCGGAAATGAGTGACGTGCGGGTTGGGGCCGCGCGGGCGACCACCGTCTGGGACGTCTCTAAAACGTAGCCACTCGCTCGCCCTTCTCGCCATAGGTGATTGGTAAGGGAACCGGCGAACGTCCGCAATTGGGCGATAGCGGACGGCGGCTATTGGGTACCGTGCGGGTATGATCGGCTTATCCAGACTTCGCATCCGAGAGGAGCATGCGATCGCGGCGGATGATCCCTCCGCCGCGATGTCCGGGATTGGGGGGATGTTGAAATTTAAGAGTGCCTACGTCGCATCAACCCGCATCAAGCGGCGACTTCGAGAACTGCGTTCGTCAGATCATCAAGGAGGGAAAGGGTCGGGCCATGCCACGCGATGCAGTCACCCACATCAGCGATATAGGATTGCTCGCCGTGAGCAATCTGGTCACGCTTGACTTTCAACGTAGTGCAAAAGCCCTTGTATTCGGCACAATCAAATTCGATCTGAAGAACAAAATTAGTGATAAAACGAAGTCGCTCGTACTTGAAGTTTCCGCTGTCCAATACCGTCTTATGGGATATAGCTTCTATAAGAGATGACTTATCGTTACCCTTCGGTTTCAATGCACTTTCGAACGTTGGGCCATCACTGCCATTTAGCATAAGCTCCTTCGCCCTAAAGGCCTGCCAAATACTCCAATAATCGTACGAATCTCGAGGATTGTGCTTCAGAAAATGCAAGTATGACCTTGATATTTCTTTGATATATTGGTCGCAATGCGCATACATGACCAGCGTCCAAGCTCGGCATAGATATTGGCGGCTGTTTTCACTAGATTCCTCCGCCAAATAACGAGCTTGCTGGAGTTCGTTTTTTCGCCACGTCAGGGAATTCGACAGCGAACTTTCCAGGCTTATCGCGTTTATCATAAAGGGCTGAAGTATGTTTTACCAAACTGCAGGAGTTCCGGAATTCGGCGCTGCGCATTTTTGCCGCTACCCGACGCAGCTTTGAAAGCCTGATCTTGACCGACATTGTCAATCTTTTGCTTTATTTCTGCGTTGTCAGGAAGATCCTCAATGTTCTGCGCAATTCCTAAAGCGACTGCCTCAAAAAAAGATATAGAGAACTTTCCTGTGCCGGGTTGATTTCTATATCTTAGAGCGCTTTCTCCCCAAGCTTCATTCAATACCTTGAAGGTTTCTCTGAACTTTCTTTCGTATGTATCGTAGTCAAAGTTATCGTCGTCGAGTATCTTTCGCAACGCCGAAGTCAAAAATATGTCGACGCCTTTTGCTTTGGGTAAATTCTCCACTTCGGGCGACAGGAATGCAACGAACCGCAAGACCAGCTCGACATCATACCGTGTTGAAAGTTCGCTATCTGCCAGGCCGCATACCGATATGAAGTTCTCGTCTCTCGACAGAGACTCAAACCACTCTAGGGTTTTGGGCTGACTCCCCGCCATAATTGCATTGCGAAGCTCTTGCCCCGATATAGCAGTGCCGCCCGAATTTAAGCGCTGGAAAAGCTCGAATTTGGCTTCGAGATCAGTTTCCCTCAATAAGATAGTAAGTTGAATTTTAGTCCGCTTTATATCAAGCTGGATCCGACGTCCAAAATCCTCCCAGCCCTTATTGGCAAAGTTTTCCAGGTAAAAGAGCTCGTCCGTAAGGGTGCGGAACGGATTGTAAAATTGATTCTCGGTAAGCTCGGGTTTTAGGATCCCGATGAAATCGAAAATCGTTGAAAGCCTTTGCATCCCATCAACTACCTCCCAAGCACCCTCGTCATCCTGCGCGACGAAGACAGAGGGGAGGGGTAGTCCGATCAGGATCGACTCTATGAGCTTCGACTTCTGCTCATTGGTCCAGCGGAAATACCGTTGATACTCCGGCCGCAGCACGATTTCATCGCGCTCATACATGCCGACAAGCTCGCCGATCGACATGGGATAAGAATCGGTCTTGACCGTCTTTCTTGCCTTGTCAATCAGCACCTCAAGATCTTCGGGTGTGCTCATCTGGCGGGCCCTGTAAATGATTGCTCGGTATGGAACCGTATGGTGTTACACGTTCGGAGAACACGCGCCAGCCTCGTCATGGCCATGATTCAACCGATCTTTGCTGGACCGTTCGAACCGGAGAAGATCGCCGTGAACGAATGGCTGCCCGCGAAGCCCCGCGTTTAATCTTCCCGGCTTCGGTAGGTACAGCAGTCAGCCGCAATTAGAACGATCGTGGGCATGATCGCCAGATCCCAACCTCAACGTCCAGCGTAGCAGGCGATCGCGGCGAATGAAGTTGCCGCGATGGGCCTACAGGTGCGATGCTCGCGTCGCCTCGATCTGACGAAGCGCATGCCGCTGATCGCCATCCTTCACGTAGAGCTCCCATCGAGAAAATGCTGGCTCGTGGGAGCGACGGTACTGTCCGATCTTGCCCGTAAGGAAGAGGTAGAGCCCCAGCCGGCTTCCAGGTTCCGGCGCCCTATAGATCGCCGGACCGGCCCGAGTGAAAATCAATGATCCGGTTGGCACCTCAGCGCCAACGTCGATGCCGCTACCGGGATCGAAGCTCGCCCAGGTCTCATTGATCTTCAGCACATTGGTCACGTCCGGCTGCCAAGGTTCCCCAGTTTCGATCTCGAAGTGCTCCTGATCGAAACCTTCTTCGATCGCGAGCACGAGACGAGAGCCGGCGATAAATATGTCGCCTGCGGAAAGGCTGCTCAGTTCCACGGCGCTAGCCTGTGTCGTGGGAATCAAAATGTTTCTCCCCCCCCAATTCCGTAAGTAACGGATGATCTAGGAGTTTGTGATGCTCACCACGTCCGCCGTCAAGGCGGCGCGCCCAAAGTCGCGCCCGTACAAGATCGTCGACGAGCGCGGCCTACACCTGGCCGTCGCGCCGACCGGCACGAAGAGCTTCCGCCTGCGCTTCCGGTGGCAGGGGCAGGAGCAGCTGCTGACGATCGGCCAGTGGCCGGAGATTACACTCGACGCCGCCCGGGCTCGGGCGGAGGCCGCGCGCGAGCAGCTCGGTCGCGGCGTGGATCCGCGCAGGATCCGCGCGGCCGTCACCTTTGAGGTGGCAGCGCGCGACTGGCATACGCGCCGCCAGATCGACTGGACGCCCGTCCACGCCGGCGACGTGCTGGACAGCCTGGTCGCGGACGTCTTCCCCGCGATCGGCCGCGACGAGCTGGCGGCGATCGATTCGCCGGCGGTGCTGCGCGTGATCCGCGCGATCGAGCGGCGCGGCGCGATCGCCACGGCGCACCGGGTGCGGCAGCGGATCTCCGATGTCTTCGCGCACGCCATCAGCGAAGGATGGTGCGCGGTCGATCCGGCCGCGGTCGTAGGCCGCGCGATCACGCGTGCGCCGGCGGCACGTCATCACCCGGCGCTGACCACCGCGGCCGAGGTGCGCGAGCTGCTCTGCGCGGTCGACCAGCTGCGCGCGGTCGAGGCGACGAAGCTGGCGTCGCGGTTCCTCGCGCTGACCGCGGTCCGCCTCGCGGCGGTGCGCGGCGCGCGCTGGTGCGAGATTGAGGACCTAAACGGCGACGCCCCGCTGTGGCGTGTGCCGGCGGCGCGGGTGAAGCTGCGCGCGGACAAGAAGCTCGACGCCGGCAACGACCACCTGGTGCCGCTGTCGCCGGCGGCCGTGGCGGTGCTTCGATCAATTCTGGATCAAGAAGCGAAAGGCGCGGAAAACCTCGATTTCCCCCCCGATCGGCTGATCTTCACGGGTCGCGAATCAAATAAGCCGATCGGGGAGCGCGCGATCGGCGACCTCTACGATCGCGCCGGCTTCAGCGGCCGGCATGTCCCCCACGGCTGGCGCGCCAGTTTCTCGACGATCCTCAACGAGGAGCAGCCGCACGCGCGCGGCGCGATCGATCGCGCGCTGGGCCATGTGCTGAAGCACGAGGACGGCACGGTCGCCAAGGTGGAGGCTGCATACAATCGCACGCATCAACTCGCCGCGCGCCGCGCGCTGCTCGATCGCTGGAGCGAGATCCTCGAGCCGATCCACGTCGCGGTCTGACCTAGCCGCGGGAGGGCGGCCGGGGGCGGGTGGCACGGTCTGTGCTCTCGCCCCCCAGGCAGCATCGGGGCGGCGCAAGCCGCCACGCTCCACCGCCGGGGCCGGGCGGTGGAGGAGCGTGGGGTGGACCATTTCCGCGGTGGGGGCGATCAAATCACCGTATGGGGCCGCCCAAGCGGCCCCATTCCTTTTATCCTTGAACCCCTGCACGGGGATACTGACCGCATGGTGGACTCGCGCTCTCGCCTCTTGAGCGTGCGTCAACGCCAGCGCCGAGCCGGGCGATCGCATCGCGCAGCTCGCTGTTCTGTGCCTGCGGAGGAGGCGGTGCGGCTGTCGGTGGGGTAGTGCCGGCGCGGCGCAGCCGCTTGCGCGCCACGAGGTCGCGGAGGCGCTGTGCGACCCTTCTGGGGAGCAGCTCGGGTGTCAGAAAATAAGCGTTGCTGATCTGCTCGCGCTGAGGGCCGAATAGGCCGTCGCGGCCGGTCCGCTGTGTTCGCCGGACCCAGTCTAGGATCTTCATCGCCTTGAGCCTCGCCAGCGCGCGGATCACCGTTCCGCGAGCGATGCAGGCGACCCGGGCGATCGTATCGATCGCTGGTTCTAGGCGTCCCGTGCGGAAGTCCACTGCGATCACCCCGCGCAGGCCGAGCAATGTTTCCAGGACTCGCAGGCCGTGGAAGCCGAGCATGCGGCCGCCGCCCCTCTTGCGCTCCTGGTCGTCCCATTCGGACACCGTCTGCATCAGGCACTCGATCCAACCCTTAGCGTCAGCCAAGCTGCCATCGCCGATGCGACGGAAGACCTGTGCGCGGCGATCGTCGACGTCGACGCTGTGGCGACGCACCTTTCGATCGGTACCGCGTTCGGTGCGGCCGGTGAGGCGGGCGGTGAAGCCCTTGGCGAGCTGGCGGACCTGGCGCGGAGTGGCGGCGCTAGCGTCGAAGGTATGCGACATCGTGTCGGCTCCCGGGCGGGAAGTCGATGGGCGCACGAAAGCGCCGGCTGAACCGACGTCGGCAGCCGCGCGCTTGCGTGTGATGGAGCGCCGATCAGGCGCTTGATGTCGTGATGAGCATTCGGCGCACTTTCGGCGTCAGCCGATTGAGCGCACGGATTTCTGCGGGTTTTGCGATGACGAAGTGGCGGGTATCAGGAGCGGAAAGTGGCGGAAAACCGCGCTAACCGCTTCGTTGACATCGCAGGGGTCGCAAGTTCAATCCTTGCCACGCCCACCACTCAAAAAGCCCCACCTTCCCATCCGGGACGGTGGGGTTTTTTCGTTATCCCGCGTTCGCCTCGAACGCCGGCACGCCTTCGGGCACCTCGACCCACGCCACCTTCGACCGCGTGAAGACGTGGAGCGCGGGCGCGAAGGGGTCGGGATCGTCCAGTGTCCCCGCCTTCACCGCGGCGATGCCGGGGCTGGCGTCGAGCAGCGAGCGGATCGGGGAGCCGCAGGTGCCGCAGAATTCGCGCTGTACCGCCGATCCGCTGGTCGTGTCGCGATCGGTGAAGCGCGACAATTCGCCCGTTACCGTCATCGCCGCGACGGGCACGACGAGGTTGACGGAAAAGGTGCCGCCCGACTGGCGGCGGCAGCGGGTGCAGTGGCACGCGGCGACCGTCATCGGCTCGCCTTCGATCCGGTAGCGTATGCCACCGCAATTGCACCCGCCCTCGATCATGTCCGCTCTCCTGGTTCGTCGTACCGAGCGGGCAGGGTGCGCGATCAGCGCGACGGGGTCCAGCGCTGCGTCTGGCAGAAGAAGGCGATGCAGCCCTTGACGGTCAGCGACCCGTCGCCATCGCGCATCACGATCGACTTGTAGGTCTTGCCGTTGCGCGGATCGTAGATCTGGCCGCGCCAGTCCTTCCCCTTGTCGACGAACCCGGACAGGATCGGCATCCCCAGGATCGGGCGCGTGCGCAGCGCAGCGTCGCTGTTGTTGACGTCGGTCTTGGGCGCGCCGGGCGTCGCCTTCAGAATCGTGACCAGCCGCCCGCATACGGTCGCGCCGCACGGCCCCACCTGGATCACGCCCGATCCGTCCTCGGTGACGTAACGGCCCGCGATCGGCGTGGCGGCGCTGGCGGGGGCGGCTGCGACGAGCGTCGCGAGCAGGGCGGCGGGGGCGAGGATGTGACGCATGTTGGCGAGGATGCGGTGGCCACGCGCCGCATGCAAGCCGCCTCACCGTACGCAGCGGCAACAGCGCGGTTGAACTCGCCCGCACGCTCCCTCATGCAGGCGCGCGATGACCGTCGGCACCCGCTCGCTCGAAGACAGTTTCGCCACCGTCCCCGTGCCGCACGGCGCCGGCTTCTGGCGCCGCCTCGCCGCCTTCGTCGGCCCGGGATGGCTGGTCGCGGTCGGTTATATGGATCCGGGCAATTGGGCCACCGACATCGCGGGCGGCTCCGCCTTCGGCTATACGCTGCTCAGCGTCGTCCTGCTGTCGAACCTGATGGCGATCGTCCTGCAGTCGCTGTCGGCGCGGCTGGGGATCGGCGCCGGGCTGGACCTGGCGCAGGCATGCCGCCGCCATACCTCCCGCCCAGTCGCGATCGCGCTGTGGCTGCTGGCGGAGGTGGCGATCATCGCGTGCGATCTGGCGGAGGTGCTGGGCACCGCCATCGCGCTGAAGCTGCTGTTCGGGCTGCCGCTGGTCTGGGGCGTGGTCGTCACCGGGCTGGACGTGTTCCTGATCCTGGCGCTCCAGCGCTTCGGCTTCCGCCGGCTGGAGGCCTTCATCGCCAGCCTGCTCGTCATCATCGCGGGCTGCTTCGCGATGGAGCTGTTCTGGGCGGCGCCGGACTGGGCGGCGGCGGCGGGCGGGCTGGTGCCCCGTGCGGAGGTCGTGACCAACCCGGCGATGCTGTATATCGCGATCGGCATCCTGGGCGCGACCGTGATGCCGCACAATCTGTACCTCCATTCCTCGATCGTCCAGACGCGCGCCTATGGCGAGGGCGAGGCGCAGCGGCACGACGCGCTGAGGCTGGCGACGATCGATTCGACGGTCGCGCTGGGGCTCGCCTTCTTCATCAACGCCGCGATCCTGATCCTGGCCGCGGCCACCTTCCATACCGCCGGGCGCACCGACATCGCCGAGATCGAGGAGGCGCACCGCCTGCTCGCGCCGATGCTGGGGGTGGGCGCGGCAAGCGCGGTGTTCGCGATCGCGCTGCTGGCCAGCGGGCAGAATTCGACCGTCACCGGCACGCTCGCGGGGCAGATCGTAATGGAGGGGTTCCTCGACATCCGGCTGCCGGTGTGGGTGCGTCGGCTGGTCACGCGCGGGATCGCGATCGTGCCCGCGGTGCTGGTGGTGGCCGCCAGCGGCGACCGCGGCGCCACCGACCTGCTGGTGCTGAGCCAGGTGGTGCTCAGCCTGCAATTGCCGTTCGCGGTCATTCCGCTGGTCGCCTTCACCGCCAGCCGCCGGCTGATGGGCGCCTTCGCGGCACCGCGCTGGCTGGCGTGGCTGGCGTGGACGATCGCCGCGGTCATCGTGATACTCAACGCGTACCTGCTATGGGGCGTCGCCACCGGGTGAGGTTCGCCGATGCGATCGGCGAACGCGCGAGAGGAAGGGTGCGCGCTTCGACGCCGACCGGCGCCATGCTGCGCGGATCCTGCTGGCTGATCACCCCCGATGCGTACCAGTTGCGAGAATAAATTTTCAGCCGCAACCTGTTATCGCCGTATGATTTGTGCCAGCACGCCCGTCGCCGACGCGGAGGGATTGATGCCGAAGACGATCGTGGAGGATCCGCATTACACGATCGTCGTCGATGCGCTGCAGCGGCTGGTCGTCACGTCTCCGCGCGGGCTGTGGGATGTCGCCATCGCCGCGCGGTTCCTGGTCGCACAGGTGGCCGCGCTCGACATCCTGCCGCGCTACGGTTGCCCGCTGGGGCAGCAGGTCACGCTGATCGACGCGACGGAGTTCATCGTCCAGCCGCAGGATATCGCGGCGATGATGGGCGCGATGCTGGCCGACCCCCGGCTGGCGACGCGGCGCATCGCGATCGTGGTCACCGCACCGCTGCTGGCGATGCAGGCGCGTCGCATCGCCGCGGGCAACCGGTTCTTCGCCGACCGTGCCGAGGCGATGGCGTGGCTGCTTGCATCCGAGGGCGATCACGCGGCCTGATATCCGATCGCCGGGAAGCGCCCGCGCGACCCGCCCGCCGACCCCATGTCCGACGATCGCGACACGGCGATGCGTCGGCCGTTCGCGGGGCAGGGCGAGCTGCCGGGTGGACGGCGGCGCGCCCGCTGCCTGCCCCTGACATTGTTGACGGGATGGCAAGGAGTGGCTGGCATAGTGCCGCTTTCGGCGGGGGCGGGATCATGGACGAAGCGGGTTTCTCGATCGCGGTGGACCCGGTGCGACGCTTCGTCGACATCGCCGTTCGCGGCCTGTGGGGCGTCGATATGGTGGCGGCGTACAAGGACGATCTCGTCGCGAAGCTGCACGTCCTGCCCGGCCATGGCTGCCCCATCGGACAGCATGTGACGCTGCTCGATATCACCGCTTTCGTCGTCCAGCCGCAGCAGGTTACCGCCTTGCTCGCCGACATGCCCCAACAGCCGGCATTCGCGGCGCGTAGGGCGGCGCTGCTGGTGGAGGCGCCGCTGTTGAAGATGCAGGCGAAGCGCGTGCTGCCGACCTATCTGGTCTGTTCGAGCCGGGCGGAGGCGCTGGAATGGCTCCTCGCGCCCGACGGCGTCCCGATCGCCGACCTCGCCGATCACTCCGCCTGATATTTGATTTCCAGGAAGCGCCCGCGCGTCTCCAGCGCATCCAGGTCTCCCTGCGCCAGCCGCTCGCTCATCTCGCCCATCTCGCGCTCGATCACGCCCAGCCCGTCGACCAGCTGCTGGTCGGGCGTCTTGCCGTTGCGCGGGGTGGCGCGCAGCTCGGCGGGGACGCGCTGATAGTCGCGCACGAAGTCGGGCAGCTGCTCGCCGACCAGCCGCCGCACCTCCGCCGCCGCCGGACTGCCCTCGTCCAGCCCCGCCAGCTGCACGCCCAGCGTGTCGAGCCGCCGGTCGACGCGGTCGAGCATCGTCAGCGCGGGCGCGGGCAGCGCGGGGCGCTGCGCCTCCAGCCAGCGCGCGGTCTGCATCGGCAGCGCCTTCAGCTCGGCGCGCGCGATCCGCTCCGGCGTCGGCACCGGCGTCGCGGGGGCGAACGCGATCAGCAGCGTGACCGCCAGCATCAGCAACATGACGGCCAGCGCGCCGAACATGCCCAGCGGCATCACCACGCCGCCGACGATCGCCGCGACCAGCAGGATCGCGGCATTGGCGACCGCGATCGCCGCCACCCGCGCCTTGACCCCGCCGCGCCCGCTGCGCGGCTTGCGTGCCAGCGGGATCAGCGCGTCGCCGCGCCGCCGGGCCTGCGCCGCCTGCGCGGTGGTGACCGCCTCATCCACGTCCGTCACAGCGACTCCAGCCGGAACTGGTCGGCCGGGCCGGACACCGCATTCTGCGTCGCGCCCTCGGCCCGCGCGATATAGCCGCGCGACTTCTCCACCTCGTTGCCCAGCGTGTTGACGGTCGTCTTCATGCTGTCCAGCGCCTTCAGCTTGAACGTGTCGATCGCGTCCATCGTGTCGTAGATGTTCTGGAACGCGCGTTGCAGCGTCTCCAGCGGGATCGTCGCGGCGGCGGCCTGTTCGTGGATCTGCGCGGTGTTCTGGCGCAGCAGCTTGCCCGTCGAATCGATGATGTTGGCGGTGGTCGTGTTCAGCTGCGTGATCTGCTCCAGCACCAGCTTCTGGTTGGTCAGCGCCTGCGCCACGGTCACCGCGGTGCGCAGCGCCGCGACCGTGGTGGTGCTGGCGCGGTCGACGCCCTTCACCAGCTCGACATTGTTCTTCTTGACCAGGTCCAGCGCCAGATAGCCCTGCACCGTCACCGCCATCTGCGTCAGCAGGTCCTGCGTGCGCTGGCGGGTGTAGAACAGCGCGGTTTCCCGGATCGCCTTCGCCTTGGCCGGGTCGCTATGGTCCAGCTCGTTCGCCTTGTCCTCCAGCCGCGCGTCCATCGTGCGCGACAGGTGGATCATCTGCTCCAAGCGCCCCATCGCGGTCCACAGGTTCGCACGCTCGGTATCGATCGCGGCATTGTCCATCAGCAGCTCGTCCTTGCCCGAGGACAGGCTCTTCAGGATCGAGGCGATGTGCGTCTGGCTGGATTTGTAGCCGTCGAAGTAATTGCGCATCTTGTTGCCGAACGGGATGATCCCGAACAGCTTCTGTGGCGCGGTCAGGTTGCCCTTCTTGCCGGGGTCCAGATCCTCCACCACGCGGCGCAACTCGGCCAGGTCCTTGCCGACGCCCGTCTCCTGATCCATCGCCTTGACCGGGCGGTCGAGGAAGCGGTTGGACTGGCCTGCCGCGTCGCGGATCTCCTTCTGCCCCATCGCGGTGATCGCATCGACGCGCTTGCCGAAATCGGGGCTGTTGACGTCCTGCGCGATCAGCTCGTCGACGAACTGATCGACGCGCTTCTCCAGCTCGCTCTTCGTCCCGCTGTCGACCGGGACCAGCCCGGCGGCCTTTTCGGCGGCCAGCTGCGGCACCGGAGCCGGGGGCGTGAGCACCAGGGCCGGTTCTGCGGTGGCGGTCGCGGTCTCGGGGGAGGAGGCCATCGTTCGTTCCTTCGCTTGCAAACCCGCGCGCCATTCTCCACGGCACGCGGCGCCAGATCAACTGTGTTGCGGATGTAAGACGCCGCGGCGGCGAAGTCGAGAGCGACACGGGAGTGTCATCAATCGTCGGTAGCGCGCTCGCAACACACGATAAACACAGGGGGAAACATCCATGTCGCGCTTCATCCGCGGCAGCGTCGTCGCGCTGCTGTCGTTCGCCGTCTCCACGCCCGTGCTGGCGCAGGCGATGGTTCAGCCCGCCGCGCCGGTGAGCGATGACGACATCATCGTCACCGCGCAGAAGACCGAGCAGCGGATCGAGGACGTGCCGCTGACCGTCGCCGCCGTCACCGGACAGCGAATGGCCGACATCGGCATCAACTCGCTGGCGGAAGTGGCGATGTACGTGCCGGGCCTGCGCATCCAGGAGCAGAGCGCGAACAACCCCGGCATCGTCATTCGCGGCATCACGTCGGATTCGGGCTCGGCGCAGCAGGGCGCGCGCGTCACGCTCTATTACAACGGCGTCGACATCTCGCGCTCGCGCGGCGCGTATCAGGATCTGTACGATGTCGAGCGGATCGAGGTGGTGAAGGGGCCGCAGGCGACGCTGTTCGGCACCGCCGCCGCGATCGGTGCCGTCTCGATCATCTCCGCGAAGCCGCGCGCCGGTTTCTCGGATGCGATCCAGGCCTCCTACGGCAATTACAACCGCGTGCAGGTGTCCGGCTTCGTCAATGCCGGCAACGACACGCTCGCCGCGCGCCTCGCCTTCGGGGTGAAGTATCGCGACGGCTATGTCCGCAACATCGCGGGCGATCCGAACGTCCCCAACCAGAACCAGGGCCGCGTCGACCAGGACGATCTCTACGGCCAGAAGCAGGCCGGCGCGCGCCTGTCGCTGCGCTACGTGCCGTCCGACGCGGTCACCGCCGATCTCGTGCTGACCTATGACGGCCAGCGCAACACCGGCACCCCGTTCAAGAGCCGCGCCTTCGCCCCCACCGGCGGGCAGACCGGCGACTACGGCTATGCCGAGCTGTCCGGCTCGCCTTTCAGCCGTGAGGTACTGGGCCGTCGCAAGCTCGGGCTGAACCGGGACGTCTATGACGCTAACCTGACCGTCGCGGTCGACATCGCGCCCGGCGTCACCTTCACCACCGTCAACGGCTATCGCCGCTTCGACAGCCTGGAAATCTTCGACGCCGACGGCGGTCCCGCCTGGTATCTGGAATTTGCGGAGGACGCGCGCGGCGACCAGTGGAGCCACGAAGGCCGCTTCAACTTCGAGGGCGACCGCGCCCGGGCCTCGTTCGGCTGGAACGGCTTCTTCGAAAACGGCATCCAGCGCGTGCCCTTCTCGACCGAGGAGGGAACGTATCTCGCCTGCTCCGTCGCGCCCGCCTATGCCGCCATTCGCACTGTGCTGAACACGCAGGGTATTCCCACCGGGACCGCCTGCGTCGCCGCCAACGGCACCGTCCCGGCGACGCGCGCCACCGCTATCCTGACCGGCGGTCGCGCGACGCAGCTGCCCTATGCGTCCTATTTCGCCAACGACGGCCGCAACGCCGCCTATTCGGTCTTCGCCGACGCCACCGTCCTGCCGACCCCGCGCATCGAGCTGACCGCGGGTGCACGCGTCCTGATCGAGAAGCGCCGCTCGGGCTATGTCAACAACCAGCCGAACTCGCAGATTCTGGCCGGTCTTCCGCGCCCCGTCCTCACCAGCCTGCTCGGCACGCCCAACACTAACAACGTCCGCTACGTCGCGCAGCAAAGCTATTCCGCGATCCTGCCGCGCTTCAACGCGCTGTTCCGCATGACCGACGCGCTCAACCTTTACGCCACCGTGTCGAAGGGCCGCCGCTCGCCGGTGGTCCAGCTCGACGCGCAGAACAGCGCCGCCGGCGTCATCCCCCGCGTCCAGCTGGTGCCGGAGGAGAACGTCTGGAACTACGAAGCGGGCGTGAAGGTCGCGACCTCGACGCTCACCGGCACGCTGTCCGCCTTCTACCAGAAGTATCGCGGTTTCCAGGTGTCGGTCACCAACCCCGACGGCACCACCACGACGCGGAGCGCTGGCGCCGCCAGCAACCCCGGTGTCGAGCTGGAGGCGTCGTGGCGCCCGGTGAAGCCGCTCCAGCTGTTCGGCGCCTTCGCCTTCGTCGACGGCAAGATCGATCGCAATTCGACGCTCGCCGCCACCTATTCCGGCGCGCGCTTCCGCCTTCAGCCGAAATACACCGCGTCGGGCGGCGCCACGCTGCGGCTGCCGGTGGGGGAGGGCGCGACCTTCTACGCCACGCCGTCCGCCACCTATCAGAGCAAGGTCTTCTTCGAATTGCCCAACAGCGAGGCGATCAGCCAGGGCGGCTACACGCTCGTCAACCTGCGCGCGGGCGTCGAACTGGCGCAGGGTCGCTACACGATCGGCGGCTTCGCCCGGAACCTGACGAACAAGCGCTACCTGCTCGACGCGGGCAACACCGGCGGCGGCTTCGGCGTGCCGACGTATATTGCGGGCGAACCGCGCTTCTACGGGGTGGAAGTGTCGGCGCGGTATTGATCCAAGGCCACCACCGTCATTCCCGCGCAGGCGGGAATCCAGAAACGCTGCCGTCGCGCTTCCATCGACGGACCAGCGTATCCGGATCCCCGCCTCCGCGGGGATGACGGCAGTGGGTCATTCGGAGCATCCCACCGTCACCCCGGCCTTGAGCCGGGGTCCGCTTCTTCCTTGTCCACGCTGCACCCGCGAACGCCCACTGGCGTCGCGCGCAACTTTCCGCTATGCGCGCCCCCGACACAGCGCCTGCGCCAACCGCGGGCCACCCTCAGGAACCCGTATGAACCTGCGCAACATCGCCATCATCGCGCACGTCGATCATGGCAAGACGACCCTCGTCGACCAGCTCTTCCGTCAGTCCGGCACGTTCCGCGACAACCAGCGCGTCGAGGAGCGCGCGATGGACTCGAACGATCTGGAAAAAGAGCGCGGGATCACCATCCTCGCCAAGCCCACCTCGATCGAGTGGGAAGGCGTCCGTATCAACATCGTCGATACGCCGGGCCACGCCGATTTCGGCGGCGAGGTGGAGCGCATCCTCTCGATGGTCGACGGCGTGATCCTGCTGGTCGACGCGGCCGAGGGCGCGATGCCGCAGACGAAGTTCGTGACCGGCAAGGCGCTGGCGCTGGGCCTGCGCCCGATCGTCGTCGTCAACAAGGTCGACCGTTCGGACGCGC
>CAJYKB010000051.1 GCA_913774925.1 uncultured Sphingomonas sp. | reverse complement strand
CTGGGGAAGAACGGCCGCAGCCGTTCCATCTGCTCATCAGTCAGCCAAAACAGGTCACTCATTCCGGTCTCCTTGCGGAGCCTGAATCAGATCGTGACGCTCACATCAATGGGTCCTGACCCTAGATAACAAACAGGGCGACCCTCAAACACCGGTCGGCTTCCGGTTGCCGCTAAATGAAAGACAGGGGTCACGTCATGATCGTCGACCCCTGGCCACGGCCGCGCTCGCAGGCGGCGAGAATCTACAAGGGGGCGCGTCGTTATATCTGTGCAACGGGTCTGACGTCGCGACGCCGCGCATCGTCAAAGCTATTGCACCGGCTGGTAAGGTGGCGTGACCAGGCTGCGGTATGCCCCGCCCGCGCAAACCCGCCAGCCCCTTTTCGTTATTTCAATTCGTCGCCTGAGGTGATCCGGCTGGTGGTGCTGATGTTCTGCGATGTAGTGCAGACTCGGCAAGATCAGTCAGAAGGCAAGCGAACCTTAGTGCAGGGTTTATCGCTTCGTCGGTTTGGCTCTCACGTCGATGACTGCGGCAGCATCCGCCCACCCCGGCGACTGGAACAATAGCAGCTGCCATAATGGTCGACGAAAGGTGGGTTGCCAGCGCCCCGGGGGTGGTCAGCCGCCGGCCTCCAAAGGCAGGCGCGACTTTGCTGGTGTCAGCGCAAAAACTATTGCCTTCAGGAGCTGTGCCGAAGCTCCAGCAGCGGTCGCCTCACCAATTCGTCGAGGCCCGCCGGGTATGGACGCCACCTGGATTGCGACGGCGACGGCGACGGCGACGCCTCCGAGTAGGCGCACTAGCGCTTTGTTCATTAGCGGGCGACATCAGCCCACTTTCGCGCCATTGCAGCTGAGGGATCGCGTGCTCCGAGTAAATGGTTGCCATCGGATCCATGGACGTTCCGCGGTCGACCTCACAATCCGTCTCGCCGAATCTCGCGAGTTGTCTGGAAACGGGGGGGCGCATCCCGTCTCTCCCCCCACGCCCTCTTCAGTGCTGACCGTGCCAATCCGCATGGGGCGCTTCCGCCCCTCACCTTGCGTGGGCTAAGTCGTTATGCCAATTGGACATATGGAGTTGGATACGAACCACAAAGGGTCTTTCGACACCCTCACGCGCATAATTTGTGACCGCCGCGCAATTCGTGGCTTTCGCAACTCGCCGGTCCCGAATGATCGCATCCAGGACGCGCTGTTGGGCGCCTCCCGCACGCCGTCGAACTGCAATGTCCAGCCCTGGATCATCCATTTGGTGCAGGGCAAAGCTTTAGGGCGGCTGCGCGCGGCGTTGATCGACGCGGCAAGTGTAGCGACCCCGCCGGATGACGACTTCAAATCGACTAAGACCTATCCCGGCGTCTATCGCGAGCGACAGATTGAAACTGCTCAGTTGCTCTACGGCGCGATAGGCGTGGAACGCCACGATAAGGCCGGTCGTGCAGCGGCGTCGTTGCGAAACTTCGCGATGTTCGATGCGCCGCACGTCGCGCTGGTATTCGTGCCGGAATGGGCCGGGCCGCGCGAACTCGCCGACGCGGGGGCGTGGGCACAGACGTTCATGCTGGCGCTGACTGCGCTAGACATTGGTTCGATCCCGCAGGCGGCGCTCGGCCTCTATCCCGGCGTAACGCGGCAGGTGTTGGGCATCCCGGACGATCAGCGGTTACTGTACGGCGTGTCGTTCGGCTATGCCGACACCGCCGCGCCCGCGAACAGCTTCGCGGTGGGCCGCGCTGCGCTGTCCGACACCGTAACCGTGCACGAAGAATAGTTAGTCCACGATGCCGGCTTGCCGCAGCGCATTGATCTGCGCGGCGTCGTGGCCCAGCTCGGCTAGGACGG
Organism: uncultured Sphingomonas sp.; assembly: GCA_913774925.1. Taxonomy (GTDB): domain Bacteria; phylum Pseudomonadota; class Alphaproteobacteria; order Sphingomonadales; family Sphingomonadaceae; genus Sphingomonas. The sequence continues at coordinate 61,262 of CAJYKB010000051.1, read as the reverse complement.
CGTCCGTCGCGTGATCGTGCGCGAACCACGGTGCCGCCGCGGTGGTGCGCGAGAAGCGCGGCACGGGGGCCGGCTGAGGTACGCCGTCGACGGTGACGAAGCTGCCGCGTGCCACATTGTGCGGGTGCTTGCGCGCCTCCTCCAGCGACAGGACCGGCGCGAAGCAGACGTCTGTGCCCTCCATCGCGGCGCACCATTCGTCGCGCGTGCGCCGCGCGATCAGCGCCGCGACGCGCTCCTTGAGCGCCGGCCAGCCCGCCTGATCCATCTGCGCGTCGAACGCGGGATCGTCCGCCACGCCCAGCTCGGTGCGCAGCATCGCGTAGAATTGTGGCTCGATCGAGCCGATCGACACGAACTTGCCGTCGCTGGTTTCATACACGTCGTAGAAGGGCGCGCCGCCGTCGACCAGATTGGTGCCGCGTTCGTCGCGCCACACGCCCTGCGCCTGGTTGGCATGGAACAGCCCGCCGAGCAGCGCCGCGCCTTCCGTCATCGCCGCGTCCACCACCTGCCCTTCGCCGGTGGCGCGGGCGTGCAGGATCGCCGAGACCATGCCGAACGCCAGCATCATTGCCCCGCCGCCGAAATCGCCGACGAGGTTGAGCGGTGGCACGGGCCGCTCCCCCGGGCGGCCGATGCCGTGCAGCACGCCCGACAGCGCGACATAGTTGATGTCGTGCCCGGCGGCGGGGGCATAGGGGCCGTCCTGCCCCCAGCCGGTCATTCGTCCATAGACGACCCGCGGATTGATCGCGAGCAACGGTTCCGGCCCGAGCCCCAGCCGCTCCATGACACCGGGGCGAAATCCCTCGACCAGCCCGTCGGCCTCGGCGACCAGCTGCCGGACGATCGCCACGCCCTCCGGCCGTTTCAGGTCCACCGCAATGCGGCGGCGCGAGCGATTGAGCATGTCCTGTACGCCCGGTCCACGGTCGGCCACACTCTTGTGACCGGGACGCTCGACACGGATCACGTCGGCGCCATGGTCGGACAGCATCATACACGCGAACGGGCCGGGGCCGATCCCGGCGATCTCGACGATGCGGACGCCGCTGAGCGGGCCGGGCATCAGCCGCGCTCCCCGGCCAGATAGGCGCCCGTCTCGCGGTCCCAAGTGCGGGCGTTAAGGCAGTCCCGGCGCAATTCGGCCTTCTGGATCTTCTCGGTCGGGGTCTTCGGCAGCATGGCGAATATCTCGTAATAGCGCGGCACCATGAAGGCGGGCATGCGCGCCTGCAGGTGGGCGACCAGATCGGGCAGGTCCAGCGTGGTGTCGGGGTGGAGCGTGAAGCACGCCTTCACCTCGTCGTCGGCATGGTCGCTCGGCGCTTTGATCGCGGCGGATTCGGCGATTGCGGGATGCGTTTCCAGCTCGCGTTCGACTTCGAAACTGGAGATATTCTCGCCCTTTCGGCGGATTGCGTCGTTGTTGCGGTCGCAGAAAACGTACTGGCCGTTCTCCGCTTGGCGCAGGAGGTCGCCGGTGTGGAACCACATGTTGCGCCACGACCTGACGGTCGCCTCGGGCATGTTTACGTAGCCCGCGGTGGTGGACCACGATTCCCTGGAGCGGACCAGCGCCTCGCCGACCTCGCCGGGGGCGACGTCCATGTCGTTCTCGTCGACGAGCCGCAGCTCAAAATCCTCGCGCAGGTAGCCGCACTGTCCGGGCACCGCGAGGCCGGGTGGCGCCAGGATCGAGGCGTTGGATTCGGTCGAGCCGTAGCCGGTGCCGATCCGCTCGATCCCGAACCGCTCCTTAAACTGCTCCATCTCGGCGATGACCGGTGACATGCCCAGCGAACGGATTGGATGGTTGCGGTCGTCGGGGCGGGGCGGCTGGTTGAGCAGGAACTGCGCCACCGCACCCAGCGCGGTGGTGTAGGTGCAGCCGTAGCGCCGCGCGCTTTCCCAGAAGGTGGTGGCGGAGAATTTCGCCAGCACCACCGCGCTGCCGCCGGCGATCAGCGCGTTGTAGACGCCGGCCCATTGCGCGGTGACGTGGAACAGCGGCAGCGCGGCGAGGTTCGTATCGTCTTCGGTCGAGCGCCCCCAGACGAAGGGTGAGGCATAGCCATAGGCATGGCCGTGCGGCACCAACGCGCCTTTCGACGGCCCGGTCGTGCCCGACGTGTACATGATCGCGACGATATCCCACGGCTTGACGTCGTCGATCGCCGCGCGCCGTCGTGGCAGGTCGGCGAAACTCAGGACGCGGATGCGCGCGGGCAGATCGGCCGCAGCGGTCGCGTCGCCGCGGACAATGACGGTGTCGATCACGTCCAGTGCATCGCCAACCTCCGCCAGCCGCTCCACATAGCGATCCTCGATCATCAGGATCGACGCCTGCGTGTTGCGGATGACATGCGCCAGGATCGTGCCGCGATAGCCGGTGTTAACCGGCACCTCGACCCGCGCGGTAAGACTAAGACCGATCCAGATCGAGATGAAGTCGAGGTGGTTGTCGAGCATCATCAGCATGGGCGCCTGCCGCGCGAGGCCGAGGTCGACCAGCGCGCCGCCGATGTCCAGCCCCTCGTCCATCAGCTCGCGATAGGTCAGCGTGCGGGTTTCGTCGCGCACCGCCATTTTGTCGGGGCGTTTCGCGACCTGCGCCGTCATCACCGCCGCCACCGTGCGCTCCAGCAGCGGCGGGTTGGTGACCTTCACGCGCGGCGGGAACGTATCGGTGAGGCCGGGATGCGACATGGTAGTCCTTATCGATGAGCGGGGGCGGCACGCGCCGCCGCACCGCGTGGGTCGGTCAGTAACGGAAGCGGGCGGTCACCCCATAGGTCTGCGGCGCGCCGGTGCGGCGACCCAGCGTGTCGTTCTGCAGGACAAGGTCGGTGAAGTAGAATTTGTTGAACACGTTCTTGGCCCAGACTTGCAGCGTCCATTGCTCGTTGAGATCGACGCCGGCGCGCGCGTTGACGAAGGCATAGGCTGGGATGTTGAAGCTGGGGTCGCCCTTGATATAGCCGGGCACGCCCAGCGCCTGCGGGTTCTCGCCGCCGAAGCTCGAAACCGACTTGCTCTGCGCGGTAACGTCCGCCCCGATGAAGATGTCGTTGCCTTGATAGCCCGGCCAGCGATATTCGATGCCGGCGCTACCCGACCATTCCGGCGTGTACGGGAACTTCAGCCCGCGGAAGTTGATCGGCCGACCGTAGTTGTTGAAGTTCTGGAAGTCGCCGGTCACTTTTGAATTGAGGTAGCTCACGGATGCGTTGAGCGTTAGCCCGGTCGTCGGCACCACGACCGCCGACAGCTCGGCACCGTAGACGCGCGACTTGGGCACGTTGACCAGCTTGATGAGCGAGCCAAACAGGCCCAGCTCGTCCAGCCGGCGGCCGAACAGCTGCTTGTCGGTGTAATCGTAATAGAAGGCGGCGCCGTTCAGTTGCAGCTTGCGGTCGAACAGCCCCAGCTTGAATCCAGCCTCGTAGGAGAGCACCGACTCCTGCTTCACGGCGAGCTGTGCGGTGTAGGTGTTGGCGCTCAGCGCAGGCACGGTCCCGGCCTTGTAGCCGCGGCTGATCGAGGCATAGATCAGGCTGTGCTGCGCAGGCTTGAAGTCGAGCTGACCGCGCCACGACAGATTGTCCTCGTCGATCGTCGTCAAGTACAGCTGCCCGGCGGTGCGGTCCGGCAGCACCGTGATGCACTGGTTCGGCCCGAGCGGCTGGCCGATGATACCGCCGATCAGCGCTGCGAGCCCTCCGGACGGATCCTGCGAACAGCCGCGATGGTCGAGGTCGAACTTGGTGTAGCGCAGCCCGCCGTTGACCGAGAGCCGGTCGCTGAACTTGTAGTCGAGGTTGCCGAAGACAGCCTTGCTAGTGGCATCGTCGAACGCCAGGACGCGACCGCCGATCAGGCGGGGGGTCGTCGCAAACGACGGCGAGCTCTCGAAATAGTAGCGGCGCAGGTTCTCGCGCGAGTCATCCTTCGAAATCTGTGCGCCGAGCACGAAATTGCCGCGTCCGTCGAAGGCCCGTCCAGCGACCCGCAACTCCTGGTAGAAGTTGCGCGAGTGGGCGAAGTTCAGGCCCTTGTTGTTCTCGAATTTCACGCCGTCGTTGCTGCGCAGGTCGTTGGCCTGGTAGAGTATGTACGAGGTAATCGAGATGAGGTCGATCTCGTCGGTCAAGCCCAGTCGGGCACGGACGAAAGGCTGGACAAAGCTCTCGTCGTTCTTTGGGCGATAGCGCGGGTCCCAGTCCCCGGCGCGCGGATCCTGTGGTGCCAGAGGGTAGTCGGTGATGTACGGCACGCCGGCGGCGGCCGACGGTCGGTTCAGCACGATCGCCTGCAATTGCGGGACCTGGGTTTCCGACCGGTCGCGCCAGGCGTTCATGCCGAGGCGAAGATCGAAGGCGGAACTCGGCGACCAGTCGAGCAGGACGCGGAACTTGATGAGGTCCTGATCGCCCAGCAAATTGTCGACGCGCGAGTAATTGCGCTGCCACGCGCCGCCCTGGGTGACGTCAACCGCCACGCGCGCTGACAGCGTGTCGCTGATCGGACCGCCTGCGAACGCCATCAGGTTGGTATAGCCGAAGCGGCCGTAGCTTGCCTCGCCGCCCGCCACGAAATCCTTCGTCGGCTTCTCAGCGATATAGTTGATCGCGCCGCCGGTCGCGTTCTGCCCGAACAGCGTGCCCTGCGGGCCCTTGAGCACTTCCACCCGCTCCAGATCGAGCGACGCGCCACGGCTGAAGATCGAGAAGGGCAGCGGCACTTCGTCGACATAGACGCTGACGGTTGGGCTGGCGGCGAGCGACACGTCGTTGAAGCCGACGCCGCGTAGCGTCAGCACCGGCGTGCCGTAGCTCGACTGGGTGAACTTGAAGCTCGGCTCGATCCGGACGAGGTCCGACGTGTTCGTCACGCCCAGTTTCAGCAGCTGGTCGCCGCCCACCGCGGTTATCGTCATGCCGACGTCGTTGATCGACTGCGCGCGCTTCTGCGCGGTGACGACGATGTCGGCGAAGTCGTTGCCCGTGGCCGGCACCGCGGCGCGGGTCCCGGTGGGTTCGGGCGCCGGATCGCCTGCTGGCGTCGCGACGGGCGATCCCGGGACCGGGGTGGCCGGCGTTTGCACGGTGGCGGGCGGCAGGCCGGAGGCCGGCGGCTGCGTCGTGTCGCTCTGCGCCTGTGCAGGCACCGCCATCGCCAGCGCGAGCGCCATGCCGCTCGCAGCGCACGACTGCCGTGCGCGGATCTTGCTGAACATAGGTTCTCCCCTCCGACCGGTCTGATCGAACGCCGGCTTGTCGTTGATGGGCACCCCGCCGTTTGCTGGTCGGGGTACGTCGTCCAACCTACTGCCGCGCCCCCCGGCTGGCCATGATCCGAGTGGTTTGAAGTTGCGGAGATTGATTTCAAAGCTAAACCAATCCTGCGGTAAAGCCGCAGTTTTTCGTCCTTTTTTGTGCAGTAAGCCAAGGCCTTGCGCGCGCCCGTGCCGATGCGGTGGCGATTGAACCAGCGGACGACGTGGGTCACTGTCACCCCATAGAGAGCGGGCTTCGATCCCGTCGTCAGGACGAGGAGCGAACCATGGCACAGATCGTCACACGGGACGTCGGCGGCGCCGATGCGGTGCTCGAAGCTACGGCCCCCGTCGGGGGCGCGGACGGCGCCGGGGAGACGGTGCCCAACGCCACCTACCTGCTGGTGCTGCTGATGCTCACCAATGCCTTCAGCTACCTCGACCGCCAGCTGCCCTTCATTCTGGGCGAGCCGATCAAGCGCGAACTGGGGCTGAGCGACACGCAGCTCGGGCTGCTCGGCGGTGCGGCGTTCATGATCGTCTATTCGACCGTCGCGATCCCGCTCTCGCGCCTCGCCGACCGGCGCAGCCATATCGGCGTGCTGTCGGGGGCGGTGGTGGTGTGGAGCCTGTTCACTGCCGCCGGCGCCTGGGCGCAGAGCTTCGCGCAGCTTGTGATGTCGCGCGTCGGCGTGGCGCTGGGCGAGGCGGGGGCGATCCCGCCCGCACATGCGCTGATCGCGCGGATCTATCCTGCGCGGACACGCGGGCGCGCGATGTCTTTCTACCAGCTGGGGCTGCCGCTCGGCACCATGTTCGGGCTCGCCGGGGGCGGGTTGATCGCCGACGCCTATGGCTGGCGCAGCGCGCTGCTGATGATGGGGCTGCCCGGCGCGCTGCTCGGCATCCTCATCTACGTCACCACAAGCATGCCGCCTCGGCGCGCCCCGATCGGCGAGGAGGCACCCTCGACCGCGCGCGCTCTGTGGCAGCTGATGGCCGACCCCGTTTACCGCAACCTCGTCTTCGGCATCACCGCCTATGCCTTCCTGTCCTATGGCGTGTCGGTGTTCCAGCCGGCGGTGCTGATCCGCACCTTCGGCCTCAGCACTGGGCAGGCGGGATCGATGCTGGGCATCGCGCATGGCGTGATGGGGGTGATCGGCACGCTTGCCGGTGGCTATTTCGGCGATCGCCTGTCGCGACGCGATCCGCGCGGCAAGCCGTGGTTCGCCGCCGGGGTGATGGCGCTCAGCCTGCCGTTCTTCCTGGGGGCACAGTTCGTCGCGTCGAGCGGCGTGATGGCGATCGTCCTGCTGTGCGTGCCCTTCGCCGCCTGGGTCGCCTTCCTGCCGCCGGTCTATTCCGCGGTTCAGGAAACCGCGCCGCCGCATCTGCGCGCGACCGCGGCCGGGTTGCTGGTGCTGTGCGTCAACCTGATCGGCTCCGCGCTCGGCCCCGTCGTCACCGGGCGGCTGAGCGACCTGCTGACGCCAGGCCTGGGCAGCGACGGGCTGCGCGTCGCGCTGGCCTGTTCCGCCGTCTTCATCCTCTGGTCGACGCTGCACTTCCTCCGCGCCGCCCATCACATGCGCCGGCGCGCCGCCGGCCCCATCGCCTGACTTGGAGCAAGACATGACCGACCCGCGCATGATGAGCCGCGAGCAATGCGTGCTGCGCTACGCGCTCGACCATCACGTCGCCGCGCAGCCCGACACGGTGTTCGCGATCTTCGACGACGACGAACGCTGGACCTATCGCGAGCTGGGTGATCGTGTGCGGCGCGCCGCGTCCGGGCTGCGCGCGCTGGGCATCGGGCAGGGCGATTTCGTGGCATCGTGGCTGCCCAACGGCCCCGACATCGTCGTCGCCTGGTTCGCGATCAACTATCTCGGCGCGGTCTATGTGCCGGTGAACATCCACTATCGCGGCGCGCTGCTGAAACACGCGCTGGACCTGTCGGGCGCGACGCTTGCGATCGTGCACGGCGATCTGGTGGAGCGGCTGGCCGATCTGGAATTCGACAGCCTGACGCGCGCGATCGTGATCGGAGGCGACCCCGTGGCGGTGCCGCACGTCGCGCTGCTGCCCGGCGAGGTGCTGGCGCCGGAAACGGTCGGCGACCTGTCGCTGGCGCGGCCGATCGAGCCGTGGGACGTCCAGTCGATCATCTTCACGTCGGGCACCACCGGACCGTCCAAGGGGGTACTGTCGAGCTATCTCCATCTCGCCTCGATGGCGCTGTCCGCGTCGGAGATGCAGCCCGACGATCGCCAGCTGATCACGCTGCCGATGTTCCATGCCGGCGGCACCGCGGCGCTGTTCCGCGCCGTGCTGACCGGCACGTCGGCGGTGATCCCGGCATCGTTCCGCACGCAGGATTTCTGGCCGGTGGTCGAGCGCTACGAGGTGACGACGGTGGTGCTGCTGGGGGTGATGTCGGGCTTCCTGATCGCCGACGCGGGCGACCGCCAGCCCCGGCACAAGCTGCGCAACGTCACCGTCCTGCCGCTCGACCAGTCGGCGATCGAGTTCGGCCGCCGCTTCGGCTGTACGACGCGCACGACGTTCAACATGACCGAGACGTCGATGCCGATCGTGTCGGAGGACAATCCCACCGCCCTGGGCAGCGCGGGCAAGCCGCGTGCCGGGGTGGAGGCGCGGATCGTCGATGCCAATGACTGCGAGGTGCCCGATGGCGACATCGGCGAGCTGATCCTGCGCTGCGACACGCCCTGGGCGATGACGCACGGCTATCACCGCAACCCCGAGGCGACCGCCGCGGCGTGGCGCAACGGCTGGTTCCACACCGGCGACCGCTTCCGCAAGGACGGCGAGGGCAATTACTTCTTCGTCGACCGCGCCAAGGATGCGATCCGCCGGCGCGGCGAGAACATCTCCTCGTTCGAGGTCGAGGCGGAACTGGGCGCGCATCCCGCGGTGCGCGAGGCGGCGGTCGTCGCGGTGCAGAGCGAATTGTCGGAGGACGAGGTGCTCGCCGCGGTCGCACTGGTGGAAGGCGCGACGTTCGATCCGGTCGAGGTGATCGACTTCCTGCGCCCCCGCATGGCGCACTTCATGATCCCGCGGTACATCCGCGTCATCGACGATCTGCCCAAGACGCCGACCATGAAGGTGCAGAAGCATATCCTGCGCGATGCCGGCATCACCCCGGACACCTGGGATCGCGTCGCCGCCAATGTGGAGGTGAAGGGCGTGCGGCTGGGATAGCCGCCGCCCGTCAGATCGGCGCGATCGAGCGGAACTTCGGCGGCATCATGTTCACGCGGCGCGCGGGCACGCGGGCCAAGATCTCCTTCAGCCGCCGCCGCGTGTCGCGCGGGTCGATCAGGTCGTCGACGCCGAAGCCCTCGGCGGCCTGCAACGGGCCGATGCGGGCGCGGATCGAATCGATGATCTCCTGCCGGCGGGCGGACGGATCCTCCGCCGCCTCATAGTCGCGGCGATAGGCGACATCGACCGACCCCTCGACCGACATGGCGCAGATTTCCGCGGTCGGCCAGGCGAGGCAGGCGTCGGCGTCGAAGCTGCGCCCGCCCGCCATCGCCACGAAGCCTAGGCCATAGCCCTTGCGCAGGATGATCGAGATGCGCGGCACCGTCGCATGGCCCAGTTCGAACAGCACCTTGGCGCTGCGCCGCCCCAGCCCGCTGCGTTCCGCGCCCGACCCGATCGAGAAGCCAGGCACGTCCATTAGGAAGACCAGCGGTACGCCGAACGCATCGCACAAGGCAATGAAGTGCGCGGCCTTCTCGCACGCCGGGGAGTCGATCATGCCGCCCATGCTGGCGGGCTGGTTGGCGACGAAGCCGACCGCGCGGCCGTCCAGCCGCGCCAGCGCGGTGACGATGTTGGTGGCGAAGGTGGGCTTCAGCTCGAACAGGCTGTCGCTGTCTGCGATCGTCTCGATCACCGGGCGCACGTCATAGGTACGACGCGTGTTGACCGGCACCGCGGCAAGCAGCGCCTCGGCGCGATCGGCATCGTCGTCACCGTCGCGGACCGGGGCGAGGGGAATCATTTTCTGCGCGTTGCCGGGCAGATACGAGAAAAATTCACGTACCGCGTCGAGCGCCTCCTGTTCCGTCGCGACGCCCAGGTCGCCCAGCCCCTGGCCATCGACCTGCATCGCCGCGCCACCCAGCGTCAGCGCATCGATCTCCTCGCCCGTACCCGCCTTGACCAGCGCCGGCCCGGCCAGCCCCATCGTCGCCTGGTCGCGCACCATGACGATGAAGTCCGCCATGCCGGAATAATTGGTGTTCGCCGCAAAGCCGAACCCCACCATCGCCACCGCGATCGGGACATAGCCGGACAGGCGCGCGAAATTGTGGAAGGTGCGCCCGCCGCGCGCATAGGCACGCGAATTCTGGCCGTCCTGGATACGGTGGCCGCCGCCGTCCAGGATCATCGCCAGCGGCAATCCCTGATTGAGCGCGATCACGATGGCGCGGTCGAGCTTTTCCGACCCCAGATGCCCCATCGATCCGCCGAGCAGCGAAAAATCCTGCGACACGACCACCACTGGCCGCCCGTCGATCGTCGCCGTGCCGGTGATGATCGAATCGCCCCGCGCCCGTTCGTCCAGCCCCTCGACGCGCACCAGCCCGCCAAACTCGACGAACGATCCGGCGTCGCACAGCCCGGCGATCCGCTCGCGCGCGGTCATCATGCCGCGCTTGCGCGCCTTGGCGACCGCATCGGGGCGCGCGTCGTCGGCCAGGCCGGCGCGCTTCGCCTCGATCTCGTCCAGCACCTGCGTCATCGCCGCCGCCGCGCCGGTGTCCTGCCGGTCGGCGGACGCCTCGCCGACCTCGCCGGGCACGATCTCCAGCAGGATCGCGTCATGCCGGATCGGCTGGCCGATGCTGGCGGGGACGACCGCCACCGTGCCCGCGGTGTCGGCGAACACCGCATGTTCCATCTTCATCGCCTCGACCACCGCGACGCGCTGGCCGGGACGCACGCTGTCGCCCGGCGCGACGTCGAGCAGTACCAGTTGCCCCTGCATCGGCGCGCGTACCGCAACGGCGCCCGCCACGCGCGCTTCTTCGCGCGCGACCGCCGGCCCGGCGGCATGGCGGGGGCGGGCAAAGAGGCTGGGATGCTCCACAGCGCGCGCCAGATCGACCGCGGCACGCTCGATGAAGCGCGTGTCAACGCGGCCGGCGGCGAAATCCTCATGCTGCAACAGGTTCTGCAACAGCGGGATGTTGGTGTCGACGCCGTCGATGCGAAACTCGCACAGAGCGCGATAGGCGCGGCGGCGGCAATCGTCGAACGACGCCCCCGGCGTGTGGACGATCAGCTTGGCAAGCAGCGAGTCGAAGCTCGATACGGTCTCGTATCCGGCATAGCCGAAGGTTTCGACGCGCACCCCCGACCCCGACGGCGGCTCGAACGCGGCGAGCGTGCCGCCCGCCGACAGCGTCGATCCATCGGGCAGGAATCGCTCCATGTTGACACGCAGCTGCACGGCGAAGCCCTGCGGCGAACGCGCCATCGCGTCGAGCACGCCGCAGTCCGCCAGCGCCGTACCCTCGGCAATGGCGAGTTGCGTGCGAACCAGGTCGATGCCGGTCACTTCCTCGGTCACCGTATGCTCGACCTGGAGCCGCGGATTCATCTCTATGAAGAACCAGCGTCCCGTGGCCGCGCCGGTGGCATCGGTCTCGACCAGGAACTCGACCGTGCCGACCGAACGATATTCCGCAGCCGTTGCCAGCACGAGCGCAGCATCCTGCAAGGCGCTGCGCACGGCGGGCTCCAGCCATGGACTGGGCGCAAGTTCGATGATTTTCTGATGACGCCGCTGAGCGCTGCACTCGCGTTCGTGGAGGTGCGCGATCGTCCCGTGGGCGTCGCCCACGACCTGGATCTCGATATGCCGCGCGCGCTCGACATATTCCTCCAGGTACAATGCGTCCGACCCGAACGCCGCCTTCGCTTCGGAAGCGCAGCGCGCGAGCGCGTCGTCCAGCTCGGCGGCGCTGCGCACGACGCGCATCCCGCGCCCGCCACCGCCCGCCACCGCCTTCACGATCGCGGCACCTCCCTCGAGCGAGGCGAAAAAGGCGTGCGCCGCCGTCGCGTCGACGCCGCCGTCGGTGCCGCGGGTGAGCGGGACGTCCTGCGCGGCGGCGAGCACGCGCGCCGCGGCCTTGTCGCCGAACAGCGCCAACGTCTTCGGCGCCGGGCCGACGAAGATCAGCCCGGCCTCGGCACAGGCGCGCGCGAACGCTGCATTCTCGCTGAGAAAGCCGTAGCCAGGATGCACCGCGTCGCAGCCCGTCGCGCGCGCCGCGGCGACGATCGCTTCGATGTCGAGATAGGCTGCCGCCCCATGTCCGGCGAGCGCCACAGCATGATCGGCGCGGCTGATGTGGAGCGACGACGCATCGTCGGTCGAAAAGACCGCGACGCTGGCGATACCATGGTCGCTGGCGGCACGCGCGATGCGGATCGCGATCTCGCCGCGATTGGCTATGAGCAGTTTCTTCATGGGACGATCACCAGGCATCAAGATAGCGGTCGGCGCGACGCGCGCGCGGCGGTCGGGCGCGCAGCATCGTCGCGATCCAGCGGCGCGTGTCGGCGGGATCGATCACGTCGTCGATCTCGCAATAGCTTGCGGCGTTGATCGCCTTGCCCTTTTCGTAGAGCTCGTCGACCATTGAACGGAACAGCGCCTCGCGCTCGACCGGATCCTCGATCGCGGCCAGCTCCTGCTTGTAGCCGAGGCGGACCGAGCCCTCCAGGCCCATGCCGCCGAACTCGCCTTGCGGCCACGACACGGTAAATAGCGTCTGGAGCGAGCTGCCCCCCGACATCGCCATCGCGCCAAGGCCATAGGCCTTGCGCAGCACCACCGTCATCATCGGTTCGGCCATGTTGGCGCCGGCGAGGAACAGCCGCGAGACGTGGCGCACCGCTGCGGTCCGTTCGTGCTCCGGCCCGACCATGAAGCCCGGCGTATCGCACAGCGATAGCACCGGCAGGCCGTGGACGTCGCACATCTGCAGGAAGCGCGCGCCCTTGTCGGACGCATCGCTGTCGAGCGCGCCCGACAATACGCGAGGGTCGTTGGCGATCAGCCCGACCGGCTGGCCCTCGATCCGCACCAGCGCGGTGATTAGCGCGGTGCCGAACTGCGGGCGCAACTCCAGCACCGAGTTCTTGTCGCACAGCAGGTCGATAACGCGGCGCACGTCGTACACGCGCAGCCGATTCTCAGGGACGACGTGGCGCAGATGGCGCTGGTCGGCAACGGCCCAGTCGGCGATGGTTCCCTGGAAATAGGAGAGATAGCGCCGTGCAACATCCACCGCCTCGGCTTCGTCGGCGACCGCGACGTCGACCACGCCATTGGGCACCTGTACCGCCATCGGGCCGACCTCCTCGGGCGAAAACACGCCCAAGCCGCCGCCCTCAATCATTGCCGGGCCGCCCATGCCGATGGCCGAATCCGCGGTCGCGATGATGACGTCGCAGCAGCCCAGCAATGCCGCATTGCCCGCGAAACACCGACCCGAGGTGATGCCGACCAGGGGCACCTTGCCCGACAGCCGTGCGAACTCGGTAAAGGAGGTTTCCTCCAGCCCGGCGACGCGCATCTTGTCGGTTTCGCCCGGACGGCCGCCGCCACCCTCGCAGAAGGCGACCACCGGCACGCGCAGGTCGCGCGCGACGCCCAGCAGCCGGTCCATCTTCTTGTGGTTCATGCCGCCCTGCGTCCCCGCGAAGACGGTGTAATCGTAGCTCATCACAGCGACCTGCGCGGGACGCCCCGCAAACTGCGTGCTGTTGACGCTGCCGACGCCTGCGACCAGCCCGTCGGCCGGGCTCATCCGGATCAGCTCCTCCATGGTGCGGCGGCGACGCTGCGCGGCGAGCGCAAGCGGAGCGAACTCTACGAAGCTGTCCTCGTCGAGCAGGCCCGCGATATTCTCGCGCGCGGTGCGTTTGCCCTTGTTGTGGCGCCGCTTGACCGCGTCGGGCCGCGCCGCGTCCATGTTGATGGCGTGCCGCTCGTTCGATTCCGCCAGCGCCTTTCCGATATGGTCGAGGTCCGTCTCGACCGCGTCGGCGTCGATTGCGGCGCCCAATTCGGCGGGTTCGATGAAGAGCAGCGGCGCAGCTTCCGCGACGCTGTCGCCGACCGCGCCCACCACCGCGCGGACATACCCGTCCGCGGGGGCGAGCACGGGATGCTCCATCTTCATCGCCTCCAGCACGGCGAGCTGGTCGCCTCGCCGCACGATCTCGCCATCCGCAACGATCGAGACGATGACCCCGACGGCGGGCGCGGGCACCGCCTGCGTTCCCGGCGGCGTCGTAATCAGCGCCTGGTGGTTGGTGGGGGCGACAGCGGCGGCGTCCGGCAGCGTCGAGGCGAACGCCGCCGCGCGCGCGGTCAGCGTCGCGACATGACTCTCGACGAACCCGGTCGTTACTGCATCCGCCTGCACCGCCGGATCGGCGAGCAGCGCGCGCAGCAGCGGCAGGTTCGTCTCGACGCCGTCGATCCGCGTCTCGGCCGCGGCGCGCGCCGCCTTGGCGAGCAGCGCCCGATAGCCGGCGGTCCCGCCCGCCTGTACGGCGACGATCAGCTTGGTTAGCAGCGGATCGTAGCTCGCCTGCACGCGATAGCCGGCATAGCCATAGCCGTCGACACGGACGCCCGGCCCACTGGCGGGCTGGTAGGCGGTGATTGTGCCGACCGACGGGCGGGTATTCCCCGCGGCATCCATCGTCTCGGTACTGATCCGCAGCTGGACCGCATGCCCGCGTGGCGACGGCACCGCATCCTGTTCGAGCCCCAGTTCCGCCAGCGTCGCGCCGGCCGCGATCTGCAATTGCGTCTGGACCAGGTCGATCCCGGTCACCGCCTCGGTCACGGTATGCTCGACTTGGACGCGCGGGTTCACTTCCATGAAGAACCACTCGCCGAGCCGGTCGGCGTCGAGCAGGAACTCGACCGTGCCCAGGCCGCGATAGTGGCAGGCTGCGGCGATCCGGACCGCCGCAGCGCATAGCGCCCCGCGCACCGCGGGGTCGAGGCCGTGGGACGGCGCGAACTCGATCAGTTTTTGGTTGCGTCGCTGTAACGTGCAGTCGCGCTCGCCGAGATGTGTGACCGCGCCCGTACCGTCCCCAATCACCTGCACTTCGATATGACGTGCGCGCTCAATCAACCGCTCGGCGAACAGCGTCCCGTTGCCGAACGCCCCCAGCGCCTCGGACCTGCACCGCGCGACCGCCTCCGCGACAGCGTCCGGCGATCGCACCGCGCGCATGCCACGGCCCCCGCCGCCGGCGACCGCCTTGACCATCATCGCACCGCCGTCGAGCGAGCCGAGGAACGCCGCCGCGGCTTGTTCGTCGAGGCCGGGAGGCGTCCCCGGCACGACGGCGATGTCGAGCGACTGTGCGAAGGCGCGGGATGTCGCCTTCTCTCCGAACAAGGCGATCTGTTCCGGCAAGGGACCGACGAAAATCAGACCGGCCTCGGCACAGGCACGCGCGAAGCCCGCATTTTCGGCAAGGAAGCCATAGCCCGGATGGATCGCATCGCATCCCGTCGCCTGCGCCGCTGCGATGATCGCCTCGCCATCAAGATAGGCGGCCACGCCGCGACCTGGTAGCGCGACGTGTTCGTCGGCAATGGACACATGCAGCGAGGCGGCATCGTCCTCAGCATGAACGGCGACGGTCGGCCATCCTAGCTCGGCCGCCGCCCGGACAACGCGGATGGCGATCTCGGCGCGATTTGCGATCAGTAGCTTCATCGGCGGCAGTCAGACCATGCCGCGTCCCACCCCTCACGGCTCATGAGCCTGACCACCCGATCTTCCTCCCCATCGTTCTGAAGGCGGAGGATTGAAGAGCGCCTTGGGCGAAGTCGAGTTTAAAACTCAGACGATTGGTTGTAACCCCTTACCAATTCCTGCCGCCGCAGACCGTCCCTGTGTTAGCCGATGGGCGAAATCGATCAACGTGCGCAGCGCCGGGGTACGGTCACCCGAGCGGCTCAGCAGCGTCAGGTCGCAATGCAGATCGATGTCTTCGATCGTGCGGCTGACAATATCGCTGACGTTGCCCGGCTCGGCGTGCAGTCGGCCCACCCACACCACCGGCAACCGGCGGCGATGGCAATATTGATCGATGGAATAGGCGTCGTGGTCGGACAGCATCTCGGCCATTCCGCCTGCCGCGGCGACAAAGGCGGCGAACCGCCCGTATAGCGGGGGGCAGTTGTCTGGGTGCGGTAGCGCGATCGTCTGGCCGCGGAAGGCCGACGCGTCGATGCGGTCGCTCCGCGCCAGCGGCGATTCCACCGGAGCTAGTAATTCGAGGTCGATGCGGTCGATCACAACTTGAGCGAGGTCGTCCGGGAACAGGCCTTCGGAACGGAGCCGTTCAGCGTCCCGTCGATCGAAGTCGGCGCGCGTTGTCGGCAATCCTCCAAACAACATTGCGTCGATCTTTCCGCTTTCCAGCGCGGTGAGTAGATTCTGCTGAAGATCGGTCTTGACCTGAAGGCGGATCGCGGGATGGCGTTCGGCGAACTCGTCGAGAAGCAGGTTGCGCATTGACCACCGGCTTGTGTGCAGCGCTACGCCGACGCGCAGCGCACCGCTGCCGGCCTGCATTCGTTGAACCTCCGTGGCGAGCAGGGCATTGTCCGCGACGACGCGCTGCGCGAACGGCAGCAACCGGGCGCCTTCCTCTGTCAGCGTGACGCTCCTGGTCGATCGCATGAGAAGGGGAAAGCCGATCTGGCCCTCAAGCTTGATAAGTTGGAGTGACAGCGCGGGGCGGGAGATCGCCAGCCGCACCGCGGCCTCAGTGAACGACCGTGTCCGCGCCACCTCAACGAAGGCGCGTAGCAGCTTGATGTCGAAGCTACGCATGGCTCTCCTGTTTGCGCCGACCCGAGCGTTTCGCGCCGACGGCGGCACATTAGTCGCATTTCCAGCCGCAAGCCAGCCGGCCGGATTCACCGGTCGGGCATCGTCAAACCAAATGCACCGGCCGGTAAGGACGGGTGCTTAGGCTAAGGCATGCCCCGCCCGCGCAAGCCCGCCAGCCCGTTTCGATACTTCAACTCGTCACCCGAGGTGATCCGGCTGGTAGTGCTGATGTACGTCCGCTTCCCGCTGTCGCTCCGGAACGTGGAAGACCTGCTGTTTGAGCGCGGGATCGACATCTGCCATGAGACGGTACGGCTGTGGTGGAACAGGTTTGGGCCGATGTTTGCAGGCGACATCCGCCGCCAGCGGGTAAGCCGGATGCGCGGCTTCCGCCACTGGCGATGGCATCTCGACGAGATGGACGTGAAGCTGAACGGGGAGATGGTCGACCTCTGGCGCGCCGTTGATCATGAAGGCGAGGTGCTGGAAAGTTACGTCACTCGCACGGGCGACAAGAAGGCTGCGCTCAGTTTCATGCGAAAAGCACTGAAGCGGCATGGAGCACCTGAGGCCATCACCACCGATGGCCTGCGAAGCTACGGCGCTGCAATGGACGAGCTTGGCAATCGCGAGAAGCAGGAGATGGGTCGCTGGGCAAACAACCGCGTCGAGAACTCACATCTGCCGTTCCGACGACGAGAGCGAGCGATGAACCGGTTCAGGCGAATGAGCTCACTACAGAAGTTTGCTTCCGTCCATGCCAGCATTCACAACCACTTTAGCCTCGAACGCCATCTGACCGACCGCCAAACCTACAAGGAACGCCGCTCTGCCGCCCTGGCAGAGTGGCAGATCCTCGCGAGCTAGGCTGCCACGCTCAAAGAGCGACGTGCATCGTCCAGAGACGAGTTCGCGTTAGACTGACACCACCCACGACGCACTTCTCCGTCGTCGATGCGGACGGCAATGCGGTCAGCAACACCTATACCCTGTCGGCCTCCTACGGCGCGCATGTCGTGGCGCCGGGGACGGGCATCCTGCTCAACAACTCGCTCGGCAATCTGGCATGGACACGACGCGATGCCGCAACCGAGCGTCGCGCGACGCTGCCCGGCCCGAACAAGCGTGTCGGCTCGACGATCACGCCGCTGATCGTATTCAGTGGGGATCGGCCGTGGTTGGTCACCGGCACGCCGGGCGGGGGCTATATCATCGCTACGATGGTGCAGCTGTTGTCCAACGTCATCGACCATGGCCTCAATGTCGCGGAAGCCGCCGAACGCCCACGCATCAATCAGGGTGGCGGCGACGCGCCGCTGGAGTTGGAGGAGGGGTTCAGCCCCGACATCGTGCCCCTGCTGGAGGCGAAGGGACACCGCGTGCGCGCATCGAACACCATGGGCAGCATCCAGAGCATCATGGTGGAGGGCGCGACGTACCTCGGGGCCGCCGACACGCGCCGCCCGGACGCTGCGGCGGTGGCGGCGCGGTGATCGCGCCCGAACCAGGATGCCCACGCGATCTGCACGGTTCACGCAAGCCCATCGATTGGGGCGGGCGGTGTCAGCGGTGAGGGCGGTTACGCCATCCAAGCATGCCAGCATTTGACATTGCATTACCCTTGAAGCGACTTCACCGACGGGCCGGGCCACGAGAACCCCGCGCTGGAGCCTTGGTGGCGTAGCGGACACCATATCCGCCGCCGCCGGGCGTTTCGATGGTGAGGCGGTCGCCGGCATGGAGCTCGACCTTGTCCACGCCGTCGAGCACGAGGCGGCACCCGTCCGCGCGATCGACATACTGCCGGCCGGGTGCACCGTCATCGCCGCCGGCAAGGCCGAAGGGCGCGATCGTCCGGCGCGAGGTCACGATCGTGGCGGTCATCGCTTCGCGGGCGGTGATCGCGCGAACGACGCCGTTGCCGCCCTGCGTCGCGCCGCCCCCGCCCGAGCCGCGCCGGATCGCGAATCGGTCGAGCCGGACCGGATAGCGCAGCTCGAGGATCTCGGGATCGGTGATGCGGGTGTTGGTCATGTGCGTGTGGACCGCGGAGGCACCGTCGAATGCCGGTCCCGCGCCGGCGCCGCCGCAGATCGTCTCGTAATATTGATAGTCGTCGGTGCCGAACAGGAAGTTGTTCATCGTGCCCTGTGACGCGGCGCAGGCGCCGAGCGCCCCGAGCAGCGCGTTGCACACCGCCTGGCTGACCTCCGTATTGCCGGCCACGACCGCGCTGCCGGGCGGTGGCGACAGGAAGGAGCCGTCGGGAATGACGATGGTCAGTGGCGCCAGGCAGCCTTCGTTGAGGGGCAGGTTCTCGCAGACCAGGCAGCGGAAGGCGTAGAGCACGACCGCCCGGGTCACCGCGGGCGGGGCGTTGAAATTGCCGCGGGCGGCCGGCCCGGTGCCGGTGAAGTCGATCGTCGCCGCGCGCGCGTCGCGGTCGATCGATACCCGGACATGCAGCGGCGTCCCGTCGTCCATCGCATAGGTGAAGGTGCCGTCGGACAGGCGGGCCAGTACCCGGCGGATGCTTTCCTCCGCATGCGCCATGACATGGCCCATATAGGCCGCCACCACCGGCCAGCCGCGCGCCGCGACCAGCGCCGACAGCTCGGCGATGCCGCTGGCGTTGGCGGCGAGCTGCGCCTTGATATCGGCGACGTTGGTGTCGGGACTGCGCGCCGGATAGGGGGCGTCGGCGAGCAGGTCGCGAAAGGCCGTTTCGCGGAAGACGCCGCCGTCGACGAGCAGGAAGTCGTCGATCACGACGCCTTCGTCGCTCAGCGTGCGCGAATCGGGTGGGGTCGATCCCGGCGTCAGACCGCCGATGTCGGCGTGATGGCCGCGGTTGGCGACGAAGAAGCGGATTTCGCGGCCACCCTCGTCGAATACCGGCGCGATGACGGTGATATCGGGCAGATGGGTGCCGCCGTTGAACGGATCGTTCAGCGCGACGACGTCGCCCGGCTTCAGCGTCGCTCCGCGGCTGGCGATCACCGCGCGCACGCTTTCGCCCATGGCGCCCAGATGCACGGGCACATGCGGCGCGTTGGCGATCAGGCGGCCCGCCGCGTCGAAGAGCGCGCAGGAGAAATCCAGCCGTTCCTTGATGTTGACGCTGCTCGCCGTGTTGCGCAACACCGTGCCCATCCGATCGGCGATGCCCATGAAGCGGGTGTTGAACAGTTCCAGCTGGACGGGGTCGACGATCGCCGGATCGGGTTCGCGTCGCGCCGGCGCCCCGCAAAAGGCGAGCAGCAATGCGCCGCCTGTGTCGACGTTCAGCGTCCAGCCGGGTTCGACCATCGTCGTCGCGATCGCTTCGCGGATCAGCGCGGGGCCGGTGATGCTGTCGCCGGGGCGCAAGGCGGCGCGGTCGAAGACCGGGGTCGCGTGCTCGGCGCCGCCGGTCCATACCGCCACGGTCGCGATCGGATCGGGCAGGGGCCCGTCGCGCGGCGTCAGCGGCGGCGGGGCGACCGGCGCGCCGGCCACGATCGCCTCGACCAGCACGCTCTCGACCACGATCGCGCGATCCGGACTGACGAAGCCGAAGCGCGCCTGGTGCGCGGCCTCGAACGCCTGACGCATGGTGCCCGCATCCGCGAGGTCGACGCCGAGCGCGGTATCCGTTCCGGCATAGCGCAGGCTTGCGGTGGCGACGCGCGTCGCGCCGGCGCCGACTTCCTCCGCCGCGGCATCGCCCAGCGCCTGCGCGATCGATTCCAGCGGCACGCCCAGCGGCGCCTCGACGGAGCGCTGGCGGATGGCGATCTGGTCCGCCAGCCCCATGCCATAGGCGGACAGGACGCCGGCGAGCGGGTGGATCAGCACGCGGCGCATGCCCAGCGTCTCCGCGACGCGGCAGGCGTGCTGCCCGCCCGCGCCGCCGAAACATTGCAACGTGAAGGCGGTGACGTCCTCGCCGCGCTCCAGCGCGACGCGCTTGATCGCCGCCGCCATCTGCGCGACCGCCACCTCCAGGAAACCCTCGGCGACGCGGCGGGGGTCGTCGATGCCGGTCGCCGCGGCCAGGTCGGCGAAGCCGCGGGCCGTGGCTTCGCCATCGAGCGGCGCGTCGCCGCCGGGGCCGAACAGCGCCGGGAAATAGGCCGGCTGGATCTTGCCGACGAGCAGGTTCGCGTCGGTCACGGTCAACGGACCGCCACGGCGGTAGCACGCCGGTCCCGGATCGGCGCCCGCGCTGTCCGGCCCGACGCGAAAGCGGGCGCCGTCGTATTGCAGGATCGAGCCGCCGCCCGCCGCGATCGTGTCGATCGCCATCATCGGCACGCGCATCTCGACGCCCGCGACCTCGGCATCCAGCACGCGCTCGAACCGCCCGGCATAGAGCGCGACGTCGGTCGAGGTGCCGCCCATGTCGAAACCGATGACACGGTCGATCCCCGCCGCCTGTGCCGTCCGCGCGGCGGCGACGACGCCGCCCGCCGGGCCCGAGAGGATCGCGTCCTTCCCCTGGAAGACCGGCGCCGCCGCCAGACCGCCGTTCGACTGCATGAAGTGCAACGGCACGCCGTCCAGCGCGCCGGCGACGCGGTCGACGTAGCGGCGCAGCACGGGCGACAGATAGGCGTCGACGACCGTGGTCCGTCCCCGGGCGACGAGGCCGATCAGCGGGCTGACCGCGTGGCTGGCGGACACCTGGCCGAACCCGGCGGCGTGGGCCAGGGCGGCGACGCGCGCCTCGGTCTGCGGATGCGCCCAGGCATGGGTGAGGGCGATGGCCACGGCATCATACCCTTCGGCGCGCCTGGCGGCGAGCGCGGCCACGGTCTCCGCCTCGTCGAGGGGCGTGATCGTGCGTCCGTCGCGATCGATCCGCCCGCCGATCTCGATGACGCCGTCGTACAGCGGCGCGGGCAGGCGGATGGCGAGGTCGAACAGTCGCGGTCGCGTCTGGTTGCCGATCGCGAGCAGGTCGGCGAACCCGCGATCGACGACGAGCAGGGTCCGCGTGCCCTTGCGCTCCAGCAGGGCGTTGGTCGCGACCGTCGTGCCCATCTTCACCGCGTCGATCGCCGAGGCGGGCAAGGGGTCGCCATCGGCGAGGCCGAGCACCTGGCGGATGCCGGCGACGGCGGCGTCGTCATAGCGTTCGGGATGATCGCTGAGCAGCTTGGCGGTGGTGAGCGTGCCGTCGGGAGCGCGCGCGACGATGTCGGTGAACGTGCCGCCACGATCGATGAAGAACGACCAGTTCATCCCATTCACCTTGCATACGATTTATCGACGAATCGTCGTATACGTGTTGACAGACCGTATCGCCAGCGTGATCCTGCATCGGAAGGACAGGGGGTGCCATGACGGACGGACGACGCGCGATCGTATCCTCGGCCCATCTGGCGGACGGAGCGGCGCCCGCATTGTCGGAACTGGAATTCAGCCTGACGCTGGCGGCGGCGGCCTATCAGCGCTGGATGACGCGCTGCGCGGCGGCGGCAGGCCTCGCGCTCGTGCCGATCGAGGTGCTGATCCTGCACACGGTCCGGCATCGCGACCGGCCCAAGCGGATCGCCGACATCGCGCTCGTGCTCGACATAGAGGACACGCATCTGGTCACCTATGCGGTGCGCAAGCTGGAGAAGGCCGGGCTGATAGACACCCGGCGCGAGGGCAAGGAGAAGCTGCTGGTCGTGACGCAGGCGGGGCGTGATTTCTGTGCCGGCTACCGCGACATCCGCGAACGGGTGCTGGCCGCCGCGGTGGCCGACGACGGCCCCGATGCCGCCGCGCTGGCGGCCAGCGCCGACCTGCTGCGCCGCCTTTCGGGACAATACAATCAGGCGGCGCGCGCCGCCGCGACGCTGTAGGCGGGGCGCGCGCGATGCTGGTGCTGTCGGGGATCGCGATCATCATCGTCGGGTTCGCGCTGGGCGTGAACCCGCTGCTCGTCGTGACGGTGGCGGCCTTCGCCAGCGCGGCGGCGGCGGGGCACGGGCCGGTCGAGGTCGTCGCGATGATCGGCAAGGCGTTCGTGTCCAGCCGGTTCATGGCGGTGGCGTGGCTGGCGCTGCCGACGATCGGCCTGCTGGAGCGGGCGGGCCTGCGCGAGCGCGCGCGGGCGATCGTCGTCCGGTTGCGCGGCGCGACGGCGGGGCGCGTGCTGCTGGGCTATCTGGCGCTGCGACAGATCACCGCGGCGTTGGGGCTGACCGCGCTCGGCGGGCATGTCCAGATGGTGCGTCCGATCGTCGCGCCGATGGCGGAAGGGGCGCATTCGGGCGACGCCGGTCCGGCGCTCGCGCCCGTGCACGATCCCGCGACCCGCGATCGGATCCGCGCGCACGCGGCCGCGGTCGACAATATCGGGCTGTTCTTCGGCGAGGACGTGTTCATCGCGATCGGATCGATCCTGCTGATCCGTGCGATCCTGGAGCAGGAGGGGATCGTCGTCGCGCCGCTGCACGTCGCGCTGTGGGCGATCCCGACGGCGATCGCGGCGTCCGTCGTTCACGGCGTGCGGTTGCTGCTGCTCGACCGCCGGCTGCGGGCACGGCGCGGATGATCGGGCTCGACGCGCTGGGCCTGGCCGCGGCGACACCGCCCGCGGCGGTCGCGCTCCACCATGCCTGCGACCGCGCGGCGCCGACACGGTGGCGCAACGCGGGCTTCTGGGGCGTGTTCGCGATCCTGCTGGGGCCGGGGCCATGGCTGCCCGATATTATCGACGGTTGCCTCGTGCTCGTCCTCGTCGGGCTGGCGACATGGGGGCTGCGGCCGGCAGCGGTCGCCACCGTGGGCGAGGATGCGCGGGCGGCGTCCGCGTCGCGCCTGGGCAACCGGCTGTTCCTGCCGGCGCTCGCGCTGCCCGCGGTGACGCTGGCGGGCACGCTGCTGGTGGCGGACGGGACGATCGGCGGGAAGCGGCTCTTCGACCCCAAGCAGGTGTCGCTGGTCGCGCTCGCCATCGGCGCCTTCGTCGCGCTGGCGCTTGCGATGCGGTTGACGCGTTCGCCGCCCGGCGTGCCGGTGGCGGAGGCGCGCCGGCTGTCCGACGCGATCGGCTGGGCGATCGTGCTGCCGCAGATGCTGGCGGCGCTGGGCGGCGTCTTCGCGATGGCGGGGGTGGGCAAGGTCGTCGCCGACGGCGTCACCGGCATGGTCGCGCTCGACACCCCGCTGGCCGCGACGATGGCCTATTGCCTGGGCATGGCGCTGTTCACGATGGTGATGGGCAACGCCTTCGCCGCCTTTCCGATCATGACCGCCGGTATCGGGCTGCCGATCGTCATCCACCGCTTCGGCGCCGATCCGGCCGCCGTCGCGGCGTTGGGGATGCTGTCGGGGTTCTGCGGGACGCTGATGACGCCGATGGCGGCGAACTTCAACATCGTGCCCGCCGCGGTCCTCGAACTGCGCGACCGGTTCGCCGTGATCCGCGTGCAATGGCCGACCGCGCTGGTGCTGCTCGCGTTCAATATCGTGGTGCTGGCGCTGTGTGCCTTTCCTGGGACAATCCGATGACTCCTGACCTTGCCGCCCGTTTCGCCCGCATCGCGCTGGGGCACGTGACGCGCCCCTATCCGCACAAGGCCGATCACGTGATGACGCGCGATGCCGACGCATATCTGCCGCAGACCGTGCATCCGATCTTCTACGGCAGCTTCGACTGGCACAGCTGCGTGCACGGCTATTGGCTGCTCGCGCGGATCCGCCGGCTGTTTCCCGATCTGGCCGAAACGCAGGCGATCGACGCGCTGTTCGCCGACGTCTTCACGTCCGAAAAGGTCGAGGCGGAGCGTGCCTATCTGGACCGCCCCGCGTCGCGCGGGTTCGAACGGCCGTATGGCTGGGCGTGGCTGCTGATGCTGGCCAGCGAACTGACCGTGTCCGCAAGCCCTCATGCCACGACGCTGCAGCCGCTGGCCGACGCCTTTGCCGCGCAGTGGCGCGACTATCTGCCGCTGCTGACCTATCCGGTCCGCGCGGGTACGCACGCGAACACGGCCTTCGCGCTCGTCCTGACGGACCGATACGCGCGCGTGGCGGGCGACGATGACCTGCGTGCGGTGATGGCGGCGCGGGCGCTCGACTGGTTCGGCGGCGACCGCGCGGCGCAGGCGTGGGAGCCGAGCGGCCAGGACTTCCTGTCGCCCGTCCTGATGGAGGCGCTGGCGATGCAGCGCCTGCTGCCGCGCGACACGTTCGCCGCGTGGTTCGCCGCGTTCCTGCCCGATCTGGCGACCGGGGAGCCCGCCGCGCTGCTGACCCCGGCGCAGGTCAGCGATCGTAGCGACGGTCAGATCGCCCATCTTGACGGGCTCAACCTCAGTCGCGCCTGGGCGATGCGGGCGCTTTCCGGCACCGCGACATCGCACGATGCTCGCCTGCTGGAGGGCGCTGCGACCCGCCACCTGGATGCCGCGATGGCGTCCGTGGCGGGCGACTATATGGGCGAACACTGGTTGGCGAGCTTCGCAGCACTGGCGCTGACGGGGTTGGATTAGGGTCAGCGTCGCCGGGCGTCGCGGACGCCATCGCTGAGGCAGCGCTGGTCGCCCTTGCAGACCCATCCCCTGAGCCGCCTCAACTCCGGCCGCGACGCACGTTGCTGGGCGAGCGGCCGTACTGCCGCTTGAAGGCGGTCGAGAAGTTGCATTGATGGCGAAAGCCGACGACGGCGGCGATCATCGCGAGCGGCTGATCGGTCTCGACCAGCAGCCGCATCCCCTCGCGCAGGCGACGCTCGGAAACATATTCGGAGATCGCCATGCCGTGTCGCTGCTTGAACCCGTAGAACAGCTTGTTGCGGTTGAGCCCCATCCGCCGCGCCAGCCGGTCGACATTGATCGGATCGGCGATGTGGCCGTCGATCCACTCGCGCACCGCATCGATCGTCTTCAGGTCGCGCTCGGTCAGCCGCAGCCCGACCAGCGTCGCGACGCCGCGGTCGTGGAGCAGATAGTCGATCGCCAGCACGATCAGCTCGTGCGCCTTCGCGGTCAGCTGCGCGCCGCGCAGCGCGTCCGAGCAGCGATAGTCGAACACGTCCGACGTCGCCGAATAGATGCGGTGGGTGAAGCCATAGGGGCGGTAGATCAGCTACAGCCCCCCGTCCTCCGCGATCCCTTCGTTGAGGAAGGGGATGTTATCGAGTTCGAGCCCCGCCACCGCGGCGAGATATTTGGGACGGCAGCAGATCGTCAGCCAGCGGAATTCGGCGCCCGCGCCGACGACCTCCTCCGACCCCGCGCCGGGCGGCAGGCGGAACAGCCGCCACGATGGATCGCGCTCCTGAACGTCGACGCGCCCGCCGATCGCCATGTCGATCGCGATCCGCAGGCTGAAGTTGAGGCGGATCCAGCCGTCGTCGACCACGAACACGCTGAGGCCGTCGTCCAGCCGTCCGTCCATGACGAGGACGCGCAGCGATTCCTCGCACAGATATTCCAGCGTGCCCGCACCACGCGCCGGCGCGATCGCCACCCGCACGAATTGCGACGCGGGCGTGTCGCGCAGCACCTCGGCCGCGTCGTCGGGCGTGCCGATCGCGCCGACGAAATCCTCCACGTCACCCCATCGGAATACCGGTGATGTCGCCGACACGGGCTTCGTCCCCTGCTTCTTCATCGCTCCTCGTGCGCGCCGAAAACGAGAGAGTGTGACGCGCAAAAGACATCGTCAATATCCCGTGCCAGCCTCCCCGGCGATGGTGCGTGAAGCCGAAGCCGGCACGCGCCGAACAGGGGGAACCATGACCGCTATCCGTGCCGCGATCGGCGTGCGCCGCGTCCTTCAGGCGCTGGGCCCGATCGCCCTCGTCGCCGCCACGGCCGCTGCCGCGCAGGATGTCGCTTCCAAACCCGCAGAGGCGGGTGCGGAGGCACAGGACGGCGACGTCGTCGTCACCGCGCGGCGCACGCGCGAGTTGCTTCAGACGGTGCCGATGTCGATCAGCGCGCTGTCCGCCGATCAGCTCGCTCAGGCGGGCGTTAACACCTTCGCCGACACCGTCGCGCTCGTCCCCAATGTCGCGATGGGCGGGGGCATCGCGGGCGTGCTGCAGGGTCAGCTGGGCATCCGCGGCATCTCGACGCTGGTGCGCAACCCCGGCGTCGAGGCGGGGGTCGGCATCTATGTCGACGGCGTCTACATGGGCCGTTCCGACAATTACAATCAGGAGCTGATCGACACCGCGCAGATCGAGGTGCTGCGCGGGCCGCAGGGGACGCTGTTCGGCAAGAACACGATCGCGGGCGTCTTCAACATCACCACCCAGCGGCCCGACGGCGCAACGAAGGGCGAGGCGCGGCTGGAGGTGGGCAATTACGACCTCGTCCGCGCGCAGGGCTATGTCATGGGGCCGCTCGCGGGCGAGGCGGTGCAGGCCAAGCTCTCGCTCGGCTACGTCAACCGCGACGGCGTCTATCGGCACCTGTCGGGCGGCCAGAACGGCGACGCGCTCGCCCTGTTCTCCTATCGCGGCACGCTCTACCTCCAGCCGGGCGAGCGGACGACGATCGACCTGACGGTCGACGGCCTGCGCGACCGCGGGCACCCGGCCTTCTTCCAGGCGGTCGATATCGCCGGGGTGGACCTGCCGACCGAGCGGATGCCGCTGACGATCGACAACAACAAGCCGAACGCGCTGCGCCGCGACAATTACGGTTTCTCCGGCACGATCAACATCGACGCGGGCGACGCGACGATCACGTCGATCACCGCCTATCGCCGGTCGAAGTTCACCGCGCTGCTCGACGACGACCAGTCGCAGCTCGACATCGCCGGCATCGACCGCTGGAGCGACACGACGCGGCTGTTCACGCAGGAGCTGCGCGCCGCGGGCGAGGCGGGCGCGGCGTTGAAATATGTCGGCGGCATCTTCTATTCCTATCAGAAGGTGACGACCGACCGCATCTTCGGCCTGGGTGCCGATACCGGGCTGGCGGGACTGCCGTCGATCCTGACGAAGGGGAGCGTCACCGCGCGCTCCTATGCCGCCTTCGCCAACCTGACGTGGCAGGTCGCCGACCGCGTCAGTCTCGACGGCGGATTGCGGCTGACGAAGGAGGACAAGAGCGCGGCGTTCGCACAAAGCGACACGCTCGGCCTCGGGCCGCTCGTCGGCCTGCCGCCGCTCAGCTATGCGCGCTCGACCAGCGACACCGACCTGTCGCCGACGCTGACGCTGTCGTATCAGCTGACGCCGCGCGCGATGGTGTACGGGCGCTTCGCCCGCGGGTTCAAGAGCGCGTCGTTCAACATCGATCTCGTCCCCTCGACCAACGGGCTGTTCGCGGGGCCGGAGAATGCGACGACCTATGAGATCGGCCTGAAGTCCGACCTGCTCGACCGCGCGCTGCGGCTCAACCTCGCGGGGTTCGTGACCAGGTACAGCGACATGCAGGTGTCGCAGCTGCTGGGCAGTGGCGTGACGCTCGACAATGCCGGCAAGGCGACGATCAAGGGCGTCGAGGCGGAGGTGGTGCTCACCCCGGTCCGCGCGCTGCGCTTCTCCGCGTCGGCGGGCTACCTCGACGCGCGTTACGATCGCTATGCCAATTGCGGCATCCCCGCCTCGCTCGGCGGGGGGACGCAGGCGTCGTGCGCGGGCAACCGGATCGTCGGCGCGCCCGACTGGACCTATCATGCCGACGCGCAATATACCCATCCGATCGCGCCGGGGGACCTGTTCGTGCGGCTGTCCTTCTCCGGCCAGACCAAGGTCTATTACGAGGCGACCAATTCGCAGCGGTTCAGCGGCGGCGCGCGCCATCTGCTGGATGCCCGCGTCGGGCTCCAGACGCGACGCTGGGACGCCTATGCCTGGATCAAGAACCTGACCGACCAGCGCTACGTCACCTATGCCGACGATCGCAGCGCGATCGGGGTCCGCAAGACCGCGGCTTACGGCGAGCCGCGCACCGTCGGCGCGACCTTCGCGGTCCATCTCTGAAAGGGGCGATCGATGCTATTTCCCGCACCGCCACCCGGCTTCACGCGCCGCCACGTCGCCACGGCGGAATGCCCGTCCATCGCCCTGTGGGAACGCCGTGGCGAGGGGTCGGCGATCGTCTTCGTCCATGGCAACAGCTCGTCGAAATCGGCCTTCGTCAACCTGCTGGTCGAGCCGGCGCTGGCCGACCGCCATCTGGTCGCGCTCGACCTGCCCGGTGCGGGCGAGTCGGCGGACATGGCGGATCCCGACGCCTATACCATTCCCGCGGTGGCGCGGACCGTCGCGAGCGCGCTGGCCGCGGCCGATATCCGCGATCCGGTCGTGGTCGGCTGGTCGCTCGGCGGGCATATCGCGATCGAGATGGTCGGGCAGCAGGCGCCCGTCGCCGCGCTCGTCCTGACGGGCACGCCGCCGGCGGGACCGGGCGCGGAGGAGATCGCGTCCGCCTTCCACCAGAGCGAGCAGCTGGCCGTGGGGCTGAGCGAGCGCCCCTCCGACAATGCGCTGATCGACTATCTCCACCACGTCTATGGCATCACGGGCGCGCTGCCGCAGCATCTGGTCGATGCGGGCCGCCGGTTCGACGGGCGCTTCCGCGCGCGCTTCGCGGAACATTGGCTGGCCGGCGGCGACGGCCATCGACAGCGCGTCGTCGTGGCATATTGGCCCCGGCCGATCGCCGTGATCCAGGGGGATCGCGAGCCGTTCTTCGACCCGTCGTCGCTCGATGCGATGGCCTGGGGACAATTGTGGAGGAACCGTGGCCAATGGATCGCCGGGGCGGGCCACGCGCCCTTCTTCACCGATCCGGCCGCCTATGCGCGGTTGCTGGCCGATTTCGTCGGTTCGATCGATTAGGGCGCGCTCCCGTCAGTCGGCCGCCCGCGGCCCCAGGATCAGGTCGCGGTAATATAGCGCGAACATGCGCGCGACCTCCCGGGTCACCTGGCGTTCGAGACGTGGATTATCCAGGATGATCTCGTTCGCGGCGGCACCCAGCCATGTGGTCAGGATGGTCGCGGTCTTCAGGCGCTTGGTGTCGACGCCGGGATAGTCGCGCTTGATCTGGCGATGGATCTGGCGCGCGACGGCCGTCACCGACTCCGACCGTACTTCGTGCAGCATCGGGACGGCGTGAAGCGCGCGCAGGATCCACGCGCCCCCGGGCTGCTGGCGGACGACGGCCCGCACCGCGTTCAGCATCTCGGCACGGTTCGCGACCGCCGCCTCGAAATCCTGATCGAGCCGTGCCTCGTCCTTTTCCAGCCAGTCGAAGACGACGGCGTCCTCCGCGGCCATCAACCGGCGCCCGAGTTCGTGGAGGATCGCATATTTGTTGGGGAAGTAGCGATAGATCGCCGGCGGGCTGAGGCCGGCGCGTTCGCAGATCATGTTGGTCGACAGATTGTCCACCCCGACCTCGGCGAGGAGCTTGCCCGCGGTTTCGAGGATCAGTTCGAACGTCGCGCGGGCGCGTTCCTGCGACGGCTCGATCTTGGTGGCGAGATCCGGCGGGGCGGGCTCGCCCGGACGGCGTGAGGAACGTGGAATGATGTCTCTCCCGGTGTGCTAACCCGGATGGCACAGCCGCCGTGACGTTGGCGACAGAAAAGCGCGGCGCTCCGTTCGCTCCCGGCGCGGGAGGGCTACGACCGCCGTGGCGGCATCCGGTGTCGTCACGTCATGAGCGGGCTGGCGAGCCTGCCATCGCGCCGCGCGGTCGGGTGAGGTGCAGCGCGGCGACGATCCCGATCGCCAGCGTCATCAACACGACGCTGGTGGACACCGCGCCGCGCATGTCGGTTTCCGTGACGGTCAGCGAGGCGAGGAACGGACCCGAACTGCACCCCAGCAACGCCGCGCCGGATCCGATGGCGGCGGCGCGGCGCGTCGGGTCGGCCTCGATCGCCAGCGGCGTCATGAAGGGGGAGGCGAACATCCACAGGAAGCCAAAGAGCGTGGACACGGTGAGGAACACCGCGGCGGACGGCAGCTGCGCATAGGCTGCCATCAGCGCGATCATGCCGGCCAGCGATAGCATCAGCGCCGGACACCAGCGGATGCGCCCCGCGACGACGGTGGCCAGCCCGCCGCCCGCCACCTGCGCCGCCAGCGACAACGAAAAGGCGAGGTCGGCGGTGCCGCGGGGATGGCCTGCCTGACGCGACAGGGGTTCGAGATAGATCCAGAGCGCCAGGATCGCGGCGTTGAAGCAGAATGCCGCCGCCAGCGCGACGAACCCGCGCGGTGCCGGCAGGCCCGACGGCTCGTCCGCCGCGAGCGGCAGCGGCGCGAAGCGGCGCGGGACCAGCAGCCCCGCCGCCGCGGTCAGCACCCCGAGGATCGCCAGCATGGCGAACCCGCCGCCTACGCCGTACGTGCCCAGAACCCACGTCCCGAGCAGGGCCAGCACCGCGAATTGCGCGAGACCCTGCACCGTCAGATAGATCGCCGACCAGCGCTCCGGCCGCGGCGCGCGGACGATCATCGCGGTCATCAACCAGACGAGCGCGCCACTGGGCAGGCCGTTCGCGGCGCGTACCGCCACCAGGGGCCATCCCTCCAGCATCGGGGTCGCGGCGTTCAGTGCCGTCATCAACAATCCGCACAGGATCGTCAGCGCGCGCAATCGCGTGTTGCCGACGATCGAGCCGGTCACCGCCGCGCCGACGCCCATCGTCAGCAACTCGGCGGTCCCCGCCTGGCCCAGCTGCGACGCGCTCAGCCGGCCGACGTGGTGCAATTCGCCCAGCAGCAACGGACCGACGCCGGCGAACATGATGCCCGCAACGCCGGCGAACAGCGTCGCGCCGATCTCCACCGCGCCGGGCGGCGGCCCCAGCCACGCGCCCTTCGCCGGCAGCGACGCCGCCATGTCAGTAGCGCGCCTTCAGGTAGAGGCCGTAGGTACGCGGCGGCCCCACGCTGACGACGTCGAAGCCCAGGCTTTCGATCGAGGTGATGTCGGAGATGTTCGTTTCGTCGAAGAGATTCCTGCCCCACACGCCCAGTTCGAGCCGGTCCTGCGCCAGCCGTACCCCCAGGCGCCCGTCGACATAGGCCCGCGCCTGATCGGTCAATCGCGGCGTATTGGCGGTGTCGAAGAACACCTTGCTGCGGAAATTGATGTTGCTCTGCGCCACCACCGTGCCGAACGGGGTCGGCTTCTCCCAATTCACCGCACCCTGCACGCTGACGCGCGGGGCGGAGGGAAGCGTATTGCCCGAATAATCGTTTCCGGCCGAGCGGAAGTCGCGATAGGTTCCGTGCAGATAGGCGCCGTTCAGCGACACCGACAGCCCGCGTGTCGGCGTCGCGGTCAGCTCCAGCTCCGCGCCGTAGATGCGCGCGGCCGAGGCGTTGGTGAACAGCTGCCGCGTGATGAGGCCGTCGACCACCGTCGTATACACCTGCAGATTCTGGTAATCGTAATAGAAGGCCGCGACGTTGGCGCGCAGCGCGCGACCGAGCAGTTCGGTCTTCGCGCCCGCTTCATAGGCGTTGACGGTTTCGTCCTTGTACGGGCCGATGTCGGCCGGGTTGGTGGTCTGGCCGCTGAAGAAGCCGCCGCTCTTGGTGCCCCGGCTGTAGCTGGCATAGACATTCGCGGTCGGCGACAGGCGATATTGCACGCCCGCCTTGCCGGATACCGAGTCGAACGTCCGCGCATCGTCGAAGGTGAAGATCGGGATCGCCCCGTTCGCCGCCACGCTGTCGTAGTGGAAACGCTTGCGGTCGGCGGAATAGCGCAGCCCGCCGGTCAGCGTCAGGCGGTCGGTCACGTCGTAATCGAGCTGGCCAAAGCCGGCATAGCTGTCGGTCTTTTGCGTGAGCGGCCAGCCGAACACGCCGAACCCGTTGGCGAGGTCCGCGGCAGCGTCCCCGGTCTGAAGCGCGCGCAGCACGTCGTAGCTCGAATCGTTGCTGAGGTCGTCGTGCGCATAATAAGCGCCGACGACATAGCGCAGCACGGGGTGTCCGGCCGATTGCAGGCGGACCTCCTGGCTGAAGGTGTTCTGCCGCGCCTTGTAGCGCGCGGTGATGACGCCCAGCGGATTGGCATCGGTATCCTCCGCATCGTCGCGCTTCGCATGCTGGTAGCCGGTCACCGCGACGAAGACCGTGGCGCCCAGGTCGGCGGTGAAGGTGTTGGCGATGGTCAGGAGGTCGACCTTGTCCTTCCCCTCGAAGCTGTAATCGCCCTCGTACAGGTTGTTGCTGGTATTGGCGTAGCCCAGCACGTTGGTGCACGCGCCGGAGGTATAGCTGTCGGGGCGGCACAGCCCGTCCGCGCCGGTCGCCGCCGCGGTCTGCGGTGAGAGAGAGCGATTGTACGCCCAGATCGATCCGGCGCGCGACCGCCCGGTGCTGACGATCAGGTCGTCGGTGACCGTGCTCGACGGGGTGAAATGGACGACCCCGCGCAGCGCCCAGCGATCGGTGTCGTTGCCGCGGTTGCCGGTCAGGCGGTTGAGCGAATAGCCGTCGTCCCGTTGATAGAGCCCCGCGACGCGGATCGCGAGCAGGTCGGTCTTCACCGGCAGGCTGACCCCGCCCTGGAGATTGACCGAGTTGAAACGGCCGTATTCCGCGGTCACGTCCGCCGCGACATCGTTCCCCGGCAGCCGGCTGAGAACGTTGATCGCCCCGCCGGTCGTGTTGCGGCCGTACAGCGTGCCCTGCGGCCCGCGCAGCACTTCCACCTGCTGAAGGTCGAAGAAGGCGAGGCGCTGCGCGAGCGGGGAGCCGACATAGACGCCGTCCGCGTAGATGCCGACCGCGCTGGCGGTGGCGGGGTTGAAGTCGTTAACGCCGACGCCCCGGATGAAGATGCGCGGGTTGGCGCCATTGTCGTCGGTCTTGATCTGGAGCGCCGGCACCTGGTTCGACAGGTCGACGAGGTCGAGCACGCGGCGGTTCTGGAGCGTCTGTCCGGTCAGCGCGGTGACCGCAATCGGGACGTCCTGCAATTTCTCGCTGCGCTTCTGCGCCGTGACGACGATGTCCTCGACCTGGCCGGCGTTGCCGTCGCCCGCAACTGGGGTCGTGGGCCGGGTAGCGTTGGGTGCCGCGGCGCGCGGGACGTCCTGCGCTGCGGCGGGCAAGGCCGCCGCCATGGCCGAGAGCGAGATTCCGATACGCGTCGCGATCCCCATAGCCGTTCCCTCCATCGTCTCTCGAGTCGGGAATGGTATCCATTCATATCGTTTCGGCAAGGGGTTGGGTCTTAAAAAGATAGCGCGAACTATCTCAATTGACAGATCGCCGGCTTTTCGATTTCAATAGCGATCAGTATCGATGGGAGGGTGGTGAGTGTCCAGGCGGGTGGATGTGCAGCTGCAGGCGCGCGCGCGGAAGGTGATCCCGAACGGCATGTACGGGCACGAATCGATCCGCATCCTGCCCGCGGGCTTCCCGCAATTCTTCGATCGGGCGGAGGGCGCGCATATCTGGGACGCCGACGGCAACCGCTATCTCGACCTGATGTGCGCTTATGGGCCGAACCTGTTCGGTTACCGCAACCCGCGGATCGACGCGGCGGCGGCGCGGCAGGCGGCGAAGGCGGATGCGATGACCGGGCCGTCGCCGGTGATGGTCGAGCTGGCCGAGGCGCTGGTCGGCATGGTGTCGCATGCCGATTGGGCGATGTTCTGCAAGAACGGGACGGACGCGACCGGCATGGCGCTGATGGCATCCCGGGCGCAGACGGGCAAACGGATCGTGCTGGTCGCGGAGGGTGCGTATCACGGCGCGTCCGCGTGGTGCACGCCGGTCCCCGCGGGCACCCTGCCCGAGGACCGCGCCTTCCTGCGCAGCTATCGCTATAACGATGTCGCCAGCCTGGAGGCGGCGGTGGCGGCGGCGGGGGACGATCTGGCCGCGATCTTCGCCGCGCCGTTCAAGCACGACGTCTTCGTCGATCAGGAACTGCCCGACCCCGCCTATGCGCGGCGTGCGCGCGAACTCTGCGATGCGACCGGTGCCATGCTGGTGGTGGACGATGTGCGCGCCGGTTTCCGATTGGCGCGCGATTGCTCCTGGTCGCTGGTGGGGGTGAAGCCGGATCTCAGCTGCTGGGGCAAGGCGGTGGCCAACGGGCAGCCGCTGTCGATCCTGCTGGGCGCGGATCGCGCGCGCGTCGGCGCGGGGTCGCTCTATGTCACGGGATCGTTCTGGTTCGCCGCGGTGCCGATGGCGGCGGCGCTGGAGACGCTGTCGATCATCCGCGACACCGATTATCTCGCGCAGCTGGAGGCGCTGGGGCAGCGGCTGCGCAGCGGATGGGAGGCGGCGGCGGCGGCGCATGGCTTCGCGCTGCGGCAGAGCGGGCCGGTCCAGATGCCGCTGGTGATGTTCGCGGACGATCCCGACGTCCGCTTCGGCTATGCCTGGGCGCAGGAGATGCTGGCGCGCGGCGTCTATGTGCACCCGTGGCACAACATGTTCCTGTGCACCGCGATGACGGAGGCGGACATCGATGCCGCGATCGGGGCAGCGGACGGCGCCTTCGCGGCGATCGCGGCGCGGCGCGACACGATCGAGCCGTCGCCTGCGCTGCTGGCGATGATCCGCGCGCGGGGCGGGGCGGACGCATGACGATCGATCTGCTCGCGATCGGGCTGACGACGCTCGACATCGCGCTGCACCCCGTCGCGCGGATGCCGGATGTCGATACCGGCGTGCTGGTGCCGACGATCCGCCTGTCGCCCGCGGGGACCGCCGCCGGCACCGCGACGGTCGCGGCGCGGCTGGGGCTGCGCGCCGCGATCGCGTCGAGCGTCGGCGACGACCTTCAGGGCGTGGCGGTGCGCGACGGGCTGCGGCGGGCGGGGGTGGATACGACGCTGCTCGCGACCAGCGCGCGCTGTCCCACCTCGACCACCGTCCTCCCCGTGCGCGACGACGGGCAGCGCGGCACGCTGCATATGGTCGGCGCCAGCATGATGGAGCCGCTGGCGGACGGCGCGACGGCCGCCGCCGCGACCGCGCGCGGCGTGCACTGGGGCGGGGTCGGCTCTCCGGGACTGGCCGGTCAGGGAGAGCCGTTGCTGCGCGCCGCGCGCGCCGCGGGCGCGTTCGTGACCTGCGACCTGATCTCGCCGCAGCCCGGCGCCGCGGACGAGCTGGCGCGGCTGTTGCCGCATGTCGATCTGTTCATGCCCAGCCTGGCCGAGGTGCGCGTCCTGACCGGCGGCGACGACCTGCCCGCCGCGGCGGCGCATTTCATGGCGCTCGGCGCGCGCGCGTGCCTGTTCAAGATGGGGCGCGACGGCGCCGTCCTGTTCGCGCCAGAGGGGACGATCGCCGCGCCCGCCTTCGCGATTGCGCCGGTCGATACCACCACCTGCGGCGACTCGTTCTGCGCCGGCTATCACGCCGCGCGGCTGCGCGGGTTCGATGCCCCGGCCTGCCTGCGCTTCGCCTCCGCCGTCGCGGCGCGGGTGGCGATGGGGGTCGGCACGCTGGGCGCGCTCGGCAGCTTCGACGAGACGCTCGACTTCGCGCGCGCGACCGCGGTGGCGGCATGAGCGCGGAGCGGGCGCTGCGCGAGGAATTGGTCGCCACCATGCGCGCGATGGAGGCGCGGGGGCTGAACCGCGGCACCTCGGGCAACGTATCCGCGCGCTGGGGCGAGGGGATGCTGGTGACCCCGACCGGGATCGTCCCCGACGAGCTGACGCCCGAATCGATCGTCCGCGTCGACGCCGCGGGCGTTGCGGCGGGCGATCACCTGCCGTCGAGCGAGTGGCGCATGCACAAGGGCATCTACGATCGTCGCCCCGATGCGCAGGCGGTGGTCCATTGCCATGCGCGCCACGCGACCGTCCTGGCGTGCGCCGGGCGCGAGATACCACCACTCCACTATATGGTGCTGGTATCGGGCGGCTCGACCGTGCGCCTCGCCCCTTACGCCACCTTCGGTAGCGATGCGCTGGCCGGGCAGGTGGTGGAGACGCTCGACGGGCGGCGCGCATGCCTGATGGCCAATCATGGCCTGATCGCGCTGGGGACGACATTGCGCCAGGCGCTGGCAGTGACGGAGGAGATCGAGGAACAGGCCGCGGTCTATTGTGGGACGCTGGCGATCGGCGGACCGACCCTGCTCGACGAGGACCAGATGGCGGATGTCGCCGCGGCGTTTCGGCGCTACGGTCAGCGGCGCGAGCGATAGGAGAGGCGGATGGCGGAGTGGCGCAACTGGTCGGGCAGCGTCGTCGCCGCGCCCGCGCGATGCGAGCGCCCGCGCGACGAAGCGGCGTTGCGCCGCATCGTCCAGGGCGCGACGCGGGTGCGCGTCACCGGCGCGGGCCATTCCTTCATGCCGCTGTGCGATACCGACGGCACGCTGGTCAGCATGGCGGATTATGAGGGCGCGATCGAGGTCGCGCCGGATCGCGAGACGGTGTGGGCGCCCGCGGGCTGGGGGCTCGACCGCCTGACCGCGGCGTTGTGGGACCTGGGCCTGTCGCTCGCCAATCAGGGGGATGTGAACCCGCAGTCGCTGGCGGGTGCGCTCGCGACCGGCACGCACGGCACCGGCGCGGACCTGGGCAGCCTGTCCACCCAGGCGCGCGGGTTCGAGCTGATGCTGGCGGACGGCAGCCTGGTCGAGTGCGGCCCCGACCGCCACCCCGATCTGTATCAGGCGCAACGGCTGTCGCTGGGGCTGTTCGGTATCGCGACCCGCATCCGCATCGCGGTAGTGCCCGCCTATCACCTGGAGGAGCGTGTCGAGCGGCGCCCGCTGGAGGAGATGGCAGAACGCTGGGAGGAGTTCGCTGGCGCGACGCGGCATTTCGAGTTCTTCGTCTTCCCCTATGCGGATCAGGTCATTTTCAAGACGCTGCATCCCGTCGCCGGCCCCGTCGATATGGCGGACGGCAACGACATCGAAGAGGGACCGTTTCGCGTCGCGCTTGAAACCGGGCGTCGCGCGCCGCGGCTGATCCCGTCGATCCAGCGCGGCATGATGAAGCTGTCGGGCAAGTCGACGACGCGGGCAGGGCCGGCATGGCGGATCTTCCCGTCCGACCGCTCGATCCGGTTCGAGGAAATGGAATACGAGCTGCCGCGCGCCAACGGCCTGCCGACGCTCATGGAAACGATCGCCTATATCCGCCGTGAGCGGCTGCCGATCGCCTTCCCGCTGGAGTTCCGGCTGACGGCGGCGGACGATATCTGGATGAGCCCGTTCAGCTTCGGCCCCGCGGCGTCGATCTCGCTCCACCAATATGCGCCGATGGAGTGGCGCTCGCTGTTCCCCGGGGTCGAGCGCGTGTTTCAGGCCGGCGGCGGTCGGCCGCATTGGGCGAAGCGCCACACGCTCGGCCCCGACGACGTGCGGCGGCTCTATCCCCGGACCGACGATTTCCTGCGCGTGCGGGCCGCCGTCGATCCCGCGGGCACGTTCCTGAACCGCGATCTGGCGCATCTGTTCGGAGTGGCGGCATGACCGACGAGGAACTGCACCGCCATCTGATCGGGCGACAGGGCTCGCGCGGGGCGCTCAACACACCGGTGCTGGTGATCGACCGCGACGCGCTCGACCGCAACATCGCGCGGATGGCGGCGTTCGCGAAGGAGCATGGCCTGGCGCTGCGCCCCCATGCCAAGACGCACAAGAGCGCCGAGGTCGCGCGGCGTCAGATCGCCGCGGGCGCGGTCGGCCAGTGCTGCGCCAAGATCGGCGAGGCGGAGGCGCTGGCCGACGCCGGGATCGGCGGCCTGCTGCTGACATCGCCGGTCGTCTCCGCGCCCGCGATCGCACGGCTTGCGGCGCTCCATGCACGCAGCCAGGGGCTGATCGCGACGGTCGATCATCCCGACAATGTGCGGGCGATCGCGGCTGCGGTGACGGCGGCAGGTGGCCGGCCGCTGAGCGTGCTGATCGACGTCGACCCCGGTATCCACCGCACCGGCGTGGCGTCGCCGGAGGCCGCGGTGGCGCTGTTCCGCGCGATCGCGGAGACACCGGCGCTCGTCTATGCCGGGGTGCAATATTATTGCGGGATGCAGCAGCATGTCGCCGACTATGCCGAGCGTGCTGCGGCGATGGCGGAGCGCGCCGCCTATCTGCGCACCGTGATCGCCGCGTTGACGGACGCCGGCGCGGCGCCGCGGATCGTATCCGGCGGTGGCACGGGGACGCACCGCATCGATGCGACGCTGGGTCTGTTCACCGAGCTTCAGGCGGGATCCTACGTCTTCATGGACGATCAGTACCGCGCCTGCGCGCTGACCACGGAGGGTGACATGCCGTTCGAAACCGCCCTGATGATCGACGCCCGCGTCGTCAGCACCAACACGCCCGGCATGGCGACCGTCGATGCCGGGCTGAAGGCGATGGCGACCGATGCCGGCCCGCCGCACGTGCTGGCGGGGGCTGGCGCGGGTGCGCGCTATGTCTTCATGGGCGACGAGCAGGGTGCGGTGATCGGGGGGGAGCGCGCGTTGCGCCTCGCCGACGTGGTGACGCTCGCGGCGCCGCATTGCGACCCGACCGTCAACCTGTACGATCACTATCATCTCGTCTCGGGATCGGATCTGGTCGACATCTGGCCGGTCACCGCGCGGGGGCGGTCGCGGTGACCGCCTTCTACACCGACCGGCTGAGCGCCCGCCCCGGCGAGACGATCGCGCTCCACGCCTCCTCCGCCGCCGGACCCTGCCGGCTGGAGATCGCGCGCATCGGCGCGACGCGGGAGGTGGTCGCGACGATCCCCGACATCGCGGTCGCCGATCATCCCACCCCGGAGGATGCCGATCGCGCCGGCTGTCGCTGGCCCGTGGCGACGGACGTGCGCATCGGCGAGGGGTGGCGCACCGGCTATTACGACCTGTGCCTGATCGACGCCGCGGGCGCCGAATGGCATCATTTCGTGTGCGTCCGCCCGGCACAGGGCACGCGGGCCGCCCGCGCGCTGATCGTCCTCGCGACCAACACCTATCACGCCTATAATTACTGGGGCGGAGCCTCCGCCTATTGCGACGTCGCCGCCTTGATGAGCGGGACGAAGCGTCTGGACGCGGCGATGGCGGGTGCCATCGGGCGATTGTCGACGCAGCGTCCGTTCGCGCAACCGCTGGTCGCCGCACCCGCCGACGTCCCCCGCCTGGTCAACATGCGCAAGCGCGCGTTCGGGGAAAGGCCATGGGCAGGAGACCCCGACTGGTCGCGCGCGCATCGCGCTACCCCCTATGACGGCTCGGCCGGCTTCCTCCACAAGTGGGAGCATGTCTTCGTCGCATGGGCCGAGCGTGAGGGGCTGGCGCTCGATTATGCGACGGACGGCGATCTGGATGCCGAGCCGGAGGCGCTCGACGGCTATGCCGCGGTGCTGCTGGTCGGGCACAGCGAATATTGGACCGCGCGTCAGCGCGACGTCATCGAGCGGTTCGTCGACGCGGGCGGCGGGCTGGCGATCTTCTCCGGGAACACGGCGTTCTGGAAAGTCCGCTACGACGATGCGGGCGCGACCTTCGTCTGTCACAAGTGGCGCGGGTTCGACGACGATGCTGCGGCGCAGGACGACCCGGCCGCGGCCACGCATCTCTGGTCGCATCGTGCCTTCGACCGGCCGGAGGCGGCGATTACCGGGCTCAGCTTCCTCTATGGCGGCTATCACCGGCTGGGGCTGTGCGCCGCGCGGGGGCAGGGCGGCTATACCATCTATCGCGACCGGCACTGGGCGCTGGCGGGCACCGACCTGTTCTACGGCGACGTGATCGGCGATGCTGTGCCGCTGCTGGGTTACGAGAATGACGGCTGCCGCTTCACCTTCGATGCCGCGGGCCTGCCCGTACCCGTCCCCGCGCTGGGCGTCCCCGAAGCGCTGGAGATCGTCGCGGTCGCGCCGTGCGTGTTCGGCGAGGATCCGGACAGCCCGTATCGCGCGATCATCCCGCCGGAGAACCTGGACATGATCGCGCGCGACGTGTTCGGCGACGCATCGCTTGCTACCCATCCCGGGCTGACCCGGGGCCATGCGGTGATGGCCTCGTTCCGTCGTGGCGAGGGCGAGGTCTTCAACGCCGGGACGACGGAATGGGCGCACGCGCTGGCAGCGCGCGATCCGTTCGTCGAGCGGATCACGAGGAACGTCCTGTCGCGTTTCGACGCGGTGTGAGCGGCAGTCCGGGTGCCGGCGCGGGGCGACCTTCTTCGGGGCTCAGAGCCCGAGACGATCATCGATGTCGTGCCGTTGCCCCGCTGCCGGTCGCGCTCAGGCGAAGGACGCCATAGCCCGCGACCGCCGACAGGATGGATCCGGCCAGGACGCCGATCTTGACCTCATCGACCAGCATCGGGTCGTCGAAGGCGAGGCCGCCGATGAACAGGCTCATCGTGAAGCCGATGCCGCACAGCAGCGCGGTGCCGTAGACCTGCGGCCAGGACGCGCCCGCCGGGCGCCGCGTCCATCCGATCCGCGACGACAGCCAGACCGCGCCGAACACGCCCACCTGCTTGCCCAGGAAGAGGCCGGCCGCCACGCCGAGCGGCAACGGCAGGAGCAGCGTGCTCGCGCCGAATCCGGCCAGCGAGACGCCGGCATTGGCAAAGCCGAAGATCGGCACCACGACGAACGCGACCCAGGGCTGGAGCGCATGTTCGAGACGGTGGAGCGGCGAATCCCGCGCATCGGGCGCGCCGGGCGAGCAGCGAACCGGTATGACGCTGGCCGCCAATACGCCGGCGATGGTCGCATGGATCCCCGACATCCACACCGCCAGCCACAGCAGCGAGGCGCCGGCCAGATAGGGCCACAGCCGCGTCACGCCCAGCCGGTTCAGGACGAAGAGAATGCCCAGGATCATCGCGGCCGCCAGCAGCGCCACGCCGCTGATCTGATGGGTATAGGCCAGCGCGATGACCGCGACCGCGCCCATGTCGTCGACGATCGCGACGGTGGTCAGAAACAGCTTGAGCGACGCCGGGACCCGGCGGCCCAGCAGCGCCATGACGCCGATCGCAAAGGCGATGTCGGTCGCCGACGGGATCGCCCATCCGCGCGCCAGTCCGGGTTCCCGGATCGCGATCACCAGATACAGCAAGGCGGGCACCGCCATCCCACTGATCGCGGCCACGGTCGGCAGGGTACGGTCCGCCCAGGTCGACAAATGCCCGTCGACCAGCTCCCGCTTGATCTCCAGCCCGACGAGCAGGAAGAACAGCGACATCAGCGCGTCGTCGATCCAGTGCAGCACCGACAGGGGGCCGACGGGGTGATGCAGGACCGCGAAATATTGCGGGCCGACGGGGCTGTTGGCGACGATCATGGCCAGCACCGCCGCCGCCATCAGGATGATGCCGCCCGCCGCCTCGCTGTGCAGGAAGGACCGGATGGCGGACGGTGGACGGAGCTTCCTCACCAGCGTCCGTACCGGCGCGGTCTGGCCATGATCCTTGCGCATCGTTCCGTGCTTCCCCCTTGTCGAGTCGACAACGCCCGGATCTCGCTACGGTTCGTGACACCGCCTCGTCGCCTTTCCGAGCGCCTGCACTGCCGCCCGTGATCCCGGCGTGGCCAATGCGCTATACGATGCCAAGGGTGATGCGCAGGAATATGGCTTCGCCCGCATGCTGTCGGCTAGTTTCGTGTGCGGCAGGCGGAAAGTGGCGGCGACGTCGATAGCGTTTGCGACATGGGCGGGGCGGCAAGGGTGAGAGGCTGCCGCCATGGCCGTCGTCTCCGCTTCGCGCTCCATCCGTTCGCGCGATGCAGCGCATGCGACAGGGTTTACGTCACCAGCGATGAAAGAACGTCCGCTTGATGGAGCGAATGGCGTCCAGCCCCGCTGTCGGCATCCCGATATCCACCCGCCGTGCG
This sequence comes from uncultured Sphingomonas sp., assembly GCA_913774925.1. Lineage (GTDB taxonomy): Bacteria > Pseudomonadota > Alphaproteobacteria > Sphingomonadales > Sphingomonadaceae > Sphingomonas. The sequence continues at coordinate 19,295 of CAJYKB010000051.1, read as the reverse complement.
CCCGGTCCATAAGATCCGGTTTCGTGAAAGCGCGCGTCCTGCGGCCTGAACACGTCCGTCATCGACCCGTCCCGCGCGGTGCCGTTCATCTTGGCCCAATGCTGCGGCGCGATATGCGCGTCCATGAAACAGTCGATGAAGGAGATCTGCCCCACCGCGCGCGGGTTGGCATAGCGGCCGTCGGGGAAGCGGGTGGTGGGATGCCACGGCCGGGCCAGCGCCACCGACGCGTCGGGCACAGCCGCTTCGCGGGTCAGGCGGGAGTGATAGACGATGATGCCGATCGGCTGGTCGAGCAGGGTCGAGGGCGCGGCGACGAAGGATTCGAAGGGCGTTTCCGGCACCGGCGTAAAGCGGCGGCGCGTCCGAATCTCCGATCGTTCGATCAGCAGGCTGCCGTTGCCGAAGATGAAGTCGACGTTCCCCGCGATCAGGCTGTCGGTGATGTGAGCGCGCTTGCCGTTGGCGAACAACGTGTCCTGATAGCCGATGAGGTCGCTGCGGGTGATGCGAACCGCGTCGCTGTCGACGTCGAGGAGTAGGGCGACCGCCTGCGGATTGCCGATCTTCGCCGGGTCGCCGTCCGGCAGACGATCGTTCGCGGGATAGTCGTAGTCGTTCTCGACCCTGATCCCCGCGACGGTCACGTGCCTCGCGTTGATCGTGAGCGTGGCGGAGCCCGGCGTGCCCCAGCCGTCGCGATGATAATGCTTGGCGGTCTGCGCGACCGCATCGAAATGCAGCCGCGTGCGCGCCGCGCCGCTGCCGACCAGCCGCACCCGATCGCGCACGATCGTCACTTTCTCGCGATAGTCGCCGGGCGCCACGCGCACCGTGATCGGGCCCGATCCGCGATCCGCATTGGCGACGGCGAGGGCCGCGCCGATGGCGCGGAAGCATCCGCGGGCGGCGGCACAATCGGGGCGTACCTGCAGCGTTCGGGCGGCGGCCGCACTCGGCAATGCACTGGCAAGCAGGGCGAGCGTCAGCATTCCGGTCCGTGTCATCGGCGATGGCTCCGCATATCGGCGGCGACGGTGCGCAGGAATCCGTCGATCTCCATCGCCACGCGATCGAGATACGGCTCGAACAGCCAGATGTCGTGCGGCACGTCGGTGAAGGTGTAGGTCGCGGTGGGCACGCCATGGCGTGCCAGCGTCGCCAGCACCGCCTCGCGCCCGGCGGTGAAGCGCGCCATCCCGCTGCCGACGATCAGCGTCGGCGGCGATTGCGGTCCGGCATAGCGGGCGGCGCTCGCCCCGCGCCATACATCGGGCGCCTGCTCGAACGATCCGCCCAGCCATTGCGCCAGCGGCGACGCCGCGCCGGCGGCGTTTTCGTATTGCAGCGCCAGCGGCGTGGTGGCGTCGAGCACGCCGTCGATGTCGATCAGCGCATTGGGCGGCGTGCGGCCCGGCAGCGGTGTCGCCGTGTCGCGATACGCCAGCAGCGACGCCATCTGCCCGCCGGACGAGGTGCCGCCGATCGCGATGCGATCGCGCCCGAGGCCGTATCCGCCCGCATGCTGCTGCGCCCAGGCCAGCGCATCGCGGATGTCGTCCATCCCGGCCGGATAGCGCGCCTCCGGCGTCAATCGATATTCGGGCAGGAAGACGGTGATGCCGCGCTGTGCGAGGAGGTTCGCCAGGGCGTAGAGATGCGCCTTGCTCCCTGATCGCCAGGCGCCGCCATGCGCCAGTAGCAGGCCCTGATTGCGCCGCATCGCCGGGGCGGGAGCGAAGACGTCGATGTGCAGGTCGCGCTCGCCGACGCTTTTGTAGGTCAGGTCGAATGCCATCGTCTGGCCGCTGCGCGGCGCGAGGACGGGCACCCGGATGCCGGGATAGTGCGCACGATAGTCGGCAAAGCGGCGCGCGACGGTATAGCTGTCGTCGACCGTGTGGCTCGCCGCCGCCGGACCGGCTACCGCCAGACATATCGCCGCGATCGTCACGGATCGGCTCACCTTGCTCTCCCATCGTCCGCCACCGGCCGCGGGTGCGGCCGGTGACCGGTCCTTCATCAGAACTGGTAGCGCACACCCGCCAGGATGGTGCGCCCGGTTCCGGTATATTCGCGCGTCAGGAACTGCGTACCGTCGCCGGTATCGTAATAGCGCTCCTTCTGGTTGTTGACGTTCACGCCCTGCACGGTGAGCGTGATGCGCGGGGTGACGTTCCAATAGGCCGACATGTCGAGCTGCGTCGAACCCGACTTGCGCGCCTGGACGTTACCGTTGCCGCCCGGCGTCGAGATCAGATAATCGTCGCGGTGATTGAGCGACGCGCGGATGCCGTAGGAACCCGTGTCGTAATAGGCGGTAACGTTGTACGAATTGGGCGACAGGCCCGTGCTGTCGCGCGCGTCGACATAGGTGTAGTTCGACGCGATCCCGAACGGCGACAGCCAGTCGCTGACGATCGAGAACGGGATGTTCGCGGTCAGCTCGACGCCCTTCACGCTGTTGCCGCCGGGCGTGTTGACGGTGGTGAAGAAGGTATAGGGCGTCGTCGCCGGATCGGCGTTGTACGTCGGGCTGTAGAGCGGGTCGGCGTAGATCGCGGCCCAATATTGCTCGGGGATCTTCTGCGTGATGACGGCCGTCGTCAGCGAGCTGACGATGTCCTTGTAGAACACGCCCGCGCTCAGCAGGCCGCCTTTGGCGAAATACCATTCCGCCGCCAGATCGAAGTCGTTCGACTGGTACGGCTTCAGATAGGGATTGCCGAAGTTGCTGACCGTGCGCGTGTCGTAGCCGAACACCGGCCCCGCGATGTTGAGCGAGCTGAGCGCCGGGCGCGTCATCGAGCGGCCATAGGAGGCGCGCAGGAAGATGTCGGGCGTGAACTCCAGCACCGCGTTCGCGGAGGGCAGGAAGTTGTTGTAGCCGTGGTTCACCTCCACCGGCGAGCCGGCGACGACGGCCGAGGATTCGACGCCGGTATGGACGTAGCGCACGCCGGCATTCAGCCGCAGCGTCAGCGCGCCCAGGTCGAAGCGGTCGTTGGCCTCGACGTATCCGCCGGTCGTCTTCTCCACCACCTGCCAGCCGGCGCCGACGTTGGGGGCGTAGTCGGTCGACACGAGGCCGGAACTCAGGATCTTTCCGAAGTCGACGACCGCGAACGTCGGCAGCCCGCCGTCGATGACGCCCGATCCGAAATGCGGGATCGGGAAGCTGGTGAGATAGGAGCTGATCGGGGTGATGTTGGGCGCGTTGCCCTGTCCCTCGTTATACCGGACCAGTCGGCGGTTGTAGGCAAAGCCCGCCTTCAGCACGAGGTCGCCGCGCTCGAAGGTGAAATCCCCCTTCGTGGTGAAATTGTCCTTCAGGATGTTGTTGATGCGGTTGGCTGCGGTCAGCGCATCCAGATAGTTGCCGGCGTTGTTGGGATCGTAGCTGCCGAAGCTGACCGTCGGCACGTCGCGGCTGGCGCTGTAATCGTAGGAGTAGAAGTGCGGCACCGAGCGCACGTAGAAGCGCAGCTCGGTACGGTCGGCCGAGTTGCGCGCCTTGCCGACCAGCCCCTGGAACGTCAGCTCGTCGGTAATCTTATAGTCGAGGTTGCCGACATATTGCTGGAACACCGACGTCGAATCCTGCTGCCGGTTCTCGTACCAGGAGGTGACGTCGTTGAAGCTCGCTGCGATCGCCTCCTTGCCGTTGGGCGACACGGTGAACGACAGCGGCGTCTGGCCGGTGAAGTTGCCCGGCGCGCCGTGGGTCAGCAGCCATTCCATCGAATTGTAGTTGAGGCGCTCGTTCTTCAGCCGCGAGTAGAGCGCGCTCAACGACACCGTCAGCCGGTCGGTCGGCTTGAACTGGAGCGCACCCGACAGGCCCAGCCGGCGCTGATCGTTGCCGAAGAAGTCGGCGCGCGGCAGGCGCGGCGCCCACAGGCAGTCGAGCCGATCCGCGGCGCCGCAGGCCTGCGGCGTGCCGGTGACGGTCGGGTTGGTGTCGGCCCAGGAATCGCCGTTGATGAACGGGCTGGTCCACAGCACGCTCGAGCGCCCCTCCTGCCACACGGTGCGCTCCGAATAGGCGGCGGAGACGAGGATGCCGATGGTGTCGTCGGCGAACGTGTCGCTGAACACCGCCGCGGCGCGCGGATCGACGTGGCGCGTGACGCTGTTGTAGCTGCCCTGCCCCGACAGGACGAGGTGCGTTCCCGGGCGGTCGAACGGACGGCCCGAATACAGGTCGACCGTGCCCGCGATGCCGCCTTCCTCGACGGATGCGCGCGCGGTCTTCTGGATGTCGATGCGGTTGAAGAGCTCGGACGCGAAGACGTTGAAGTCGAACGCACGGCTGGAATTGACCGTGAACCCGCCCGAATCCAGGCCGTCGGAGCTGGCGGGCACCTCCATGCCGTTCAGCGTGGAGCGCGTGAAATCGGGTGCGAAGCCGCGCAGCGTGATGTTGCGCCCTTCCCCGCCCTCGCGGCTGATCGCGACGCCGGGCACGCGCTGGATCGATTCCGACAGGTTGAGGTCGGGCATCTTCGCCATGTCCTCGGCGAGGACCGATTCGGTCAGGTTGACCGCCGACTTCTTGAAGTCCTGTGCCTTGCGCAGGCTGGAGCGGAAGCCCGTGACGATGATGTCGCCGGTGTCGTCACTGGGATCGGGTGTCGCGCCGGCGGGATTGGCCTGCGCCGCGCTGGCGGTGCCGACCTCCTGCACCGGCTGCTGCGTGGCATCGGCGGACATGTCGGTCGAGGCCTGCGCGCTGGCCACCTGTGCGGCGGCGCCACCCGGCAGGAGCGTGCCGAACGCGAGTGCGGCCAGCGACACGCCGGCGAGGCGCGCGGACGACAAGAACGAAGTGCGGCACATTGGAAACGATCCCTCCCCTGAAGCGGCTTCACACCGCGAGTTCCTTGGTCCTGACACCGCTATCCCGCGCAGTCGGGCGATGCGGCTCGGAACCGTGTGACGGGAGGTGGTCGTGCGCGTCATGTCAGAACATCCTCCCATCGACGGCCATGCAATCACAGTCCGTCTCGATCCGTAATGACCAACCTTGGTAACCGGTGTCAATAGCCAAGCTGTTGTCGGTCGGTCGTATTTGTCGACCCCGGTTTTGCGGGGCCGGTGTCCGCCGTCAGCGCCGGACGTCGAGCCCCCCGGCGAGCCAGGCGTCGATATCGGCCTGACGGAACAGCGCAGCATCGCCCGGCAGCGAATGTTTGAGCGCCGCGAGCGCGAGGCCGTTTCGCGCCGCCGCCCGGTGGTCGCTCCCCGAGCGCAACGCGTGGAGCACGCCGGCCGCGAAGGCGTCGCCGCCGCCGATACGATCGACGATTCCGGCAAGCTCGATCTCGTCGGTCTGCGCGACCGCCTCGCGGGTTTCCACCCTGGCGGAGAGGCGATGGAGGTCGACGTTCTCCACGTGGCGCGCGGTCGAGGCGATCGTGGCGAGCCTGGGAAACCGCTCGAATGCCGCGAGCGCCGCGGCACGGCGGCGATCTTCCGCATCGCCGGAGAAGTCGTCGCGACCGAGCAGCAGCGCGATGTCGCGGTGGTTGCCGAACATCAGGTCGGCGTGTTCGACGATGCGGGTCAGCAGCGCACGCGGATCGCCGTCCCACCGCTCCCACAGCTTGCCGCGCCAATTGCCGTCGAAGGATACCGCGATTCCGCGCGCCGATGCCGCCTCCGCCGCGGCGATCGCCGCCGCTGCGGGGGCGGGGCCGAGCGCGGGGGTGATGCCGGAGAGGTGGAGCCGGTCGACGCCGACGAGAAGCGTGTCCCAGTCCCAGGCGTCGGCCGGCGCCTCGGCGAAGGCGGACCAGGCGCGGTCGTAGATCACCTCCGTCGCGCGCATCCCGGCGCCGGAGGTGACGAAATACAGCCCCATCCGCTCCCCGGCGCGCTGGATCGCGCCGACGTCGACGCCGTGCCCGCGCAGCGTGGCGATGGCGGCGCGGCCCAGGTCGTTGTCGGGCACGCGGCTGACGAAGCCGACGTCATGGTCGAGCCGTGCGAGCTGCGTCGCGACATTGGCCTCCGCGCCCGCGACCCAGACGTCGAGCCGCCCGCTTTGCAGCAGCAGTTCGCGCCCCGGCGGCGACAGACGGAGCATGATCTCACCGAAAGCGAGAAGGCGCCCGCCCGCCTTCGGCGCGCTCTGCTCCGTCATCGCGCCAGCCAGCCGCCGTCGACTGCGAGGATGTGCCCGTTGACGTAATCGGAGGCGCTGGACGCGAGGAACACCGCCGGGCCGCCGATATCCTCCGGGGTCGACCAGCGGCCCGCGGGAATGCGGTCGAGGATCGCCTTGCTGCGCGCTTCGTCCGCGCGCAGCTGCGCGGTGTTGTCGGTCGCGACATAACCCGGCGCGATCGCGTTGACGTTCAGGCCCTTGCCCGCCCATTCGTTGGCGAGCAGCTTCGTTATCCCGGCCACGCCCGACTTGGACGCGGTGTAGCTGGGCACGCGGATGCCGCCCTGAAAGCTCAGCATCGAGGCGATGTTGATGATCTTCCCGCTGCCGCGCGCGATCATGTGGCGCCCCGCCGCCTGGCTCAGGAAGAACACGGTCTTGACGTTGATGTTCATCACGTCGTCCCAGTCCTTCTCGGAGAAGTCGACCGCATCCTCGCGCCGGATGATCCCGGCGTTGTTGACGAGGATGTCGACCTGACCCAACGCCGCGACCGCCTCCTCGACGACGCGGCCGACCGGCTCGATCGACAGCAGGTCCGCCTCGATGAAATGCGCGCGCCGGCCCAGCGCGCGGGCCTTGTCCAGCGTCTCGTCGGGGGGCAGGTGTCCCACCACCGCGAGGTCCGCGCCGGCCCCCGCGAGTGCCAGCGCGATGCCCTGACCGATGCCGGTGTTGGCGCCGGTGACCAGCGCCACCTTGCCCGACAGATCGAACGGATTGCTCATGGTCGCGGCCCCCCTCACGCCAGCTGACAGATGTCGAGGACGTTCATGTCCGTATAATCCTGGTTCTCGCCGGCCATCGCCCAGATGAAGGCATAGCTCTTGGTGCCCGCGCCCATGTGGATCGACCACGGCGGGCTGATGACCGCTTCCTCGTTGGCCATGACGATGTGGCGCGTCGCCTCGCCTTCGCCCATGAAGTGCATGACGCGATCGGTGTCGAGATTGTCGAGCTCGAAGTAGAAATAGATTTCGCTGCGGCGGTCGTGGATGTGCGGCGGCATCGTGTTCCAGACGCTGCCGGGCTTCAGCACGGTGAGCCCCATGACCAGCTGCGCGCTGTCGCAGATGCCGGGGATGACGAGCTGATAGATCGTCCGCTCGTTCGACTCCTTCAGGCTCCCGCGATCGAGCGCATTGGCATCGACGATACCCAGCTTGCGCGTCGTGAACGCCCGGTGCGCGGGGCACGAGGCGAGATAGAAGCGCGCGCCGTCGCCCGCGAAGGACACGTCCTTCGCTCCCATCGTGACGTACAGGCAGTCCTTGTTGCCGAGTGTGAAGGTCTCGCCGTCGACGGTCACCGTGCCTTCGATGGTCGAGACGTTGACGATCGCCATCTCGCGCCGCTCCAGGAAGGGATGGCCCTTGGCCGAGGCGGGCTCCGCCTGCGCGGGCAGCGCGACGCTGCCGCCTTCCACCGCCACGCCGCCGATCACGAAGCGGTCGGCGTGGGTATAGTTGAGCACGCACTCGCCCGCACGGAACAGGTTCCGGATCAGGTAGCGGTCGCGCAGTTCGTCGTTGCTGACGCACTCCATCATGTCGGGGTGGGTGGCGTAATAGGTCCGGTCGAACATCGGAAACTCCAATTGGCGGTCAGGCGGGCGGCATGGCGGGGCGCCGCCGGGGCGGCGGAGCGGTGGGGCAGGGGGAGGCGGGGCGGCGGCACGCCCGCCCGGGCAATATGCGCAGGCGCGCACGATCGGGCGTCGATGGCCGCATGATCCCCTCCCTCCCAACGTCAATAACGTGGGCGCTTGGTAACCGGTGTCAAAAGGAAATTCAAGCCCTCAGGCGGGCGGGGCGGCCACCGAGCCGCGACGGATCAGCGTCGACATGAACATCGCGGGTTCGTCGACCCCCTCGTCCCCGGGTTCCGCGCCGCCGATCAGCTTCAGCGCGGCGGAGCGCGCCATCGAGGCGATCGGCCAGCGCACCGTCGACAGCGGCGGCCAGATGTGCGCCGCGATCGGCGTGTCGTCGAAGCCCAGGATCGACAGGTCGCGCGGCACGTCCAGCCCGCGCTGTGCGGCGGCATGGACGACACCCGCCGCCATTTCGTCGTTGCAGGAGAAGATCGCGGTCGGGCGCGGCGTCAGGTCGAGCAGGCGCCCTGCCGCGGCCAGCCCCGATTCGAACGTGTAGTTGCCCTCCGCGATCATCGAGCGCGGGAGGGCGATGCCGGCATCGCCGAGCGCCTCCTCGAACCCGCTGCGCCGCTCGTGCGCGGAGCGGAAACCGTACGGCCCGGCGACCAGTCCGATGCGGCGATGCCCCTGTGCGATCAGATATTCGGTCGCCCCGCGCACCGCGTCGCGATCGTTGGAGGCGACCATATGCGCCTCGTCATCCAGCATGGCGGATCCCATCCGCACGTAGCGGCAGCCGATGTCGTCGCACAGCTTCGCCACCGCGTCGTTCTCGCTGATCGGGGGCATCAGCAGGACGCCGAAGAGCCGCTGCCGCTCCAGGAAGTGGCGCAGATCCTCCAGCATCGTCGGCGATCCGCGCCGGACCGGCCGCACCACCATCTCGAATTCGGTGTCGTCCAGCGCCTCCAGCATGCCCTGCTGCACGTTGAGCACCGTCTGCGCATTGGGGTTGTCGTGGACGAGCCCGATCAGGAAGTTGCGCCGCAGCGCCAGCGCGCGCGCCTGCGGATTGGGGACGTAGCCCAGCCCGCCGATCACCTCCTCGACCTTGCGGCGCGTCTCCTCGTTGAGCAGCGGCGACTGGTTGATGACGCGGCTGACCGTCTTTTTGGAAACGCCCGCGATGCGGGCGACATCGTTGATCGTCGGCTGGCCGGTTTTCTGCATCGTGCGGAGCATAGCGACGCGCGGGCGGCGCTGCCAATCCCTCGCCCGGCGGGCGCGACTTCGTTCCGCGCTTGTCATTGACACCGGTTTCCATTAGCCACGGCACGGAATGAGGGGAGGACCGGTGACCATCGGACACAGCACCACCGGCGCGGAGCAGATCGCCCGCGCCTTCGTCGACGCCCGCCGTGCCGGCATCGCGCTGGCGGATTATCCCGGCGACATGCCGGGTTCGCTCGCCGACGGCTATCGCGTCCAGGATGCCGCGCTCGCGCTGTCGTCGCGGACGGTGGCGGGCTGGAAGGTCGGCAAGATCGACCCGCCCGTCGACGGCGCGAACCGGCTGGCCGGGCCGATCTTCGCCGATCAGATCGTGATCGTGATCGGGACCGGGGACGGTGCGGCGCGCGCCGACATGCCCGTCTTCGGTGACGGGTTCGCCGCCGCGGAGGCGGAGTTCCTGCTGCGGCTGGGCACCGCGCCCGATCCCGCGAAGGCGCATTATACCGATGCCGAGGCGCGCGCGCTGGTCGATGCGGTCCATGTCGGGATCGAGATCGCAAGCTCGCCCTTTCCCGGCATCAATGCCAATGGACCGGCGGTGACCGTCTCCGACTTCGGCAACAACAACGGGCTGATCGTCGGCCCGGCGGCGGCGGACTGGCGCGAGGACGACATCGGCGATTGGCCGGTCGCGCTCGTCGTGGCCGGCGTCGAGGTGGGGCGCGCGCGCGCCGCGACCATGCTGGACGGACCGTTCGGCGCGGTGCGCTTCCTCCTGGAGCATATGGCCGCGCGCGGCATCGCGCTGCCGGCCGGGACGTGGGTATCGACCGGCGCGATCACCGGGGTCCACCCGGTGGCGGTGGGCGACACGGTGACGGCGACGTTCGACGACCGCCTCACCCTGGGATGCACCATAACGGCGCGCTGAACGCCTGAGCCAACGAGGAGAGGATGATGGCGACGATCGAAGCGCCCGCAATCGCCAAATCGACCGCCGTGCCGCGTCCGCGCGGGCGACAGCGCTGGGTGGTGTGCGCGCTGCTGTTCGCGGCGACCGCGATCAATTACGTCGACCGGCAGATGATCGGCGTGCTGAAGCCGACGCTGTCGGCCGAGCTGAAATGGACGGAGGCGGACTTCGCCGGAATCGTGTTCTGGTTCCAGCTGGCCTATGCGATCGGCTATGTCAGTTTCGGCCGCGTCGTCGATACGCTCGGCGCGAAGCTGGGCTATACGATCGCGATCGTCATCTGGACGATCAGCCATATGGCGCACGGACTCGCCACCAGCGCGACGACCTTCGCCGCGGCGCGCTTCGGCCTCGGCATCGGCGAGAGCGGCAACTTTCCCGCCGGTATACGCGCGGTGACCGACTGGTTCCCGCAGCGCGAGCGCGCGCTGGCGATCGGCATCTTCAACGCGGGCGCCAACGTCGGCGCGATCATCACGCCGCTGCTGGTGCCCTGGCTGGTGCTGGCGTTCAGCTGGCGCGCCGCCTTCTACGTCACCGGGCTGTTCGGCATCGTGTGGCTGATCGCATGGTGGGTGCTGTACCGCCATCCGCGCGATCAACCGTCGCTGACCGTCGCGGAGCGTGAGTGGATCGAGCAGGATCCGGTCGACGCGTCGGTGCCGATCGCATGGTCCCGCCTGATCCGCGTGCGTGAAACCTGGGCCTATGCGCTGGGCAAGTTCTGCATCGACCCGATCTGGTGGTTCTTCCTCTTCTGGCTGCCGGGCTACCTCTATGAACGCTATCATCTCGACCTCAAGACGTTCGGTCTGCCGCTGGCCGCGGTCTATCTGATCTCGGACGTCGGCAGCATCGCGGGGGGCTGGATGTCGTCGCGGCTGCTGAAGGCAGGCTATTCCGCCAATGCGGCGCGCAAGCTGACGATGCTGGCGAGCGCGGTCTGCGTCCTGCCGATCTTCTTCGCGCAGTCGATCGACAATCTGTGGAGCGCGGTCGCCATCATCGGGCTCGCCACCGCCGCGCATCAGGCGTTCTCGGCCAACCTCTACACGCTGCCGTCCGACATCTTCCCGCGCGGCGCGGTGGGGTCGGTCGTGGGGATCGGCGGCATGGTCGGCGCGATCGGCGGCATGGGGATGGCGACGTTCACCGGTTACGTCCTCGATGCGACGCACAGCTACGACCTGCTGTTCGCGGTATGCGCCAGCGCCTATTTCGCGGCGCTGCTCGTCGTGCACCTGCTCTCGCCGCGGCTGGCGCGGGTCGAGCGGGTCTGACACAGGAGGTGTCGACCATGCGCGCCCTTGCTCTCGGCGTCTCATCGCTCGCGCTGATCGTCGCCGGCGCCGCCCCGGCCGCGGCGCAGCGCGGCAACGGGCTGCTGTTCCGCGCGTCACTCGATCGCACCACCACCGCCGAGGTGGCCGGGGGCGCGGCGGAGCCCAACTTCCGCTCGAACGTCGCGATCGTCCCTGACGGGCGGATCGGCGGCGCGGCGGAGTGGGCCGACGACGGCTATGTCGCCTGGTCGGCGCCGGGCAACATCCGCGCGGCGCGCGGCACGCTGTCCTTCTTCTGGCGGCCGCGCACGCCGGTGGGCGAGGCGCCGTTCAACATCTTTCGCGTCGCCTTCGCCGACCATTCGAGCTGGGACATGGCGTTCCTGCGCATCGACTGGAACGGCCACGGCTTCGACGCCTTCGTCACCGACGCGAACCTGTCGCGCGAGCGCGTGTCGTGGCGCATGCCCGACCTGCCCGCGCCGACGAGCTGGCATCACATCGCCTTCGCCTGGGACGAGGCGGTCGGCGTGCGGCTGTTCGTGGACGGCAAGGAGGTGGCGCGCGTCGACGCGAAGGCGGACCTCGACTCCGGCCTAGACCAGTTCGGGCTCGCCGGCCGCGTGCTGTCGCCGCACCAGGTGCAGAGCCGCTACAATTTCATGCGCGGCTCCGACGTCGACGAGCTGCGCGTGTACGACCGGATGCTGGGGGCGCCGGCCGTCGCCGCGCTCGCCGCCGGGCAGGAACCGGCGGTGTCTGGCGGTGTGACCGCGGACCGGATGGAGCGCTGGCGGCATCGCTATGGCTGGGACACCACCACGCCGCCGGTACTGAGCGACCCTGTGACGCGTATTCGCAAGGTCGAATTCGCCGACGCGAAGGACCTCAAGCAGGAGATGTGGAAGGGGGTCGACGGCATCCCCGAGACGACATGGCCCGGCGTCTACAACCGCTCGCGCCTGCCCGGGCGCGACGATTATTTCGAGCTGCCCGACTGGAACGTCTATGTCGAAGGCGGCCGACGCTACGACCTGACCGTGCCCGCGGGCGAGCGCTTCAACCAGATCGAGCTGCGCGGTGCGGCCTATGGCACGCTGACACGGGATGCGAACGGCAGGAGGGAAACGCTCGCCCGCCGCCCGAAGGGCGTGGTGCGGTCGATCACCCGCACCGCGCCGCTCACCGGGGGAACGCTCCACTTCACCAACGTCATGCAGGAACAGCCGATACAGGAGCTGTGGGCGTATGACATCACCGCGGGCGCGGTGCCCGCGGGCACCTTCCAGCTCGACTATACCGTCCGCGCCGATGCGGCACCGACGCTGGCGGCGCTGGCCCCGCTCAACGCCTTCATCGCCGGGCGCTATCCGCCGGAGGAACGCGCGACGGTGCTCGCGCTGCCGACATCGGGGGTGAAGGCGGCGGTCGGCGCGGGGGCGGCGGGCGGATCGGCCAGGGCGGAGCGCGCGCGCGGGCTCGATCCGATCGTCCACATCCTGATCCCGGCGAGCTTCGGCGACGCTGCGCCCGATCAGCCGGTGGCGCGGGCGTGGGACTATGGCTGGCAGAACCTGCACGACGGGCTGGACGGCATCGCGATCGAGCTTCCGGCGCTGAAGGTTACGCCCGGAAACGGCGGGCTGGTGCCGCTCAACATCAAGGTGAAGGACCCGATCTGGCCCGGGCGCGACATGATCGACGTGTCGTTGTCGGTGCGACCGGACGAGAAGCGCACGCTCTGGCTCGACCTGCGCGACCGCATCCTCAGCAACGACAGCCTGTATCTGACGATCGCGTCGGCGGCGGCGGACTTCGACGCGCAGAGCCTCGACGGCGCGCGTATCCGGTTGGTCTTCAAGCCGCGCGCGGAGGCGCTGCGCGAGCATGTCGCCGACCGTCTCAATCAAGTGAAGGACAATTGGGGCTTTCTGGTGGAGGAGCATACCGCCTCCCAGCGCCTGAGCCTCTATCGCCGGCTGTTCGGCGACATCACCGATCTGCTGCGCGTCGATCCCGACAACCAGCTGGCGCGGACCTACTGGGCGGACATCGACTATCGCCCCGAAAACATGCCCGCCGTCACGCTGCAGACGCCGCCCGCGGGCGTGCCTTTGTGGGCGTTCCGCCAGCTGGAGGACCTGAAATACGTCCGCCGCTTCGTCGATTGGTGGATCGACGAGCGGCAGGTGCCGTACGGTGATTTCGGCGGGGGCATCTCCGACGACGTCGACCTGACGCAGCAATGGCCCGGCGTCGCGCTGATGGGGGTGAAGCCCGACAAGATCGCCGCCTCGCTGCGTGCGCTCGACGATGCGGTCTATCGGAACGGCATGATCGTGAACGGCCTGGGCCATGTCACCACCGACGAGCTCCACGCCTATGAGGAGGGGCTGAACGTCAATGCCGAGCGTTTGTATCTGAACTGGGGCGAACCGGTCGCGCTCGAACGGCTGATGGACAACACCCGCGGGCTGACGCGCGTCATCACGCGCAACCCCGCCGGTCACCTTCACTTTGCGTCCAGCTGGTACGGCGGGCGCAAGATCTACACCGACATGCCCTGGGCCTGGCAGAAGCCCTATGCGTTCAGCGTGCTGCACGGACCGACGCTGTTGGGGATCTACAACGGCAACCCGGTGGCCCGCGGCCTCGTGACGGGGCTCGCCGACGGGCTGCTCGCGCACGAGAAGACGGTCGACGGGCGACGACGCTATCCGAACGAGATCAACTGGTTCACCGATGCCGAGCGCGCGGGCGACGGCGGCGGCGCGAGCGTGCCGTTGCAGACGATGTGGGCGGCGTGGCACTTCACCGGCGAGGACAAGTACCTGCGCCCGCTGGAGGCGCGCGTCGCCGCCGCGGGGCCGGGCGCGCTGGCGGAGATCGACGACAACGTCTTCGACCTGCTGCCGCAAGGAAAGGACTGGCGCGCGTCGCTCGCCGGCAAGGCCGGTGCCGACCCGTTTGCGCTCTACGCGCGCTGGGCCGCGACCGGCGACCTTTCCGCGCTGGAGACGCTCCACGCGGATGCGATCGTCGACAAGGCGAGCCACGAATATCTCTATACCCGGGGCCATTGGTGGTCCGACCGGGTCGAGCAGCCGAGCGAGATCCTGCAGCGCGAGCGGCTCGGCGCGATCGCGCTGCGTCGCGGCCAGCACTGGCCCGCCAACGCGGTCAGCTGGCGCTTCGATGACCAGGATGCCGCCGAACGCGTCGCAATCCTCGTGGAACATGCGACCCCGACGCGCTTCCGCGTCGTCGCGGTCAACACCGGTAGCGTGGTCGAGGCGGCCGAGATGGGGACGTGGAACGTCGATGCCGGTCGCTGGCGGGTCAGCGTCGGCAGCAGTCCCGACGGCGGGCGGAGTGTCACCCACGCCACCAGCCGCGAGGTCGCGCTGGAACGCAGTGCTGGCACCAGGGTGAGCTTCGCGCCCGGTACGACGACCGTGATCGAGGCCGAGATGATCGCGCCGGGCACCCCGGTGGCGGAGCGAGCGGACCTGGGCATCGGGCGCGACGACGTGAAACTGGCGGGTCGCCGTGTCACGCTGACCGTCCACTCGTTGGGCGCGCGCGCGACCGGCGGGGGAGAGGCGCGACTGGTGACGCGCGACGGCGCGGTGCTGGCGCGCGTACCGCTGCCCCCGCTCGATGCGCCGTCCGACCTGAGGCCGCGCACCGCCAGGGTCGCGCTGTCGCTGCCGCGTGGCGTCGATCCGGCCACGGTCGCGGCGGCGGTGGCGCTTCCCGGCGATGCGATGGAGACGACGCTGCGCAACAACCGCGTGCCGCTCGTCCCGTGAGACCGGGGCGGCGCGAGGTCGTGCTGGGCGCCGGAGCGCTGCTGGTCCCGGCGCGCGGCTGGTGCGTCGAGGCGGACCCGGCCGGTGCAGCGCTCGACACCGCTACCGCGCTGCCGCCCGGCGAGGCGCTGGCGCTGCTCGCGCGCATCGACGTGACGCGCCTGAGCCCGGGACGACGGCTGGACGTGCTGGCGGCGCGCGCGGGGCTGGCGATCGACGCGCACCTGTCGCGCACGCCCGGCGACCTCGCCGCGCGGATCGGCCGCACGCTGGGCGATGGCGTGACGGTGGCCGGCGCGCGGTCGCGCCTGGAACGCGCATTGGCGAGGCTGCATGCCGAGGCGGATCGTTGCTTCTCGGCGATCGGTCTGTCGGGCGGCAGCGTCGGCGATCGCTTTCGCCGGCTGTTCGCCGATCAGCACTTCCTGCCCGAGGACAATGGCGCGGGACGCGCCGCCGCCGTGGCAGCGATGCAGGCGAACCTCGTGCCTCTGCGGACGCTGACCCGTCGCCTGTTCCCCGATGCGCCCGGCTGGACCCTCGAGTGCGACGTTCGGGCGCTGGACGCGCAGGAGATCACCGCCGGCAAGGGCGGGTATCGCGTCGTGCCGGCCCCTGGCCGGGCCGGCAGCTACGTCGTCGACCTTCGCGATGTGCGCCGCCGACCCTTGTGGTCGCTCCCCAGCGTCGCCGCGCACGAGCTGTTGCCGGGGCACATGCTCCAGCTCGGCGTCGAGGGCACCGCCCCGCCGCATCCGTTGCGCGCGCGCTATGCCGCCGCCTTCGTAGAGGGGTGGGGGAGCTTCGCCGAGACGCTGGCCGCCGGGGCGGGGATGTTCTCCGCCCCGCGCGATCGCCTCGGGCACCTGCACTGGCTGATCTTCCGCGTGGCGCGCGGGCTGGCGGACATCGGCCTCCATGCCGATAGCTGGACGATCGAATCGGCGACCGCGCGGCTTGCCGACTGGCAGGGCGTCCCGGCCTATTTCGCGCCGTTCGCGGAGGATCTCGCGCGGATCGCCCGCGATCCGGGCGTCCGCGCTGCCGAGGCGCTGGCGTGGCTCGCGCTCGCCGATCGGCTGCCGCGCGACGCCGTGGCGCGTCGCCGCTGGCTGGCGGCGTGCGTGCGCGACGGGCGCAAGCGGACGGAGCAACTGCCCTGACCGGTTGCGGCGCCGCCCGATAGCGCCGACACCGTTGCGATGTTCGACCTCGCCCAGCTCCGCTGTTTCATCGCCGTGGCGGAGGAGCTGCACTTCGGCCGGGCTGCGCAGCGGCTGAACATGACGCAACCGCCGCTCAGCCGGCAGATCCGGATCCTGGAGCGGGTGCTGGGCGTCGAACTGTTCCGGCGGACCAGCCGATCGGTGCGGCTGACACCCGCCGGCCGCGGCTTCCTGCCCGAAGCGAGACGGATCCACCGCGCGATCGAACACGCCGCGACGATGGTGCGACGCCACGCGGCGGGCGACGTCGGATCGCTGTCGCTGGGGTTCACCGCGGCGTCCGGCTACGGCTATCTGCCCCGCCTCATCAAGCAGGTGAAGGCCGGGATGCCGGAGGTCGACCTCTCGCTGCACGAGATGGTGAGCGGCGATCAGGTGGAGGCGCTCATGGCCGGCGATCTCGACGCCGGTCTGCTTCGCCCGCCCTTCGCGCGACAGGCGTTTGCGGCGCACCGTGTCGTCGCCGAGCCGCTGTGGCTGGCGGTCCCGGCCGGCCACGCGCTGGCCGGGCGGGGGGCGACGGGGTTCGGGGATCTGCGCGATACGCCGTTCGTGATGTACTCGCCCAAAGGCGCACGCTATTTCTTCGACCTGCTGACGGCGCGGTTCCAGGCGGCGGACATCGCGCCGCCGATGGTGCAATATGTCAGCCAGATCCATTCGATGCTCGCGCTGGTGGGCGCCGGCATCGGCGTGGCGCTGGTGCCCGCGAGTGCGGCGGCGCTGCATGTCGAGGGCGTGGTGCTGGTCCCGTTCGATGCGCCGGACCTGCTGGCCGAACTCTACCTGGTCTGGCGCCATGGTCACGACAATCCGGTGCTGCCACGGCTGGAGCGCCTGATCGCGCCGCTCGCATCATGACAGGATCGGTATCGATCGATCCCGTCATTGGCTTGGACCGGTATCGACCATTGCGTTAGCCGTCGACGCACGGGGGAGACTCCCCGGGGACGTACAGGGGGAGAGACGATGGCGCGGTTCGATCCGGTGGAGATGGCACGACGGCTGGGCGGCGGGCTGCTGTCGTTCCCCGTGACCCATTTCGACGACCATCATCGCTTCGTCGAGGGTGCCTATCGCGACCATTGCGCGTGGATGCTGGAACATGACGTGGCGGGTCTGTTCGCCGCGGGCGGCACGGGTGAGTTCTTCTCGCTGACCCCCGACGAGGTCGGGCAGGTGGTGGGCGCGGCGGCCGCGGAGACCGCCGCGCGGGTGCCGGTGCTGTCGGGGTGCGGCTATGGCACCGCGATCGCGACCGATATCGCACGTCGTGCCGAGCGTGCGGGGGCGGACGGCGTGCTGCTGCTGCCGCCGTATCTCGTGGGCGCGAAGCAGGAGGGGCTGGCCGCGCATATCGAGGCGGTGTGCCGCGCGACCCCGCTCGGCATCGTCGTCTACAATCGCGACAATGCGATCGTCACCGAAGATACGCTGGCGCGGCTGTGCGAGCGCAACCCCAATCTCGTCGGCTTCAAGGACGGGGTGGGCGATATCGAGCTGATGATGCGCATCCGTGCGAAGCTGGGCGACCGGCTGACCTATATCGGCGGGCTGCCCACCGCGGAGACGTTCGCCGCCCCGTATCTGGAGATGGGGGTCACGACCTATTCGTCCGCGATCTTCAACTTCATGCCGGGGTGGGCACTGGATTTCTACGCTGCCGTCCGCGCGCACGACACGGCGACGATCCTGGCGGGACTGCGCAATTTCGTGCTTCCCTATATCGCGATCCGCAACCGCGACGCCGGCTATGCGGTATCGATCGTCAAGGCCGGCATGGCCGCGGTCGGTCGCCCGGCAGGGCCGGTACGCCTGCCGCTGACGGACCTGTCCACGGCGGAGCGCGACGAACTGGCGGCGCTGATCGCCGCCAACACCCGTCCGGCGCGGGCCGCCGCCGCGATCTAGCCGTCGCTCGTGACAGACACCGCGCCGCGGTGGCTCTCCATCCGGGCTGGACCCACAGACAGATAAGGGAATATACGAATGATCTTATAAATGGACGGGAGGCGGTCATGCAGCGACGTGATGTGATGAGGGCCGGCGCCGTGGCCTCGCTCGTGGCGGTCGTGCCGGCGCAGCCCGTCTCCGCCGAACCCGCCGACCCGATCCGGCAACCCCGATCGCGCGATCGCCTGGCCCGCTGGCGGTTCCACCTGGGACATGCGTCGGACCTGGCCGCCGATTTCGGCTACGGCCGCAACCAGCGTACCTTCGCGAAGGCCGGGGTGGCGACCGCGGATGCGGCAATGCCGGCCTTCGACGATTCGGCGTGGCGCGACGTGCGGGTGCCGCACGACTGGGCGGTGGAATTGCCCTTCGCCGCCCCCGCCGCGCCCGCGCCGAAGGACAGCGAGGATGCGGTCGCCGCGCACGGGTTCAAGGCGATCGGGCGCGATTTCCCGCAGAACAGCGTCGGCTGGTATCGCACCGCGCTCCCCATCGTCCCCGCCGATCGCGACCGCGCGATCTGGCTGGAGTTCGACGGCGTCTTCCGCGACTGCACCGTGTTCGTGAACGGCTATGTCGTCGCTACGAACGCCAGCGGCTACGCTCCCTTCGCCGCGGCGATCGGCGACTTTCTCGATTACGACGGCGGCCCGAACGTCGTCGCGGTCCGCGTCGACGCCTCGCTGGGGGAGGGGTGGTTCTACGAGGGCGCGGGCCTCTATCGCCACGTCGACCTGGTCCGCGCCGCCAGCGTCCACGTGCCGCAATGGGGTAGCGTGGTGCGCACCGCCCCGGCCGCGGATGGCGCGCAACTGTCCGCCGCGATCGAGGTGCGCAACACCGGCACGCAGCCCGCGGCGGTGGTGCTGCGCCAGCGCGTCCTCGCCCCCGACGGCCGCGTCGCGCTGACGCTGGCCGACCGCGCCGCGACGATCGCTCCGGGCGCGGCCGAGACGATCGAGGCGACCGCCATTCTGCCGGCGCCGCGGCTGTGGTCCCCCGAAGACCCCGCGCTGTACCGGCTGGAGAGCGAGGTTGTCGTCGCCGGG
>CAJYKB010000050.1 GCA_913774925.1 uncultured Sphingomonas sp. | reverse complement strand
TTGATCGCGGCATATGACTGGACGACGTCGCCGCTGGGAGCGATCGAGGGCTGGCCGGCGGCGTTGCGCCACGCGGTCGCCCTGATGCTGCCCACGCGGGCGGAGATCGTGCTGTTCTGGGGTCCCGAGTACGTCGCGCTCTATAACGATACCTACGCCCCGACGATCGGCGACAAGCACCCGCGCGCGCTGGGTCGCCCGGCGCGAGAGGGCTGGGCCGAGCTGTGGGACGATCTGGGGCCGCTGCTGGAGGGGGTGCGGACCACCGGGCGGACCTTCGCCGCGCGTGACCGCCCCTTTTATATCGAGCGCGCGGGGCACGGCGAGGAGGTGTATTTCGACATCTCCTATTCGGCGGTGCCGCTGGAGACGGGTGCGATCGGCGGCGTGCTGTGCATCGTGTCGGAGACGACGCAGCGCGTCCGCGCCGCCCGCGCGATCACGGAGGACAGCCGGCGGCTGCACCGCATGTTCGACCAGGCGCCGGGCTTCGTCGCGGTGCTGCGTCAGCCGGGGCATGTCGTGGAACTGGCGAACGCGGCGTTCCGCGCGCTCGTCGGCGACCGCGACCTGACCGGACGCGCCATCGCGGAGGTGATGCCGGAACTGGAACCGCAGGGGTTCATGGAGCGGCTGGACCAGGTCGTCGCCACCGGATCGCCCTACAGCGGAACCGACGTGCCGGTGCGGCTGGTCGATCCGATGAGCGGACGGGAGGACGAACGGCGGCTGGATTTCGTCTATCAGCCGATCGCCGATGCGACCGGCGCGATCACTGCGGTGTTCGTCCAGGGCAACGACCAGACCGAGCGGCACCGCGCGGAAACCGCGCTCGCGATCAGCCGCGACTCGCTCGAACTCGCCACCGACGTCGGCGAAATCGGCACGTGGGATTGCGACCTGACGACCGGCACCTTCGCAGGATCGGCGCGGCTGTGGGCGATGTACGATGACCCGCCGCCATCCGAGCGGTCGATCGGCGCGTTCCTGCGGCGCGTTCACCCCGACGATCGCGCGGCGGTGGCGGCATCGTTCCAGGCGGCGATCGATCCCGCCCGGCGTGCGATCTACGACATCGAATACCGCGTCGATGCGGATCGCGGCGCGCCGCGCTGGATCGCGGTGAAGGGGCGCGGCATCTTCGAGGGCGATCGATGCGTCCGAGCGATCGGCACCGCGATCGACATCACCGCGCGTCGCCGCGAGGCCGAGGCGATCCGCGAGAGCGAGCAGCGCTTTCGCGCGCTGGCCGACGGCCTGCCCGCGCTGGTATGGACGACGGATGCGCGCGGCAGGATCCTGTTCGCCAGCCAGGGTTTCCAGCTGCTGTTCGGTATCGCGCCGCAACAGGTGATGGCGGAGGGGTTCGCCCCGCTGATCCGCGCCGACGTGCGCGATGCGGCACGCGCTTTCTATGCAAGCTGGTTCGCCGACCCGCGCGAGCGTAGCGGCGATTACAAGCTGACCGGGATCGACGGTCGCGAGCGGTGGATGTTCAGCGTCATCCAGCCGCGGTTCGAGGCGGACGCGTTCGTCGGCTATGTCGGCTGCGCGATCGACGTGACCGAGCGGCATCTGGCGGGCGCGGCGCTGGAGGCGCGCGTGGCCGAGCGCACCGCGGAGCTGACCCGCCAGATCGCCGAGCGCGAACGGATGGAGGAGACGCTCCACCAGATGCAGCGGCTGGAGGCGGTGGGGCAGCTGACCTCCGGCGTGGCGCATGATTTCAACAACCTGCTGACGGTCGTGCTGGGCAACGTCGAGATGCTGACCCGTGCCGCAGCCGCGGGGCCGCTCGACGCGCGCTCGCTGGAGCGGCTGTCGCATGTCCGTACCGCGGCGGAGCGGGGTGCGACGCTGACCGCGCAATTGCTCGCCTTCTCGCGGCGTCAGCGGTTGCAGGCCAAGGTCGTGGACCTGAACGAGACGATCGGCGGACTGGTCCCGCTGATGGCGAGCACATTGGGGCGATCGATCGCGATCGAGACGAGGCTGGCCGACCACCCGTGGCCCGCGCTGGTCGATCCGACGCAGATCGAGCTGATCCTGCTCAACCTGGCGATCAACGCGCGTGACGCCATGCCGGGGGGCGGCACGCTGACGGTGTCGAGCGGCAACGTGACGCTCGGCGAACCGCGGCGCGTCGAGGAGCCATGCAGCGGCGACTATGTCAGCGTGGCGGTCAGCGACACCGGGACCGGCATGAGCGACGCGGTGCTGGCGCGCGCGTTCGAGCCGTTCTTCACCACGAAGGAGGTGGGCAAGGGATCGGGGCTGGGGCTGGCGCAGGTCTATGGCTTCGCCAAGCAATCCGGCGGCGGAGTGCGGATCGACACGGCGGAGGGGCGAGGGACGACCGTGATCGTCTATCTGCCCCGCGCGCGAGCCGAGGCGCCCCCTGCCGATGCCGTGGATCGCGGCGGGGGCGAAGGCGCGTCGATCGCGGGGCGTACGATCCTGGTCCTCGACGACGAGGATGCCGTGCGTGACGTCACCGCGGGGATCCTGCGCGACGCCGGGTGCCGCGTGGTCGAGGCGGCGAGCGGGCAGGCGGCGCTGGAGGCACTGGCGGCCGAGGCGGGGATCGAGGCGGTGGTGGCAGACGTCGCGATGCCGCAGATGAGCGGCGTCGAATTCGCGCACCGCGCCGCGGCGATGCGGCCTGCGCTGCCGGTCCTGTTCGTCACCGGCTATGCCGATCTGGCCGCGATCGCGCACGTTCCGGAGGAAGGGATCGTACGCAAGCCGTTCACCCGCGCGGACCTGCTCGCGCGGGTGCGGCGGATGCTGGGGGAGGGAGGCGACGCCGGCTGAGGGCGTCGCCCCTCCCGTCCCGCTTCACGCCGCCAGCGCGGCCTTCGTCCCCGCACCGCGGATTATGTCCGCGGCCTTTTCCGCGATCATGATCGTCGGCGCGTTGGTGTTCGACCCGACCAGCGTCGGCATGACCGAGGCGTCGACGACGCGCAGCCCCTCTATTCCGCGCACGCGCAACTGGCCATCGACGACCGCGCGCCGGTCTCCCTCCGCCCCCATGCGGCACGTCCCGACGGGGTGGTAGATCGTCTCCGCCGCGGCGCGCACCCAGGCGTCGATCTCGTCGTCTGTGCGCACCGACGCGCCGGGGAAGAGTTCGTCCTGGCGATAGGGATCGAGCGCAGCCTGGCTTGCCACGTCGCGTCCGATCTTCACGCATTCGCGCATCACGCGGCGATCCTCCGGCGCGGCGAGGTAGTTCGCGTAGATCAGGGGATCGGCAAGCGGATCGGCCGAGGCCGCGGTGATCCGCCCGCGGCTCTCGGGACGTAGCTGGCACAGGTGAAGCGAGAAGCCGTCCTGGTTCACGCGCTGCTTGCCGTGGTCGCGCATCACAGCCAGCACCCCGTGGATCTGCACGTCGGGGCGCGACAGCCCGTCGCGCGAGCGGACGAACGCACCCGATTCGAGGAATTGCTGACGCCCCAGCCCCTGCCCGCGCAGCAGGTAGTTGAGCCCGGTCTTGATCTGCGCCAGCCCGCGGGTCGCCGAAAAGGCGGTGACGAGGCCGCGTGTCGACCAGTTCATGATGACGTCGAGGTGGTCCTGCAAATTCTCGCCCACGCCGGGCAGGTCGTGGACGGTATCGATCCCCGCCGCGCGAAGCCGGTCGGGATCGCCGATGCCGGACAGCTGGAGCAGATGCGGGCTTTGCACCGCGCCCGCGCTCAGGATCGCCTCGCCCGCGACCTCCACGCGCTCCCTTGCTTTGCCGCGCAGATACTCGACCGCGACCGCACGGCCGCGCTCGACGACCACGCGCGCGGTGCGGGCATCGGTGATGACGGTCAGGTTGCGGCGTCCCAGCACCGGGCGCAGATACGCCGCCGCGGTCGACCAGCGCTGCCCGTTGGAGATCGTCAGGTCGTAGCGGCCGAACCCTTCCTGCGAGGCGCCGTTGAAGTCGGTCGTGACGGGATAACCGGCCTGCTGCCCCGCGCGGATCAGCGCGTCGTGGAACGGGCTGTCGCTTTCCCCGCCGGAGATCGACAGCGGCCCATCGGCGCCGTGCAGCCCGTCGCACTCGCCGCGATGATGCCCCTCGAGCCGGTGAAAATAGGGCAGGACGTCGTCCCACGCCCAGCCACCCAGTCCCATCTGGCGCCATTCGTCATAATCCTGCGGATGACCGCGCGTGTAGATCATCCCGTTGATCGAGGACGATCCGCCCAGCCCCTTGCCGCGCGGCCACCACAGGCGGCGGCCGTCCATGTGCGGTTCCGGCTCGGTCCAGAACCCCCAATTGTGCTTGTTCTTCGACTTGATGAGGTTGCCGACGCCCGCCGGCATCCGCACCAGCAGCTCCTTGTTCGCGCCGCCCGCCTCCAGCAGGCAGACCTTCGCGGCGGGATCCTCGCTCAGCCGTGCCGCCAGCACGCAGCCGGCGGAGCCGCCACCGATGATGACGTAATCGTATCCGGACATCGACCTCTCCTTCGTTGCCCATCCCCGCTCTTTTGGACGGCGGGGCAGGGCGAATTCTTCAGGGCACCAGCACCAGCTTGCCGACCATCTCGCTCCGCTCCATCGCGAGCAGCGCCTCGCGCCACTGCGACAGGGGAAATTCGGCGTGGACGCGGGGGCGGATGCGCCCTTCCTCGGCCAGCGCCCAGATCGCCTCCTGGTTCTCGCGGCCGCGTTCGGGAAACTGCCGGCCATATTCGCCCGCGCGCACGCCGATCACGGAAAAGCCCTTTATCAACGGCATGTTGGTGGACACCGTTGCGATCCGGCCGGAGGTGAAGCCGACGACGAGCAGGCGTCCGCCGAACGCGATGCAGCGCACCGATTCGTCGAATACGTCGCCGCCGACCGGATCGTAGATCACGTCCGCGCCGCCGCCGGTAAGCTCCTTCACTCGCTCGCGAAAACCGGGCGCGAGAGAGGTGGCGTCGACGCCATATTCGTCCGCGACGATCGCCAGCTTTTCGGCGGAGCGCGAGGTGGCGACGACCCGCGCGCCGAGCGCTTTCGCCAGATCGACCGCCGCCAGTCCCACGCCGCCGGTCGCACCGTGCACGACCACCCACTCGCCGGGCTCGATCTTGCCGAGCCGCACCAGCGCGACATAGGCGGTCAGATACGCCGCGCCGACCCCCGCGGCTTCCGCAAAGGACAGATGCGCGGGCTTGGGACGCACCGCCCCGACATCCACCGCGACCACCTCCGCCAGGCCGCCGGTGCGCGTGCCCGCCACCACCGCGGTGCCGGGGGCGAAGCCGCCGCCGGCGATCACCTCGCCCGCTATCTCCAGCCCGGGGACGAAGGGGAGCGGCGGTTTGAGCTGATACTCGCCGCGGGTCATCAGCAGGTCGGGATAATTGAGCGCGGCGGCTCGTACCCGGATCGTAACCTGCCCCGGCTTCGCGACCGGCTCGGGTACGTCGAGAAGCGACGTGCCCGACAGGTCGGGCGACAGGGCGGAGACGACGACCGCCTTCACGATGCGGCCGCCGGGCGGGCGCAGACGATGTCGAGCAATCGGTCGAACAATTGCGCCATGTCGAGGTGCGGGGCGTGAACCTTACTGAGCCCCAGCGTGATGAGACCGTAGGCGCGCACCTCCGCATCCTCGCGCTCGAACCCGGCGGTGGTCAGGCAGCGGGCGAGGAAGTCGAGCATCATCGCGTCGTGCTGCTCCACTGCGCGCCGAGCGCGCGGGTCGCTCTCCGCCCAGGCGCGCATCGCCACCGCGATCCGCGACGAGCCGCGACGGCGGACGGTCTGCCCGAGCAGGCGGATGCGGTCGATCGGATCGTCGGTCGCGCGCTCCAGCGCATCGATCAGCGCGGTCAGCTGCGCGCCCGCGAAATAGCTGGCCAGCTGCCCCTGATAGGCGTCGAAGTCCGCGAAATGATGGTAGAAACTCCCCGTGGAGACGCGCAGCTCCTCGGCCAGCGGACGCAGCTTCAGCGCGCGCAGGCCACCCCGCCGTAACAGTGACTGCCCCGCCTCCAGCCAGTCGCGTGGCGTGAGGTCCGTTCCCCGTGGCGACGGGGCAACCGGCGGCGAAACGCTTGACATCCCATCGACCATAACGAAGGTTATGCCGGAATTCGGCGGCGGTAAAGAGCCGTCGATATCGCGCTGGGAACATCGGAGAGGATCGTCATGGGTGAGGCCTATATCATCGACGCGGTGCGCACGCCGCGCGGAATCGGCAAGCAGGGCAAGGGCGCGCTGGCGGACATGCATCCGCAGCATCTGGCCGCGACCGTGCTGAAGGCGATCAAGGAGCGCAACAACCTCAATACCGAGGAAGTCGACGACATCATCTGGTCGACCTCGACCCAGCGCGGCAAGCAGGGCGGCGATTTGGGCCGGATGGCGGCGCTGGATGCGGGATACGACGTCAAGGCGTCGGGCACGACGCTGGATCGTTTCTGCGGCGGCGGGATCACCGCGGTGAACTTCGCCGCGGCGCAGATCATGAGCGGAATGGAAGACCTGGTCATCGCGGGCGGCACCGAGATGATGAGCCTGACCGCCGCCATGTCGCAGGAGGATATGGAGAGCGGCAAGCCGATGCTCGGCATGGGCTCGGGCAACGAGCGGCTGAACGCGGCCCATCCGCAGAGCCACCAGGGCATCTGCGGCGACGCGATCGCCAGCATGGAGGGCATTTCGCGCGAGGATCTCGACGCCCTGGGGCTGGAAAGCCAGCGCAAGGCCGACATCGCGATCAAGGAAGGCCGCTTCAAGAAGTCGATCGTTCCGGTGGTGGACGATGCCGGCAACACCGTCCTGGACCGCGACGAATATCCGCGCCCACAGACGACCGCGGAGGGTCTGGCCGCGCTGAAGCCCAGCTTCGCGGCGATGGCGGACATGCCCTATAACAAGAAGGGTGACACGTTCCGCAAGCAGATCAACGCGAAATACCCCGATCTTGAGATCCAGCATTTCCACCATGCCGGCAATTCGTCGGGCGTGGTCGACGGTGCGGCCGCGGTGCTGCTGGCGTCGAAGAACTATGCCGACAAGCACGGGCTGAAGCCGCGTGCGCGCATCGTCGCGACCGCGAATGTCGGCGACGATCCCACGCTGATGCTCAACGCGCCGGTGCCCGCGGCGAAGAAGGTGCTGGCGAAGGCCGGGCTGACCAAGGACGATATCGATCTGTGGGAGATCAACGAGGCCTTCGCGGTGGTGGCGGAGAAGTTCATCCGCGACCTCGACCTCGATCGCGGCAAGGTGAACGTCAACGGCGGGTCGATCGCGCTCGGCCACCCGATCGGCGCGACCGGTGCGATCCTGATCGGCACCGTGGTCGACGAACTGGAGCGTCAGAACAAGCGCTACGGCCTGGTCACGATGTGCGCCGCGGGCGGGATGGCGCCGGCCATCATCGTCGAGCGCATCGAGGCCTGATCGAACGAAGGGAGGGGGCCGCACGGTCGCACGCGGCTCCACCCACCCCAGACGGAGAGAGAATGATGCTGCATCCGGTCGCCCACGCCCAGGCGATACCCGACAAGCCTGCCTATATCATGGCCGGTTCCGGCGAGACGGTGACCTATGGCGAGCTGGACGTCCGCGCGAACCAGGGCGCTCAGCTGATCCGGTCGCTGGGGCTGAAGCGCGGTGACGGCATCGCGGTGATGATGGACAACTCGCCGCGCTATCTGGAGATCATGTGGGCAGCGGAGCGCACCGGCGTCTATTGCACCTGCATCTCCTCCAAGCTGAGCGTGGCGGAAGCGCTTTACATCATCCGCGACGGCAATTGCCGGCTGCTGATCGTGTCGCGCGGTACGGCGGAGTGCGCACGCGCCCTGCTGCCGGAGATCGGCGACCTGACGCGGTACATCACCGACGGCGAGCTGGACGGGTTCGATCCCTACGAGGCGGCGCGCGATGCGCAGCCCGCGACGCCGATCGCGGACCCGTCGCCGGGCGGTACGATGCTCTATTCCTCGGGCACGACCGGCCAGCCGAAGGGGGTGAAGCACCCGCTGTCGGAGGAGCTGTTCGGCACCAATTTGTCGCCTTTGGTGACGCTGGGGCAGGCGCTCTACGGCTTCGACCAGGACATGGTCTATCTTAGCCCGGCGCCGCTGTATCACGCCGCGCCACTGCGCTGGTCGATGGCGGTGCAGCAACTGGGCGGCACCGTGGTGGTGATGGAGCGGTTCGACGCCGAAAAGGCGCTGGAATATATCGAGCGCTACCGCGTCACGCATGCGCAATGGGTGCCGACGCACTTCATCCGCATGCTGAAGCTGCCCGACGAGGTGCGCGCGCGCTACGATCTCTCCTCGCTGAAGGCGGTGTGGCACGCCGCCGCGCCGTGCCCGATCCCCGTCAAGGAGAAGATGATCGATTGGTGGGGGCCGATCGTGGGCGAATATTATGCCGGGACCGAAGGAAACGGGTTCCACGCGATCGGCGCGGCCGACTGGCTGACGCACAAGGGGTCGGTGGGGCGTAATCTGACCACGATCACCCACATCTGCGACGAGGACGGCAACGAGGTACCGCCGCGCACCGAGGGCGCGATCTATTTCGAGAGCCCCGACGGCGGACAGATCTTCACCTATCACAACGACGCGGCGAAGACGCGCGATTCGACCAATGCGCACGGCTGGACGACGCTGGGCGACGTCGGCTGGGTCGACGAGGACGGCTTCCTCTATCTGACCGATCGCAAGAGCTTCATGATTATCTCGGGCGGGGTGAACATCTACCCGGCCGAGATCGAGAACCTGCTCGTCACCCATCCGAAGGTCGCCGATGTCGCGGTAATCGGCGCGCCGCACGACGAGATGGGCGAGGAAGTCGTGGCGGTGGTGCAGCCGCGCGATCCCGAAAGCGCCGGGCCGGAGCTGGCCGCGGAGCTGACGGAGTTTGCGCGCGCCAACCTCAGCCACGTCAAGACGCCGCGCCGCATCGACTTCCGCGCGGAGCTGCCGCGCCATGACACCGGCAAGCTTTACAAGCGCCTTCTTCGCGACGAATATTGGGGAAAAACCCAATTGGTGAGAGGTGTTGCGGGATGAGTTTCAACTTCGGCGACATGATCGAGGCGGTCGAGCGGGCGGTGCCCGGCGACCGCGTGGCGCTGGCGCATGGCGCGCAGGTGGTCGACTGGGCGACGCTGGCGCGCCGCTCCAATGCGCTGGCGCGGGCGCTGGTCGATCGCGGTCTGTCACCGGGGGAACGGTTCGCGTTCTACGCCTATAATTCGGCGGACTATCTGGTCGGGCTGGTCGCCTGCTGGAAGGCGCGCGGGACGCACGTCAACGTCAACTATCGCTACGTCGCCGAGGAACTGGCCTATATCCTGGCGGACAGCGACGCGACCGTGTTGCTGTACGACGCGCGATTGCGCGACGCGGTGGCACAGGTGGTGCCGGGCGCGCCCGGCGTCCGCACGTGGGTGGAAATCGGCGGGGAGGGCGACGCGCCCGACTTCGCCGAGCGGTTCGACGATCTGACCGCCGGCGACGCGACGCCGCTGGGGATCGCGCGCGATCCGGCCGATCGCTTCTTCATCTACACCGGTGGCACCACGGGCATGCCCAAGGGCGTCGTGTGGCAGCATTCGGACCTGAACGCGATCGGGCTGGCGGTCGCCGCCTCGCAAGGCCTGCCGATCCCGGCGACGGTGGACGAGGCGGCGGCCCATGCCGCGGCGAACCCCGACTATCCGCGCACCGTGTGCGGTCCGCCGCTGATGCACGGCACCGGGCTGCTGTCGTCCTACGGATCGCTTCTGGCCGGCGGAATGGTGGCGACGCTGCCGTCGACCAGCTTTCGCGCGGAGGAAGCGCTGGATGCCATCGACCGCTGGAAGGCCAATCGGCTGATCGTGGTGGGCGACGCCTTCGCCCGTCCCGTGCTGGAGGCGCTAGATCGCGAACCGACGCGGTGGGACGTGTCCTCCGTCCGTTTGATCTCGTCGTCGGGCGTGATGTGGACGCAGGCGGTCAAGGACGGGCTGATCCGTCACATGCCCGACGCGATGTGCCAGGACAATTTCAGCTCGTCCGAGGCGATTGGCATGGGCGCGTCGGTGACCACGCGCGACGGGACGGTGGAAACCGCCCGCTTCATGGTCGGCCCGCGCTGTCGCGTGCTGGACGACGACGACCGCGACGTGGTGCCGGGCAGCGACGTGACCGGCAAGGTGGTGCTGGCACCCCCCGGCCCGATCGAATATCACAAGGATCCGGAAAAGAGCGCGCGCACGTTCCGCGTGATCGACGGCACCCGATATGTCGTGTCGGGCGATCTGGCGAAGGTGAACGCCGACGGCTCGCTGGTGCTGCTAGGGCGCGGTTCGGCCTGCATCAATTCGGCGGGCGAGAAGATCTTTCCCGAAGAGGTCGAGGAGGCGCTGAAGCTGTGCCCCGGGGTCGAGGACGCGTTGGTCTTCGGCACGCCCGATCCGCGCTGGGGCCAGTCGGTGACCGCGGTGGTGCGCGCGGGCGCGGGCTATGACGAAGCCGCGACGCGCGACGAACTGCGGCGGCACCTGGCCGGGTACAAGCTGCCCAAGCTGATGGTCGCCACCGCGCAGACGCTGCGCGCGCCGAACGGCAAGGCGGATTACGGCAAGGCGAAGGAACTCGCCGCTGCGGGGTGAATGCTGTCGATTGGCTGACGAGCCGGTTCAGCGATCGTTTGGCACCGCCACCGTAATGGAGTCGTCATCGTGGGGCCGGCTCGTGCGCCGGCAGGTGGAAAGACGCTGACGATGATGAAGGCGATGGTGGCGACGTTGATGTCCGCGGTGGCGATGCTGCCGGGCGCGTCATGGGCGCAGGACGTGTCGGTGCGCGATGCGATGCGCGCCCGGATGGAAGCGCGGGTTCAGGCGCAGGCCGGCGAGCGTGGCGGCGACGGTGGTCAGTGGCAGCGCGATCGCGGGCCGCGTGCCGACCGTCCGGAAGGCGCCGGGCGTCCGGAACGCCCCGCCGGCGAGTGGCGGCAGGGGCGCCCGGATCGACCGATGGGTGGCTGGGACCAGGGCCGTCGCGACCGTCCGGCGGGCGATGGCCAGCCTGGTCGCCCCGGGGGTGACTGGCGCAACGACCGTCCCGCCACCCCGCCACCGGCGCCGCAGGTGGGCGGTGGCGACCGCCCGAACTGGCAGCAGCGTCCCGACAGGCCGCGCGGGGAGTGGCGCGACGATCGACGCGGCGACGATGCTTGGCGCTGGCAACAGCGCGACCAGGCGAACCGCGCGTGGCAGGGCGCGCGCCGTGACGATCGCGACTGGAACAGGGGCGGGGACTGGAACCGCGGCCGTGATTGGGACCGCGGGGACTGGAACCGGGGCGATCGTAACTGGGATCGCGGCTGGCGGCAGGATCGCCGCTACGACTGGACCCGGTATCGTGCCGCCAACCGCCAGTTGTATCGCCTGCCGCGCTATTATGCGCCATATGGCTGGGATCGCGGCTACACCCGCTTCTCGGTCGGGGTGAGGCTCGCGCCGCAGCTGTTCGGGCAGAATTACTGGATCGACGATCCCTGGTCCTATCGCCTGCCCGATGCCTACGGCCCGTATCGCTGGGTGCGCTATTACAACGATGCGCTGCTGGTCGATGTCTATTTCGGACAAGTGGTCGACATGATCCCGGGGCTCTTCTGGTAGTATCGAGACGGCGCGTCGCACTTGATGCGGCGCGCCGGGCTTGCAAAAGCAGGCGCCATGCCGATCACCACCAACGTCCCCGGTTATCCCTCCGCCACGCGCGCCGAGATCGGGCGCGCGGTCGCCGCGCGGCTCGATGCCGATCCGCGGATGCAGCGCCTGCCCAGCGACAGCGTGCAGGCGTGGCGCTGTCCCGGCTTCCTGGACGATGCGAATTGCGACTGGCTGGTCGGGCTGATCGAGGCGAACCGGCGGCCCTCGACCCTGCTGTCCGACGAAGGGTCGAACGCCAACCGCACCAGCGACAGCTGCGACATGGATCGCAACGCGGACGGGATTCGCGAGATCGACCGCTATATCGCGGGCACGTTGGGCATTCCGCCGGAGAACGGCGAGACGATGCAGGGGCAGCGCTATGCGCCGGGGCAGCATTTCCGCGCGCATCACGACTATTTCCACGAAGGCGAGAGCTACTGGCCGCGGATGCGCGCGACCGGGGGGCAGCGCACCTGGACCGCGATGATCTACCTCAACGAGGTGGAGGACGGCGGCGCGACCTGGTTTCCGCAAGGCGGACTGCGCGTGGTGCCGCGCAAGGGATTGCTGCTGGTGTGGAACAACATGGCCGCGGACGGCAGTCCCAATACGATGACCATGCACGAGGGCATGGCCGTGGTGGAGGGGACGAAGTACATCATCACCAAGTGGTTCCGCGAAAGCGCCTGGGGCACGCGCACGGCATGATGCGGTTCTTCCGCCCGATCGTTGCGGGCGCGGACCTGCCCGCGCGCCTGATCGCGTGCGTCGGAGCGGCGATCGGGATCGCGCTGACGATCGTCGTCTGTTCTCAGGTGCCGCTGTCGACGGCCGACCTGCCGATCATCGTGGCGCCGCTGGGCGCCTCCGCGGTGCTGGTCTTCGCGGTGCCCGCCAGCCCGCTCGCTCAGCCATGGCCGGTGGTGGGCGGCAACATCGTCTCGACGCTGATCGGGGTCGCCGCCTTCCACCTGATCCCCGATGCGACGCTGGCGGCGGGGACGGCGGTGGGGATGGCGATCCTCGTCATGTCGCTGCTGCGCTGCCTCCACCCGCCCGGTGGTGCCGCCGCGTTGACCGCGGTCATCGGCAGCCAGGGGATCCACGCCGCAGGCTATGCCTTCGCGTTCGCGCCGGTCGGGATCAATTCGATCGCGCTGGTCGCGATCGGCATGTCGTGGCACCGCATGACGCTGCGGTCCTATCCGCACCGCGCGCTGCCGCCGCCCGCGCCGATCCCTGCGGGGCTTCACCTCGCGGATATCGACGCCGCGCTGGCGGAGATGCACGAAAGCTTCGACATCGGCCGCGAGGATCTGGACGCGCTGCTGTCGCGTGCGGAGGCCCATGCGCAGGCGCGGCGGGGATAGCGCGGCGGATCAGCCCGCGTAGCGCTGCGCCGTCTCCCGGATCAGCGCGATCATGTTGGGGATGCCCTGCGTCCGGTTGGAGCTGAGCTGCGCCTTCAGCTCGAACGGCGCCAGTTCGCCCTCGATATTGGTCGCCAGGATCGCTGCGGGCGCCCGGTCCTGCACCGTCAGCAGGACCAGCGCGATGATCCCCTTGGTGATGGCGGCGTTGCTGTCCGCCAGGAAATGGAGCGTGCCGTCGTCCGCCACCGTGGGATAGACCCAGACCGAGGCGGAACAGCCGCGCACCAGCGTCGCATCGGTCTTCAGCGCGTCGGGCATCGGTTCGAGCGATCGACCCAGATCCACCAGCAGGCGGTAGCGGTCGTCGCCCTCCAGAAAGGCATATTCCTCGCGGATGTCGTCGAGCGTATCGGTCATCCGCGCGCGCTACCGTGGGTTGCGCCGCCCGGCAACCGTCACAGGTCGACGCCGGCCGCGATCGCCTCCAGCTTGCGGATGCGCTCCTTGAGGTCGGCGATCTCGATCCTCGCGCTGGCGCTGGGCGCCGTGACCGCGGGGGCGTCGATGCGGAGTTCCTGCTGCTTGAGCTGGAGCCAGCCGCGCCAGCCGTTGAGCGCGGCGAGGACCAGCATCCCCAACGCCGCCAGCGCGGTCGCCGCCATGGTGAGGTAGAAGTCGGGATCGGACATCATCGTCGTTTCCTTCGTGGGTCGTGGCGACCGGGTCAGCGATCGCGCAACTGCTCGATCTGGCGCTCCAGATCGACGCTGCCGTGATTGTCGGTGATGACGCGCTCTAGCACCGCGACGCGCTCCTTCAGCTGGCGCACTTCGTCACGTGCGCGTTCGGCATCGGCGGAGGACAGGCGCGGCGATCCGCCGTCGTCACCCATCCGCCCCAGCGCTCGGTAGCGCTCTTGCAACACCTTCCCCACCATCGCGATGAACACGATCGCGACGACCATCGAAAACGGACCCATCATGCTCTCCCTTGTGACGACCGGGTCAGGCCAGCGGCCGGTCGCGTAATGCCTCAATCTCGTGCGCGGTTCGCACCGCGGGATCCGTCGCGATCCGCTCCAGCACGCCGATCCGTTCTTCCAGGCGACCGACCTTCTGCGTCAGCCGCTCGTTCTCGTTGCTGAGCAACAGGATCTTGCGTTCCGCCTCCAGCGGAGCCTCGCCCCGGTCGCCGCGATGACGACGCCGGCCGTGCTCCTCGAGCGGATAGCCGTGTTTCGCGCGGACCCAGACGGTGAAGGCCTGGCGGGCCGACAGCGCGCCCACGATACCCACCGGGATCATCCAGCTCATATCCATCAGCGCAGGCTTTCGATCTCGTTGGCCAGCGCGCTGTTGCGGCTGGTGTAGTGCAGCTCGATATCGGCGAGGCGCCGGTCGAGCTCGCGGAATTTGGAGCGGACCTCCGCGGTGGAGCGCGTCGGATTAGAGCGCACGCCCTGCCAGAACTTCTGGTCGTCGCGGTCCTGGTACAATCCCGTCGGCTTGGGATCGATGACCCATGCCAGCACGAAATAGGCGATGACGATCCACCATTGCTGACCCACCAGTGTCAGGCCGGCGACGGCGAGGCGAACCCAAAGGACGTCGATCCCCACATAGTCTGCGATCCCGGCGCAGACGCCTTTCCACTTCGCATTCTGCTTGTCGAGGTAGAAGCTCGTGCGGCTGTTGTTGTCGGACATCAGTTCCTCCGCTGCGACGGGGGGTCGAGGCGATAGTCCGGCTGTGCGCGATAGTCGCCCAGCCCGGTGCGGAAATCGGGATTGTCGGCAGCGACGATCCGCTCGACCGTCGTGACGCGGTCTTCCAGCCGGCGGGCGAGATTGTACATCTCGTCGAGCAGGCGCTCGTCCTCGCCGGTGATCTTCGGTGCCGTCTTCCACTTGGTGATGTAGTGAAGGATCAGCCACGGCAGCCCGATGAACAGCGCGACGATCGCAAAAAACGGGACGATGTCCATGGCCCTCAACCTTCCTTGTTCAAGCGCGCCTTGAGCGCGGCCAGCTCGGCATCGATCTTGTCGCTGGAGCGCAGTCCTTCGATCTCCTCGTCGAGCGACCTGGGCGCCAGCCCCATCGCCTCGGCGCGGCCCTCCGCCTCGTCGGCGCGGCGTTCCAGCACCTCGAACCGGCTGAACGCCTCGTGCGTCTTCGGTCCGTTCCACATTTCGCGCAGCCGCGCCTTCGTATTGGCGCTCTCCAGCCGGGTGGCGATCGCATTCTGCTTCGCGCGCGCCTCGCGCAGCTTGCTCTGCAGCTTGGCGATATCCTCCTCGGAACTGCGCAGCGCGTCTTCCAGCAGGGTTACCTCGGCGCGCAACTGCGCACCCATGTCGGCGGCCTTGCGGCGTTCGACGAGCGCCGCCTTGGCGAGATCCTCGCGACCCTTCGATAAGGCGAGTTCCGCCTTCTCGGTCCAATTGGCCTCCAGATCCGCCAGCTTCTGGATGTGGCGGCGCATTTCCTTCTGGTCGGCGATGGTGCGCGCGGCGGAAGCACGGACCTCCACCAGCGTCTCCTCCATTTCGAGGATGATGATTCGAACCATCTTCGCCGGGTCGTCCGCCCTGTCGAGCAGCTCGGCCATGTTGGCGGCGACGATGTCGCGGGTTCGGGAAAAAATGCCCATTCGATAAGGACTCCGAAGGTGACGCGCGCACTGTAGCGGATCGGACGGGGCGCGGGGAGGGTCGTCCCGCGCCCCGCCCCCGCTTACGCCACGGCGCGCGCGGTGGTGGTCGGCGCGTTGCCCAGCGCGGTCGCGGGGCCGACCGCGCCGAGCACCAGCGTGGCGCTGACGAGGGCGGTGAGGGCGATCGCGGCGAGCTTGCTGCCGAAGGTCGTGGTGTGCGTCATGGTGTGTCTCCTCAGATCGTTTCGCGCCGTCGTTGCGGCGGGATGCCAACAGCTTTGCAGGAGGCGTGCCAGTTTGAAAAACGGCTGAAATGCTGGAGTTTTCACGCTTGCGACGTTTCTGGAAATCTTTGCCGTTGCCAGTGTCCGGCGATTTGCGCCACATGTTGGCGCATGGATCGCGCGACACAGGTCATCGGCCAATCGGGGGCGTTTCTGGATGCGCTGGAGCGCGCCAGTCGTGCCGCCGTGCTCGATCGCCCGGTGCTGGTCATCGGGGAGCGCGGGACGGGCAAGGAGTTGGTGGCGGAGCGTCTCCACCATCTGTCGCAGCGCTGGTCCCAGCCGCTGGTGACGATGAATTGCGCCGCACTGCCCGAAACGCTGATCGAAGCGGAGCTGTTCGGGCACGAGGCGGGCGCCTTCACCGGTGCGACCAAGGCGCGCGTCGGCCGGTTCGAGGAGGCCGACGGTGGGACGCTGTTCCTGGACGAGCTCGGCACGCTGTCGATGGGCGCGCAGGAGCGGCTGCTGCGCGCGGTGGAATATGGCGAGGTGACGCGGATCGGCTCGTCGCGGCCGATCCGGGTCGACGTGCGGATCGTTGCGGCGACCAACGAGCATCTGCCCGACCGCGTCGAGGATCACACCTTTCGCGCCGACCTGCTCGACCGGCTGTCGTTCGAGGTGGTGACGCTGCCGCCGCTCCGCGCGCGGCGCAGCGACATTCCGGTTCTGGCCGAGTTCTTCGGCCGGCGGATGTCGGCGGAACTCGGACGCGACGAATGGCCCGGTTTCTCCGAGGAGGCGGCGGATGCTATGCGCGAGTATCGCTGGCCCGGGAACGTGCGTGAGCTGCGCAACGTCGTCGAGCGCGCGGTGTACCGCTGGGAGCGCCCCGGCCCGGTCGGCACGGTCGAATTCGACCCGTTCGCCTCGCCCTATCGCCCCACCGCGTCGCTGCGCGGCGCGCGCAAGGCGGAAGCGGCCGGCACGCCGGCCGACGATCTGCCGGAGGATGCGCCGGTCGTCGCCTGCGAGGAGGGGCCGTCGGACTTCAAGAGCCGGGTCGCGCGGTTCGAGCGGGAACTGCTGGCGAAGACGCTGGCGGATCATCGTTTCAACCAGCGCGCAACGGCGGAGACGCTCGGGCTCAGCTATGACCAGTTGCGCCATGCGCTCCGCCGCCACGACCTGATCGGAGCGACAGCGTAACGAGGTTGCGCGCGGCCGCGTCCGGAGCCATTTGGGGTCCATCGCGTTGCTCGACGCGAACCTAAGGAGGATTTCATGGCTTTCGAACTCCCGCCGCTGCCCTACGACTATGACGCGCTGGAGCCGGTCATCTCGAAGGAGACGATGACCTTCCACCATGACAAGCATCATGCGGCCTATACCGCCAAGCTGAACGAAGGCGTCGCTGCCGACCCGAAGCTGGAGGGCAAGTCGATCGAGGACATCCTGGGCATGATCTCCCAGCTGCCCCCGCTCGTGCGCAACAACGGCGGCGGTTATTGGAACCACGATTTCTTCTGGAAGATCATGGGACCGAAGGGCGCGACCCGGCCGTCGGGCAAGCTGGCCGAGGCGATCGAGGCGTTCGGCGGGCTCGACAAGCTGAAGGAAGAATTCAATACCAAGGGCGCGGGCCAGTTCGGCTCCGGCTGGGCGTGGGTGATCGCGGATTCGTCGGGCGCGCTGAAGGTGACGTCGACCCCGAATCAGGACAATCCGCTGATGGACGACGCCAAGGAGAAGGGCACGCCGATCCTGGGCAACGACGTGTGGGAGCACGCCTATTACCTGACCTACAAGAACGACCGTCCCGGCTATCTGAAGGCGTGGTGGGACATCGTGAACTGGGACGAGGCCGGGCGCCGCTACGACGCCGCGGTCGGCTGAAATTCGTCGATAGGAACGTGAGGGAAGGCCCGGGAAACCGGGCCTTTTCCTTCGCGCGGGTCAGCGGACCGGCTGCACGTCCTCGATCGCGACGAGCGTGTCGAGTTTGCCCGACTTGCCGAGCATCGAGCCGGTCACGCTGCTGGCGGTGGTGGTGGGCACCACCTGCCCCGATGGCAACATGCGATAGCGCGCGGTGACGGTCAGTCCCTGAACGGCGGCGACCAGCATCATCCGGAACGGCTTCGTGGTGGTGAGGCGGACGCGCTCGACGAACGGCACCCGGCCCGTAGTATTCACGACGGCTTCCGCCTGCGTGTCGGCCGAGGCATCGTGCGGTCCGATCTTCAATACGCCATCGGGCAGGCGCGCGAAGCGATAGGTCACCTGTCCGGGAGCGGTATCGCTGCGCGTCGCCGGGCCGCCGAACCATTTGGCCAATTCGCCGTATGACGGCACCGGCCCTTGCCGCGCCTTGCGTGCCTGATCGGCTTCCTTCTTCGTGGGCGGGCGAGCGTCGACGCTGACGAGCGTCCAGCGATCGGCCGCCGCGTGCCGCGGATCGAAGCGCTCGACGAAGACCTTCCGCGCGGCGCCGGTACGTTCGATCGCGATGGTACGCTGGAACGTGAAGGCATCGGCGCGCGTCGCGAGCATCGTTGCCAGAAGGTCATTCTGTAGCGCATCTGCATCAGCCGCGGCGGGCGTCACCAAGGCGGCTGCTACCAGAACGATGCGCGTCATTCTCAACCCTCCGGCGGGACGGGCGGTTCGTCGCCCAGCGTCAGTCCGTGGCGCATCAGCATCGGCACGTTGGCGACCGCGAACAGCAGCGTCATCGGGATCACCACCCAGACCTTGTAGATCGCCCACAGATCCCATCCGCGCGACGCGCCAAGCGCGACCGCGGCGCCGCGCCACACCGCCTCGTTGAGGATCGCCATGCCGACGAAGAACCAGACCCAGTTGAGGGTCAGCCGCCGCCACCCGCTCTCGCGCAGGCCCGGGTAGGCGCTTCCCATCAGCTGTTGCAGCAGCGGGCGGCCGGTCGCCGCACCGAAGCCGAGTACGGCGGCCAGCAGGACGTAGACGATCGTCGGCTTCATCTGGATGAAGCGGGGGTCGCGGAAATACATGGTCAGCCCGCCGAACACGATCACGAGGCCCGCGGAGATCAGCAGCATCGGCGGGACGCGGCCCAGCTTCGTGCGCGCGATCACCAGCGCGACGACGCTGGCGAGGACGAACACTGCGGTCGCGACGATGACGCGCGCCAGCAGGAGAGCCTCGACCTGTCCCAGCCCGGATAGCGTCGAGGTGAACGTCGCGACGATGCGGCGCGCCACCTCCGCCGGCAGCAGGAAATTGGCAATGAAGAAAGCGGCGAGCGGGCCGTAGTCGACCAGTGCCCGGACACCCGCCTTGCCGTCGTTGCCGGCCCCGCTCATCGTCCGCGCCCGCTGTCGTCGACGCCCGCGATGATGCGGCTGACCTCGCGCGCGTCGAACGGGCGCAGGTCGTCCATCTTTTCCCCCACGCCGATCGCATGAATCGGCAGCCCGAACCGCTCCGCCGCGGCGACCAGCACGCCGCCG
This sequence comes from uncultured Sphingomonas sp., assembly GCA_913774925.1. GTDB lineage: Bacteria > Pseudomonadota > Alphaproteobacteria > Sphingomonadales > Sphingomonadaceae > Sphingomonas. The sequence goes on along the minus strand of CAJYKB010000050.1, from coordinate 8,055 downwards.
CGCGCGCTGCCGTCCAGCTTCGTCATCACCAGCCCCGTGACCCCGGCGACATCCTTGAACACCTCGATCTGGTTCAGCGCATTCTGTCCCGTGGTCGCGTCCAGCACCAGCAGAACGTCGTGCGGCGCCGCCGGGTTCAGCCGGCCCAGCACGCGGCGGATCTTCGCCAGTTCGTCCATCAGCTCCCGCTTGTTCTGCAGGCGCCCGGCGGTGTCGACGATCAGCACGTCGGTGCCGATTGCGGTCGCCTGCTTGACGGCATCCCAGACGATGCCGGCGGCGTCCCCGCCCTCCGGCCCGGTGACGATGGGAACGCCGATCCGCTCCGCCCAGGTCTTCAGCTGGCCGATCGCGGCGGCGCGGAAGGTGTCGCCGGCAGCCAGCATCACCTGATAGTCCTGCTCCATGAACAGGTGCGCCAGCTTGGCGATCGTGGTGGTCTTGCCGGAGCCGTTGACGCCGATGACCAGCACCACCTGCGGCCGGGGAAAGGCATCGATCCCGATCGGGCGGGCGACCTCGCGCAGCACCTTCTCGACCTCCTCGGCGACGACGAGGCGGATGCCCAGCTCCTCCATGTTGCGCTCGAACAGCCCCTCGGCGAGCCGTTCGCGCACCCGCGCCGCGGTCTGCGGACCGAGGTCGGAGGCGATCAGCGCCTCTTCGACATCGTCGAGCGTCTGCTCGTCCAGTCGCGCACCGCCCAGGCCGGCGAGGTTGCCGACCAGCCGGTCGGAGGTACGGCGGAAGCCGCCAAGGAGCTTGTCGTGCCAGCTCGTGCTCATACGATGGTTCCGATGAGGTGATCGGCGGCAGCGGCGGTGATGGTCGCCACGGCCACGCTGCCGATCGGGTGGGAAGGAGAGGGGGCGGCGAGGCGCACGCTCGCGAAGTCCGGCGCGTGACCGCGGTCGCCGGGACGCTCGATCAGCACGCGCTGCCGTGTGCCGACCTGTGCCGCGAGGTGACGCGCCAGAACGTGGGCAGCAGTGGCGCGAAGACGCGCTGCGCGCTGTCGGACGATCCCGGGATCGACCTGCGGCATCCGCGCAGCGGGCGTGCCGGCACGCGGCGAATAGGGGAAGACGTGAGCGAAGGCGATCCCACCGTCCTCGACCGCGCCCAGCGTGTTGGCGAACATCACCGCATCTTCGGTCGGGAAACCCGCAATCAGGTCCGCTCCGATGGTGATCTCGCCGCGCGCGACGCGGAGGCGGTCGATCAGCGCCAGCGCCTGCGCGCGCGAATGACGCCGCCGCATCCGCTTCAGGATCAGGTCGTCCCCCGCCTGCATCGACAGATGGACATGCGGCATGACGCGTGGCTCCTGCGTCAGCATTGCGAACAGCGCATCGTCGATAGCGGCCGGATCGAGCGAGGACAGGCGGACCCGCTCGAGCGCCGGCACCTCGTCCAGCACCCGCCGCAGCAGCATCGCCAGGCCGTCGCCGCGATCGTCGTAACTGGCGAGGTCCACCCCGCTGAGCACGACCTCGTGCGCCCCGGCGTCCACCGCCGCGGCGACGCGCAACACCACCTCGACCACAGGATCGACTCGGTTGCTGCCGCGCCCCTGCGGGATCGCACAGAAGGTGCAATGGTGGTCGCAGCCGTTCTGCACGCCGAGGAATGCGCGCGTCTGGCGGCGCGGGCGCGGCGCGTTGGGGCGGGCACCCCAGCTGGCGGGCACGAGCTTCTCGGCATTGGCGACGACCCGATCGACCTCGGGCATCGCGGCGAAGGCGGCGCGGTCCATCTCGGACGCGCAGCCGGTGACGACCAGCTGTGCGTCGGGGCGGGCGCGTCGCAGCCGGCGGATCGCGGCGCGGGTGTCCTTCACCGCCTGGTTCGTCACGCCGCAGCTGTTGACCACCGCCACGCTCGCGCCGGCCAGCTGCCGGATCGTTTCGCTTTCGGCGATGTTGAGGCGGCAGCCGAGGGTGATGACCTCCGGCGCGGAAGGAGCGACCATGGCGGGCGATCTAGGGATGAGCGCAGGCGAAGTCGATACTTGGACGCGGCAGGTGCTCGACTTCTGGTTCGCGCTGACGACGGAGCAGCAGTTCGCGAAGGACCCCGCGCTGGACGGGCGCATCCGCGAGCGGTTCGGCGCGCTGCGTGACCGGGTCTTCGCCACGCGCGCCGCTGGGTGGAGCAGCGATCCGCGCACATTGCTGGCGGCGGTGATCGTGCTCGACCAGTTCTCGCGCAACCTGTTCCGGGGTTGCGCCGAGGCGTTCGCCGCCGATCCGCTGGCACGTTACCTCACCGACCTGGCGCGGGAGCGCGGCTGGGACGAGCAGATGTCGCATGCGGAGCGCGTGTTCCTCTACCTGCCACTGATGCACGCTGAGGATGCCGAGGCGCAGGGGGAGAGCGTCCGCCTGTTCGCGGCGCTCGGAATCGAGGAGAATGCCGCGTTCGCGCGCGATCATGCGGCGGTGATCGAACGGTTCGGGCGGTTTCCGTCGCGTAACGGCGCGCTGGGGAGGGCGAGCACATCCGAGGAGCAGGTGTATCTCGCCGAGGGAGGTGGCTGGTAACCTGATTTGGCGCCCGAACCTGTAGAAGAGCGAGCGCTTTCCTTTCCTTCACGGGGAGGACGGGCGTCAGCGCAGTTTCGCGATCGACAGGCCGTCGGCCTTGGCACGGTCCTTGGTGGATTCCTCGGACCGTTTCAGCGCCTTGGCGATCGCCTTTAGGGCCATGCCCTTTTTGGCTAGCGTGTGCAGCTTCTGGACCTCGTCTGCCGTCCAGGGCTGGCGATGACGTTCGAATGTCTCACCCTTGGCCATGTGTGATCTCCCAAATGGCGGACGTCACGGGGATGAACCCCGTGACGTCGAACGTGGGCGCACCGCGCCCACGCCGGCCGTTCCGCGCCGTCTCGCGGATAGCTGGCGCTATCCGCGTGCGCCTTAGCGGAACAGCTTCGCCCAACCGCGGACCGCGCGGTCCTTCCACAGGCCGCGGTGATAGGCGTCGGACGCCAGCAACGGCATCACCGAGCCGGCCTCCGCGAAGACCATCTGCTCGATCGCGGTGTTCACCTTGCCCCAGCTCGCCGCTTCCTGCAGCGTCGAGGACGAGCAGGCGCCGTCGCGCACGTCGGCGACGGTGATCTGCACCGCATATTTATGCACCTCGACATCGTCATGCCCCAGGATCTCGGCGCAGACGACGGTGTCCTGGATGAAGTTCTTCGGCACGCCGCCGCCGATCATCAGCAGGCCAGTGACGCCCGCCTCGATCTTGATCTGCGTCAGCTCGCGGAAGTCGGCGACCGCGTCGATCATCAGGTACGGGCGGCCTTCCTTCGCAGCATCGACCTGATGCTTGACGAGGCCGAACCCGGCGGAGGAGTCGACGAATGCCGGGCAGAAGATTGGCACGTCATGCTCGTAGGCGAGCTTGACGAGGCTGTTCTCCTTCTTGCCGTGCTCGACGAGGTACTTGCCCATCTCGCGGATGAAGGCGCGCGACGAATAGGCCTTGGGCTCCAGCGACTCCGCGATCTCGAAGATCGTGTGGTCGACGTGCTGGAGCTGCTCCTCGTCGATGTACGTATCGTAGATGCGGTCGATGTAGAGCGAGCGCAGCGTGTCGTCGTCGGGGATCTCCTGCGCCTGATAATGCTTGTGACCCAGGCCCTCGAAGAAATCCATGTCGACGATGGTCGCGCCGGTGGCGACGATGACGTCGACCATGTTGTTGCGCACCAGCTCCGCATACAGGTCCATGCAGCCGCCGGCCGAGGTCGACCCGGCGATCACCAGGCAGACGGTGCAGTCCTTGTCCGCCAGCATGTCGTTGTAGATCTTCGTCGCGCGACCCAGGTCGCGGCTGGTGAAGCTCATGTCCGCCATCGCGTCGACGATCGGGCGCGCGTCGAACGTCTTGATGTCGATGTGCTTCACTTCCTTCGACAGCAGTTCCGCCTTGCGGGTGTCGTTGATCGGGGCGTTGGACGCCGCGGTCTTGGAAAGGGTGTCGGTCATGGGTGGCTCCCACAGGGTAGGACACGTCGTTCAAAGGGGACGCGAAGACCCGCACGACGGCGGCACGGGTGGCCCGTACCGCCGTCGAATCAGTGATGAGGTTGCGTTACAGCTTGACGACGTTGCTGGCGACCAGCGGCGCATCCGCGGTGTACAGCGACACCATCGGCTCGTCGGTCGCGACCACCGTCTCGTCCGAGGTGAAGCCGTTGAACGCCGTCCGCATCGCGGCGCCATACGCTCCCAGCATCCCGACCTCGATATAGTCGCCCGCGACCACATCCGCCGGCAACGGGAACGGGCCGGGCATGTGATCGAGATCGTCGCAGGTCGGACCCCAGAAGCTGAACGCGTGATCGCGCACGACGGACTCCGGCTCGCGCAGCAGCGCCACCGGATAGCGCCAGCCGATGTGCGCGGCATCGAACAGCGCGCCATAGGCGCCATCGTTGATGTACAGTTCCTCGCCGCGGCGACGCTCCACGCGCACCACCACCGAGCTGTACTCGGCGCACAAGGCGCGACCCGGCTCCGCCCACAATTCGGCGGAATAGCTGATCGGCAGGCTCTCGAACGCGCGGTGGATCGTCTCGAAATAGAGCTCCAGCGGCGGCGGGGTCATGCCCGGATACGCCGAGGGGAAGCCGCCGCCGACGTCGATGACGTCGACCGTCACCGCCGCGCCGACGATCGCCTGGCGCACGCGCTCCATCGCGTCCGAATAGGCGGTCGGCGTCATCGCCTGCGAACCGACATGGAAGCAGATGCCGAGCGCATCGGCGACCTGGCGCGTCGCGAGCAGCAATTCCTTGGCCTCGTCCGGCGCGACGCCGAACTTGGATGCCAGGCTGAGCTTGGAATGTTCCGACGACACGCGCAGCCGGACGCACAGCGTCAGGTCGGCCGCGCCGCGGGTAGCGCGCACGATCTTGTCCAGCTCTTCCATGCTGTCCAGCGAGAAGGTGCGCACGCCGTGCGTGAAATACGCCTCGGCGATCGCTTCCTCGGCCTTGACCGGGTGCATGAAGCAGAGCGTTGCCTCCGGCACGGTCCGGGCGACCAGCCGCACCTCCGCGATCGAGGCGACGTCGAACGTCGTGACCCCATTGTCGAAGAGGATCCGGATCAGCTCCGGCGACGGGTTCGCCTTCACCGCATACATGGACCGGCCCGGAAACTTCTCCTTGAAGAAGCGGGCGGCCCGCGCCGCGGCGTGCGGACGGACGATCGTCACCGGCTGGACCGGACGACGGGCGGCAATGTCGATGGCCCCACCGACGATGGTGGCAGGGACGGTCGAGGGGGCAGCTAGCCCCAGCGCGCGATGATGCTGGTGCAACTCAAGGGACCTCCAATTGCCTTGCGGCATACGGTGACAAAAGCTGCCTTGCGGTTGGAAGTCCCATGGGGCAGCGGAGGCGCGAACTAGGGTCGGTGATCGCGGATGTAAAGTGGTTGCTGCGACGAAAGGTGCCATTGTGACGATTATGCGACACCCGACTCGAGCAGGGGTCAGGGAGGCTGCGGCAAAGGTTGCCGCGATCTTACCGCCGACCCCCATTTTCGTGCGGTCGATCAGGGGCGTGGACGTCGTTTTCAAGGCCGAATCGCTCCAGCCGATCGGCGCGTTCAAGATTAGAGGCGCGTGGCACCGACTCACCGAATTGGGGGCGGAGGCCCGGTCGCGCGGTGTGGTGGCGTTCTCGTCGGGCAATCATGCGCAGGGCGTCGCCTGGGCGGCGAAGCGTCTGGGGATGCCGGCGACGATCGTGATGCCGTCGGACGCGCCGCGCGCGAAGCGGGACGCGACGCTCGCGCTGGGCGCGGAAGTGGTCGATTACGACCGCGCGACCGAAAGCCGCGAGGCGATCGCCGGGCGGCTGGCGGAAGCGCGGGGTGCGACGCTGGTGCCCAGCTTCGACGATCCCTGGATCATCGAGGGGCAGGGCTCCGCCGGGATCGAGGCGGCGACCCAGATGGCGGCGGCGGGGCTGGGCGCACCGGTTCATGTCGTCGTGCCGTGCGGCGGCGGCGGGCTGGCGGCGGGGATGGCGCTGGCGCTCAAGGATGCGGCGATCACCGTGGTCGAGCCGGAGGGCTGGGACGACATGCGCCGCAGCCTGGAGGCGAGCTGGATCGAGCCGGTCGGCGACAACCCGCCGCCGACCGCGTGCGATGCATTGCAGACGAAGCAGGTGTCGCCGCTGACGTTCGACGTACTGTCGCGGCGCGACGCCACCGGGGTCGCCGTTACCGAGGCGGAGGTGCGCGCGGCGCAGCGCTGGGCCGCGGAGCAGCTGCGGCTGGTGGTGGAGCCGGGCGGCGCGGTGGCCCTCGCGGCATTGCTGGCGGGGAAGGTCGCGATGGCGCCGGGGATGCTGGTGGTCTTGTCGGGCGGAAACGTCGACGTCGATGCCTATGCGAAGGCGATCGGGGCATGAACGGGGCGTTGGGCGGGATCGCGAGTGCGGCACCGGCGATCGCGATGCTGGGTGCGATCGCCTGCGTCATCGGCGGTGGGTGGATGATTGGGAGCGGTCGCGACCGGAAGAAGGGCGCGTTGCTGCTGGTGATGGCCGCCGTGCTGGTGGGGAACGTGCTGATCTGGACGATGTGAGGGCGGCGGGACCGTCATGCCGGACTTGTTCCGGCATCCACGGCGCGACCTGCCTTGCGGCTGTTGGATAGGCGGCACGGTGGACCCCGGAACAAGTCCGGGGTGACGTACCCGTGATCGTCACCGGATCGGTGAGTTCGGGTCCAACCGCATGTCGAGGTAATTGTCGACCGACTTCATCAGGTCGGGCATCTCGTGCTCGAAGAAGTGGTTGGCGCGCGGGATCACGTCGTGGTGGATCGTGATGTGCTTCTGCGTGCGAAGCTTGTCGACCAGCTTCTGCGTGGCGAGCGGGGTCGCGACCTCGTCCTCGGCGCCCTGGATGATGATACCCGACGACGGGCAGGGGGCCAGGAAGCTGAAATCGTAGAGGTTCGCGGGCGGCGCGATCGAGATGAAGCCGCGAATCTCGGGGCGGCGCATCAGCAGCTGCATGCCGATCCACGCGCCGAAGGAGAAGCCGGCGATCCAGGTCGTCTGCGCCTCGGGATGGAAGCTCTGCACCCAGTCGAGCGCGGCGGCGGCATCGGACAGTTCGCCGATCCCGTTGTCGAACGTGCCCTGGCTCTTGCCCACGCCGCGGAAATTGAAGCGCAAGGTGGCGAACCCGCGGCGCTGGAAGGTCTTGTAGAGTTCCTGCACGATCTTGTTGTTCATCGTGCCGCCCGCGGTCGGATGCGGGTGGAGGATCATCGCGACGGGTGCGCGGGGCCGCGGGGCGGGGGCGAAGCGGCCCTCGATGCGGCCTTCGGGTCCGGGAAAGATGACGTCGGGCATGGTCACTCTGATCTTTGGGGCGGGCGTTTGGGCCTGCGGAAAGCGCGCTATATAGGTGCCCGGCGCAATAAGGGAACTTTTCTTGGCCGAGACGACCTACCTGGATCATGCCGCGACGACGTCGATGACCGCCGCGGCGCGCGCGGCGGTGGCCGATGCGATGGCGGATTGGGCCAATCCGTCGTCGCCACACGCCGCCGGACGTGCCGCGCGAGCACGTCTGGAGGCGGCGCGGGGGCGCTTTGCGGCCGTTTACGCGTGGCGGGGAGAGGTTTTGTTCACGAGCGGAGCCAGCGAATCGCTGTCGATCGGGATCGCGCGGACGATGCGTGCGCGCCGGATCGTGTCCGCGGTCGAGCATGATGCGGCGCTGCGCGCGGCGGGCGACGCCGAAACGCTGCGCGTCGATGCGCTGGGACGCGTCGATCCGGGGACGATCGGCGATGTGCGCGACGCACTGGTGGCGGTGCAATGGTGCAACAGCGAAACCGGGGTGATCCAGCCGATCGCCGGGATCGCCGTGGCGGTCCGCGCGGGCGGGGGCACGCTGCTGGTCGATGCGGCGCAAATGCCCGCGTCCGACGCGCTGGCGGACCATGCCGATCTGATGGCGCTGTCGGCGCACAAGCGTGGCGGGCCGCCGGGGGTGGGGGCGCTGCTGGT
>CAJYKB010000049.1 GCA_913774925.1 uncultured Sphingomonas sp. | reverse complement strand
CCGATCTTTTCCTTCTTGTCCTTCACCGAGTTCAGGTAGCCGCCCTTGGTCAGGACGCCCGAATAGATGCGCGCGAAGGTCAGCGAGCCGACGAACGGGTCGTTCATGATCTTGAACGCCAGCGCCGCGAACGGCGCATCGTCCGAGGACGGACGCTCGTCCGGCGTCTCGCCGTCGAGCTTCACGCCCTTGATCGCCGGCACGTCGAGCGGGCTCGGCAGGAAATCAACCACCGCGTCGAGCAGCGGCTGGACGCCCTTGTTCTTGAACGCCGAGCCGCAGACGACCGGCACGAACGCCATGTTGAGCGTGCCCTTGCGGATCAGCGCCTTCAGCGTCTTCGCGTCGGGCTCGTTGCCCTCCAGATACGCCTCCATGGCGTCGTCGTCCTGCTCGACCGCCAGTTCGATCAGGTCGTTGCGATACTTCGCCGCCTTCTCGACCATGTCGTCGGGGATCGGCTGATATTCGAACTTCGCGCCCAGCGACTCCTCGAGCCAGATGATCGCGCGGTTCTCGACCAGGTCGACCAGACCCTTGAACCCGCCCTCGATGCCGATCGGGAGATACAGCACCGCCGGCTTCGCGCCCAGGCGATCGATGATCGACTGCACGCAGAAGTAGAAGTCGGCGCCGGTCCGGTCGAGCTTGTTGACGAAGCACATGCGCGGCACGCCGTACTTGTCGGCCTGACGCCACACCGTCTCCGACTGCGGCTCCACGCCGGCGACGCCGTCGAAGCAGGCCACCGCACCGTCCAGCACGCGCAGCGAACGCTCGACCTCGATCGTGAAGTCGACGTGGCCCGGCGTGTCGATGATGTTGATGAGGTGCTCGGGGCCCTTGCCCTCCTCGGCCTTCCACTTGCAGGTGGTGGCAGCCGACGTGATCGTGATCCCGCGCTCCTGCTCCTGCTCCATCCAGTCCATCGTCGCGGTGCCTTCATGCACTTCGCCGATCTTGTAGGACTTGCCGGTGTAATAGAGGATGCGCTCGGTCGTCGTCGTCTTGCCGGCGTCGATGTGCGCCATGATGCCGATATTGCGATAAAGCTCGAGCGGATGGCTGCGGGCCATGATGCGTCACTCCTGTGCCGACCTGCGGCGGGGCTTGAGATTCGTTCGGGGCACGCGCCCCATAGCCGTTCGGGCTGCGCTTGTCGAAGCCCAGCCCAACGCCCCTCGCACGAGAAGCGACAAACGGAAATGCGGGAGCGGGCGAACCCGCCCCCGTCATATAGTCGCTGTTTTTACCAGCGGTAGTGGCTGAACGCGCGGTTCGCTTCCGCCATGCGGTGCGTGTCCTCGCGCTTCTTTACCGCGTTGCCGCGGTTGTTGGCGGCGTCCATCAGCTCACCCGACAGGCGCGCCGACATCGTGTTCTCGCTGCGGCCACGCGCCGCGGAGATCAGCCAGCGGATCGCCAGCGCCTGCGCACGCTCGGGACGCACCTCGACCGGCACCTGGTAGGTCGCACCGCCGACGCGGCGCGAACGGACCTCGATGCCCGGCTTGATGTTGTTCAGCGCGTCGTGGAACACGCCGATCGGCTCGCGCTTGGCGCGGGTCTCGACGGTGTTGAGCGCGGAATAGACGATGCCCTCGGCGACGGACTTCTTGCCGTCCAGCATCACCGAATTCATGAACTTGGAGAGAACCTCATCACCATAGACGGGGTCCGGCAGAATTTCCCGCTTTTCGGGACGACGACGACGCGCCATGTGAATTTCCTTCTAGATCAACCGAGCCGCTGGCGGCCCTGGATCCCGGCCTGCGCCGGGATAAGTCCGTTCGACCGGACCCCGGCCTGCGCCGGGGTGACCAGCCTGCGGCAGGTCACTTCGGACGCTTCGCGCCGTACTTCGAGCGGCTCTGCTTGCGATCCTTCACGCCCTGCGTGTCGAGGACGCCGCGCAGCACGTGGTAGCGCACGCCCGGAAGGTCGCGCACACGGCCGCCGCGGATCAGCACCACCGAGTGCTCCTGCAGGTTGTGGCCCTCGCCCGGGATGTAGCTGATGACCTCGCGCTGGTTGGTCAGGCGGACCTTGGCCACCTTGCGCAGCGCCGAGTTCGGCTTCTTCGGGGTCGTGGTATAGACACGGGTGCAGACGCCGCGCTTCTGCGGGTTCTGCTCCATCGCAGGAACCTTGCTCTTGGCCTTCTGCGGGTCGCGGCCCTTGCGGACCAGCTGGTTGATCGTCGGCATTGAAGCCTTCACCTTTCTTGAGGTTACTTTGCTGGAGCCATCACAAGCTATACGGAATACGAAAAGGACCATCGGCCACCGTCACCGGCGCCTTCGGCCCTTAATGCATCCAGCAATGTTCAAGCGTCGCGGCGGGATTCGCTCCCGTCGGACGGGCGCGCTATACCCGCGCCGCCCCGCCCGGTCAATCCGCGCTACTTCTCCGGGTCGTGCCCCCAGTTCATCAGCGAATAGCGCCAGTCGGAATCCGCCGTATCCTTCTTGGGCCCGCCCTGCGCCAGATGGCGGTGCACATAGGACACCACCTTCTTCATGTGCGCATAATCGTCATCGGTCAGGTCGGCCTTCTTCGTCCGCTTGATCTCGACGATGCGACGGCCCGACTTGTGGCCCACGCTCTCGCCCTTGCCGTCGCCGCCCTTCCCCTTCCAGCCGACGCGCCGGCTGTCGTCGGTGTCGAGCCACTTCTCCAGTTCGGCCGGCGCCATGTTGACGGCTTCGGCGAAGTCCTTCGCGATCTGATCGTGGTCGTCGGCCATGGCAGCTCTCCTCGGCACCTTTCAAAGCGCGAGCGGGCGACGGGTTCAATTCCTCTCCCGTGCCGCTATCACCCGGCGCATGGCCCTCCCCCTCGACCTCGATCGCCCCGCACGTGCCGCGCTGCTGCTGGCGCTGGTGGCGATCGCCGCGCGCATCGCGATGTGGGGCAATCCCGCGACGGGGTTCGACGAGCAATATTATCTGCTGGTCGGCGACCGGATGGCCCATGGCGCGCTGGTCTATGTCGACATCTGGGACCGCAAGCCGATCGGGTTGTTCCTGATCTTCGCCGCGATCCGCCTGCTCGGCGGCGAGGGCGTGCTGCAATATCAGTTGGTGGCGACGATCTTGGCCTGGGCGACCGCCTGGACGCTCTATCGTATCGCGCGACGCGGCACCGGCGCGGCGGGAGCGCTCGCCGCGGGCGTCGCCTATCTGCTCTGGCTCGACTTTACCGAGGGCGAAGGCGGGCAGTCGGCGGTGTTCTACAATCTGCCGATGGTGGTCGCCGCGGCGCTGGTGCTGCGTCACGTCACCGGCCGCACGCAGCGGCCCGTGCTCGAGGGCGTCGCGGCAATGCTGCTGGTCGGTATCGCGTTGCAGATCAAATATTCGGTCGTGTTCGAAGGGGCATTCTTCGGCCTTGCGCTGTTGTGGGCGGCGTGGCGGCGCGGCACGCGCATCGTCGCGCTCGCCGGTTACGCGCTCGCGCTGATCGCCGCGGCGCTGCTGCCGACCGCGATCGCGGTCGCGGCCTATTGGCAGGCGGGCGCGCTGGATGCGTTCGTCTTCGCCAATTTCGTGTCGATCCTGGGCAAGGGTGGCGGCGCGCTGGCCGACAAGGCGAGCGGGTGGCTGCTCGCACTGGCGATCCTGTCGCCGCTGTGGATCGCGGCGCTGCTCGCCCCACGCGGCGCGGCCGCCGATCCGGCGCGGCGCTTCGCCTGGGGCTGGCTCGCCGCCGCGGTCGTCGGACTGGTCCCGTTCGTCAACGGTCCGAACCCCAATGCGCTGCCGCCGGCGCTGCTGCCGCTCGCGCTGCTCGCCGCGCCGGGGCTCGACCGGCGACCGGGGCGGACGCTGGCGCTGCTGGGCACGATCTTCGTCGTGGCGCAGGTCGTATTGCAGCTCAACACGCGGGTGAAGGGGACGCGCGCGCAGGCCTATGCCTTCGTCGCCGCCGCGACGCCGCATCACGGTTGCCTCTACGTCTATGACGGCTATCCGGTGCTGTACCACCTGACCCACACCTGCCTGCCGACACGCTACGCCTTCCCGGGGCTGCTGAATACGAAGTCGGAGGACAATGCGGCGGCGCTCGGCGTCGATCCCGCGGCGGAGGTGCGCCGCATCCTGGCGACGCGGCCGGAGAAGATCACCGACGTGCTGCCCGCGTTCGGCGGCGGCAATCCGCGTACCCGCGCGCTGGTGGAGGCGGCGCTGGCGCGGGACTATCGCAAGACGTTCGAGATGCGGACGGGGGGCGGGCGGCGGATCGTCTATACGCGGCGGGATGTGGTGCCGTGAGCCCCCCCCTGTCCCCTCCCGTTCGCCCTAAGGAGAGGCTGAGCCTGTCGAAGCCTCGTCTCGAAGGGTGCTTCGAGACGGCACTTCGACGGTGCTCAGTGCCTCCTCAGCACGAACGGGATTGACGGGGGCGAAAACTCACTCCACCCGCACGCCGCCCTTCACCACCGCGACCGGATGCTCCAGCACCGTCACGTCAGCGGTCGGATCGCCCTTCACCGCGACCATGTCGCCCCAGCGGCCGACCGCGATCGCACCCACGTCGTCGCGCCCCAGCGCCAGTGCCGCCTGCGAGGTCGCGGCACGGATCGCCTGGAGCGGGGTCATCCCCCATTGCACCATCTTCGCGAACTGCTTCGCATTGTCGCCGTGCGGATAGACGCCCGCATCGGTGCCGAACGTCATCGGTACGCCCATCCGCACCGCGCGCTGGAAGGTCTGGCGCTGTTTCAGGCCGATCGCCTTTTCCTTGTCGAGGCTCTCCTGCTCGGTCCCGTTCGCGGTCCCGGTCGCCAGGATGTAGTCGTCGTTGTAGATGTCCATGTCGAACCAGGTCTTGTGCTGGATCGCCAGCTTCATCGCTTCGTCGGAGGCGAGGCTGACATGCTCGATCGTGTCGATCCCCGCCACGATCGCCGCCTTGATCCCCTCGTCGCCGTGCGCGTGCGCCGCGACCTTGAGGTGGAGCATGTGCGCCTCGTCCGCGATCGCCTTCATCTCCTCGACGCTCAGCTGCTGCCCGCCGACCGAATCGCCCAGCGAGAACACGCCGCCGGTGGCGCAGATCTTGATGACCTGCGCGCCGTATTTGTGGAGCCAGCGCACCTTGGCGCGCGCTTCCTCGGGCGAGTTGACGACGCTGGGCAGCGTCTTGTCATAGGACGGGGGCAGCGCATTGTCGTCGCAATGCCCGCCGGTCGCGCCGATCGCATAGCCCGCGGGCACGATCCGCGGGCCGATCACCCAGCCGCCGTCGATCGCTTCCTTGAGGCCCACGTCCTGAAAGTCGGCCGCGCCGACGTTGCGCACCGTGGTGAAGCCTGCGCGCAGCGTCTTCGCCGCATTCGCGACGCCCACCACGCCCCAGAAACTGTCGGTATATTTCAGCGTCTGATAGCCGCCGATCTCGGCCAGGCTCGTCAGGTGGACGTGCATGTCGATCAGCCCGGGGACCAGCGTCACGTCGCCCAGGTCGACGCGCTTCGCATCCGCGGGCGCGTTGCCGCCGTTGGTGGAGACGATTTTCCCGTCGGTGACGACGATCGAGGGGCGATCGACCATCCGCCCGCTGTCGACGTCCAGCATCCGCGCTGCGGTGACCACCACCGTCTCCGCCGCCGCCGGCGCACTTCCCATCGCCAGCGCGGTGAGCGCCCAACCTGCTGCCTTCATGCCGTGATCCCCCGATAACCCTTGTGTTCGTTGCGGGAAACCATGGCGCGGCACCGTCAGTCGCGCAACCGCTCGCTCAGGAAGTCGATCAGCCGCTCGACCCGCGCGGGCCGAAGCGCGCTGGGCGGGGTCAGCAGGTGGAGGCCGACCGGTGCGGGGGCCCAGTCGGGCAGTATCTCGACCACCTGCCCCTGCGCCAGCGTATCGCCCAGGATGAACGCCGGCAGCCGCGCGATTCCCAGCCCCGCGACCAGCGCCGGCACCAGCGCGTCGCCGCTGTTTGCCGCCAGTGGCCCCTGCGCCTTGACCGACAGCTCGGTCCCGTCACGCCCGCGGAAACGCCACGGGCCGGTGATGTTGGTGTAGCTCAACAGCTGGTGCTCGCCCAGCTGCGCGGGATGCGTCGGGGTGCCTTGACGCGCCAGGTAGGCAGGCGCGGCGACCAGATGCGCCGCCATCCCGCACAGGCGCCGCGCGCGCAGCGAGCTGTCCGGCAGATCGGCGATGCGCAGCGCGACGTCGAACCCCTCCGCGACGATATCGACGCGCGCGTCGGACAGATGCAGCTCGATCTCCACCGCCGGATGCGCGACCAGGAACTCCGCCACCAGCGGCGCGACGCTGCGCATCCCGAACGCCATCGGCGCCGCCAGCCGGACGCGGCCCGCCGGCGCGCTCGCCCCCTGCCGCGCCGCCTCCTCCGCCGCCTGCGCCTCCGCGACGATCCGCGCGGCATGGTCGGCCAGCGGGCGCCCCGCTTCGGTCAGGGCAAGCCGGCGCGAGGTGCGATGGAACAGCGACAGCCCCAGATGCGCTTCCAGCCGCGACACGCCCTTGGAGACCGTCGCCTTGCTCAGCCCGATCGCATCCGCCGCGCCGCTGAACGAGCGATGCTCCGCGACGGCAGCGAAGATCGCCCAGGCTTCGAGATCGGGTAACCGCATCGCGCGATGCTATCGCCCGAAACGATCCGTTTCAATCGTTTCCGTTTTCGTCCGCCCCGGCGCGACCTATCTCCCGACCGACATCAGGAGATAGATGCCATGGGCATTGGGACCACCACCGACACCATCGCGCGCGTCGAGCGGCGCGCCTTCGACACGCTGGGTCATGCCGATCACGGCTGGCTCGACGCACGCCACCATTTCTCGTTCGCCAACTATCACGACCCGCGCCGGATGAGCTGGGGCGCGATCCGGGTGTGGAACGACGACCGCATCGCGCCGAACAGCGGCTTCCCCCCGCACCCGCACAGCGACATGGAGATCGTCACCTACGTCCGCAGCGGCGCGATCACGCACCAGGATTCGATGGGCAACATGGGCCGTACCGAGGCGGGCGACGTCCAGGTGATGAGCGCCGGCAGCGGCGTGCGCCACGCGGAATACAATCTGGAGGCGGAACCGACGACGCTCTTCCAGATCTGGATCGAGCCGACGCGCCGCGGCGGCAGCCCGAGCTGGGGTGCCAAGCCGTTTCCCAAAGGCGATCGCTCGGGCCGGTTCGTGACGCTCGCCAGCGGCTATGACGCCGACCTGACCGGCGAGGGCGCCGCGCTGCCGATCCGTGCCGAGGCGCGCGTGCTGGCCGCGACGCTGAAGGCGGGCGAGACGCTGACGCATACGGTCGGCGACGGGCGACACGCCTATCTCGTCCCCGCCACCGGCGCGATCCTGATCGACGGCGCGCCGTTCGCCGCGCGCGACGGCGCCGCCATTTCCGCGGGCACCGTGACCATCACCGCGACCGAGGACGCCGAGCTCGTCCTGGTCGACGCCGAATAATCACCGCAGCAAAGGAGCCATCCCCATGACCAAGGTTCTCGTCCTCTATTATTCCTCCTACGGCCATATCGAGAAGATGGCCGATGCCGTCGCCGAAGGCGCGCGCGCGGGCGGTGCGGAGGTGGACATCCGCCGCGTCGCCGAAACCGCGCCCGCCGCGGTGGTGCAGGCCGCCGGCTTCAAGACCGACACCGCGCACCCGGAGATCGAGGGGCCGGACGCGCTGGCGAACTACGACGCGATCATCGTCGGCGCGCCGACCCGCTATGGCCGCATGCCCAGCCAGATGGCGGCATTCTGGGATACGACCGGCGGATTGTGGATGAAGGGTGCGCTGGTCGGCAAGGTGGGCGGCGCGTTCACCTCGACCGCCAGCCAGCACGGCGGGCAGGAGACGACCCTGTTCTCGATCATCACCAACCTGCTCCACCACGGGATGACGATCGTCGGGCTCGACTATGGCTATCAGGGCCAGATGGGGGTCAAGGAAGTCCACGGCGGCACCCCCTATGGCGCCAGCACGCTGGCGGACGGCGACGGCAGCCGGCAGCCGAGCCAGGTCGACCTCGACGGCGCACGCTATCAGGGCAAGCGCATCGCGCAGACCGCGGCGAAGCTGGCGGGGTAAGCGCCTTTGCCGTCATGCCGGACCTGTTCCGGCATCCACCTCACCGCAAGCCGTCACATCGGCGAGGGTGCGGCGCGGTGGACCCCGGGACGAACCCGGGGTGACGAGTTACTTCCGTTTCGCCTTCGCCACCTTGCACTTCCCCTTCCGGCACTCCGGTGCGGGGATGGCGCCCATATACACCGGCGGCGGCGCCACCTCGCGGATCACCACCGCGTCCGGCGCCACTGCCGGGTTCGCCGGAAACGCCGCGCGCGCGCGTGCGAATACCGCCCGCGCGCGCGCTGCCCCCGGCGCATCGCCGCTCGCGCCGACCCAGCGCCAGTGCCATGGCTCCCACTTCACCCGCTGCCGGTTGCCGGCCGGGAACGACATTTCGAACCCGAACCGGGGCGCATTCGCCGCCAGCCAGCGAAACGCGGGTGTCGCGGCGATGCATGCCTCCGCATCCGGGCAGTCGTTGAGGCGCGGGCGGAACGCGAAATCGAGCGCGAGGCCGGTGGCATGCTCGCTGTGTCCCGGCGGCGCGACCGATTGCGCGCGGTCGTCGACGGCCGAATGCGCCTCGCGACAGAACACCGACTGCTGATAGCCGAGCGAGCGGTGGCACGACAGCGTCAGAATCCGCGCGCCGACCGCCGGATCCCCCGCCGCCGCGGCCAGCAGACGCATCAGGTCGGGCAGCATGTCGCGGCGCACCAGGCACGCGCCCCCCGCATTCCATTCCGCCGGCACCGCCACCAGCTCGCCGGGCGCGACGTCGCCATAGGGCAGGTGACCCAGCACGCGCCCGTCCGCGGCCACCGACGGCTGCCGCCCGTCGGCGCACAATTGTGCCTGCGCGGGGAGCGAGACGAGGGTCATGATGAGGACGGCAAGCAGGCGGCGCAGCATGACGCCCTCTGGCCAGCGGAGCGCCATGATGGCAAGGGCCGTCGCCATGCTGGGTGACCGAGTGCTCTTCCTCGACGGCGAGGCGTTGGTGATCGACAAGCCTGCGGGCCTGCCGGTGGACAGGCCGCGCGACGGCGCGATCAGCCTGGAGAACCACCTCGAATCGCTGCGGCTGGGGTTCAAGCGCTGGCCGATGGCGGTCCACCGGCTCGACCGCGACACCAGCGGCTGCCTTCTCCTGTCGCGCAACCCGAAGGCGCACGCGCGCTTCCAGCAGGCATTCGAACAGGGACTGGTGACGAAACGCTACATCGCGATTCTCGATTCGGTGCCGCGCGAATCGGCGGGATTGATCGACCTGCCGCTGGCCAAGATCTCGAGCGTGGAGCAGGGCTGGCGGATGACCGGCGATTCGCGCGGCAAGTCGGCGCGCACCGCCTGGACGCTGCTGGCGGAGAAGGACGGCCGCGCGCTGGTCGAGTTCCGCCCGGAGACGGGCCGCACGCACCAGATCCGCGTCCACGCGCTGGAGGGGCTGGGCGCGGCGGTGACGGGCGATGCCGTCTATGGCACCGCACACCCGGCGGGGATGATGCTCCACGCCGCCGCGCTGACCGTGCCGCGCCCCGGCAAGGCCGATGTCGCCGCGGAGGCGCCCTGGCCCGAGCGGTTCGCGGCGGCCGGGTTCGTTCATGGCTGACGTGCCCGAGGATGCGGTGGAGGAACGCTTCCTCGCCGCGACCGGCCCCGGCGGGCAGAACGTCAACAAGGTCGCCACCGCCTGCCAGCTGCGCGTCGACGTCTTCCGGCTGGGGCTGTCGCCGGAGACCTATCGCCGGTTGAAGGTGATCGCGGGCAGCCGCCTGACCGCATCGGGCACGCTGGTGCTGACCGCGCGCCGTTACCGCACGCAGGACGCCAACCGCCAGGACGCCCGCGCCCGCCTCGCCGAGATGCTGGCCGAGGCGGAGAAGCGCGAGGCGCGCCGCGTGAAGACCAAGCCGTCGCGCGCGGCGAAGGCGAAGCGGGTGGACGAGAAAAAGGGCCGCGCGCAGGTGAAGGCGGGTCGGGGCAAGGTGCGGCTGGATTGAGCCGCTGCGCCGATACGCGGCCCTCGTGCTCCTGCGCAGGCAGGAGCCCGGGGTTGTCGATCCCATAAGACGTTACTCTGCGCGGCTCTAGGCTCCTGCGTGCGCAGGAGCACGGCGCGGTATTGGCACCGCCGCCCTCCCCGCCTAACTCACACCCCATGTACGCCTTCGACATCGCCGCCGGCTCCAAGCAGGAACTCTACCGCGACCTCCACGCCGCGCTCGACGCGCTGACTGCGGGCGAACCCGATGCGATCGCCAACATGGCCAATGCCGCCGCGCTGATTGCGCAGTATCTGCCCGATCTCAACTGGTCCGGCTTCTACCGCATGGTCGCCGGCGAACTCGTTCTCGGCCCGTTCCAGGGCAAGGCGGCATGCATCCGCATTCCGCTGGGCAAGGGCGTGTGCGGCACCGCCGCAGCCGAGCGGCGCACGCAGCTGGTGGAGGACGTCCACGCCTTCCCCGGGCATATCGCCTGCGACGCGGCGAGCCGTTCGGAGCTGGTCGTGCCGATCCTCGACGGCGAGCGGCTGATCGGCGTGCTCGACCTCGACAGCCCCTCGCCCGCGCGCTTCGACGAAGAGGATGCGCGCGGGTGCGAGGCGCTGATGGCGCTGCTCGCCCCCCGCCTGTAGCCGGCCGCCGGCATCCGTCCCGCCTCTCCCGTTTCGGGACAGGCGGGACGCTGGTTGCGTATCCGTGACGATGGTACGGAAACTCCCGTCAGGAAGCGTGCGTTGCCGCCCGCACACCACGAACAGGGGAGTTTCCGTGCCCATGCGCACGCTGCTGATCGCCACCGTCGCCCTCGCCGGATCTTTCGCCGTCACCGCCGCACAGGCGCAGGCGCCCGTGTCGCACGGCTGGAACGGCGGCCGCTGGAACAATGGCGCGACGTGGAACGGCCCGCGCGGGCGCTGGGGCGAGCGGATCGGCGGACGCTGGTGGGGCGGCATGCGCGCACCGGGCGGCTGGGCGGCCTATCGCCGGCCGGTCCGTGGCTGGGTCTTGCCGCGCTACTGGATCGCGCCGACGTGGTACGTCAACGACTGGTCGTCCTACGGCCTGCCGCAGCCGCCGCAGGGCTATGCCTGGTCGCGCTATTACGACGACGCGGTGCTGATCGACGGGCGCGGCAGCGTCTATGACAGCGTCGGCGGGGTCGCGTGGGACCGCGACGACGCGGGATACGCCTATGACGACCGCGGCTATGGCGCCGCTTATGCCGATGGCGCGCCGCAGCTGGCCTATCCGCAATTCCCCTACGAGACACGCGACGCCGACAACGGGCTGGGCGGTGCCGCGATCGGCGCTGTGGTCGGCGGTGTCGCGGGCAATGTGATCGCCGGGCGCGGCAACCGGCTGGGCGGCACGCTGCTGGGCGCAGGCGCGGGTGCGCTCGCGGGGATGGCGATCGACCGGTCGGACCGCGCCGGCCGCGTGCCCGTAGCGCCCCCGCCCGCTTACGGTGCGGGCTACGCGCCCCCGCCGGCCTATAGCGCGGGCTATGCGCCGCCGCCGGCCTATGGCGCCGGTTACGCCCCGCCGCCGCCGTATCGCGCCGGTGGTGCGCCGGTGGTCGCCTATCAGCAGGGCAGCTACGGCGGCGATTATGCGGGCACCACCTATTCGGGCACGACCTATTACGGCCCAGCGCCGCAGGTCGCCCCCGCCCCGATCGCCCGGCCGTACGGCTACGGCGCCCCCTCCACCATCTATGGCGCGGACGGCACCGTGGTGACGACCTCCACCACGCAGGGCAGCGCCGGCTATGTCGCGGGCGGCTGGTATTATCCCGGCACCACGGTCACCACCGTCACCGTCCAGTCGGGCAGCAGCGCGGGCACAGAAGTGATCGAGGAAGAAGCGGTCGCCTATAAGGGCGGCTACCGCGGGCGCCGATTCACGAAGGGCGGGTGCCGCTGCTGATGACGGTGCTCCGGCGAAGGCCGGAGCGTTGCGGGGGCATGGAACCGAGGTGGCGCTACGCCGCGCGGCGCTACTTCTTCTCCTTGCCCGCGAAGGTGACGAGGCTCTCCGCGCCATCGCTCCCCAGCGCGGCGACGCCGAAGACGTGGTCGTCGACCGCGACCGCCGGCACGTCCAGCATGGTCGCGGTCGTGTCGCGCGACTGCTGCCAGTCCTGCGCATCCGCGCGCCGCCAATAGACGCGGTAGCCCGTAGCACCCGGCACCGCGGGCCACGTCACCTTGGTATCATAGGACAGCGCGCCCGAGATCGCCGCGCTCGCCGGCGCGGCCGGCGCCGCCGCCAGCCGCGCGATCGTCGCGACGTTGATCGCGGTCACCTTCGCCAGATAGGCGAAGTCCATCCCCTCGATCGTATCGCCATAGACGCGCCCGTCCTCGGTACGCAGATCCTGATGCTGGCGGTCCCAATTCTCCGCCGCGACGGTGAAACGGACCGCGGGGAAGCCCAGCGCCAGGAACGGCTCGTGATCGCCGCCGCGCCCGAAGCGGTCGGGGCGGCGGTCGACGAACACGTCGAACCCGCCCGGCAGCGTCGTCGCCACCTTGTCCACCGCCTTCGCCAGCGCGCGACTCGGGCCGTCGTCCTCGCCGCCGATCGCGCGCCGGTCCATCGCCTGTACCAGCGATTCGCCCGCACGAATGCCTTCGGAGAAGACGCGGACGTAACCGTCCTTCGTCACCCCGCCCTGCCCGACCGAATTGCCGACGATGTCGTTGTTGAGCATCGCATCGACCTGCCACCCGCGCGCCTTCGCGGTGTCGGCAAGCAGCGTCGCGCCCAGCAGTCCCTGCTCCTCGCCGGAAAAGGCGACATAGACGATGTTCGCGGCGAACGTCTCACGCGACAGGATGCGCGCCGCCTCCAGCACCAGCGACACGCCGCTGGCGTCGTCGTTCGCGCCCGGCGCGTCGGCGGTCGCGTTCATCACGTCGGTGACGCGGCTGTCGATATGCGCACCGACGATGATGTAGCGGTTGGGGTCGGTCCCCTTCTGCACGCCCAGCACGTCCTCGATCACCACGCCCTGCGGCGCGCGCGCGTTGACGAAGCGCCGCTGCGGCCGCTCGACCACGATGCACCCGCCGCACGTCCGCGACAGCCGCGCGAACTCGCCCGCCACCCAGTCGCGCGCGGCGCCGATCCCCCGCTTCGGATCGGTCGCGGAGGAGAGCGAATGGCGGGTGCCGAACGACACCAGCTTCTCAACATTGGCGCGCAGCCGCGGCTGCGACGGCGTGTCGCGTGCGAAGGCGGGCGTGGCGAGGAGCGCGGAGGCGGCGAGCAAGGTGCGGAGCATCATCGCCCGGTGATGGCGGAGAAACGGCGGGCGCTCAACTATTTGCCATCCGGTCATCCCCGCGCAGGCGGGGATGACGGCCAGGGCTCAACTCAGCCGGTCGATCGCCTCGGCGTCCAGCCCGCCGGGCCCGATCATCAGCGGCACCGGCAGCGACCCCGCCTCCGCCGCGAAGTGGCTCACCAGGACGCCCGGCGCCCCGCTCGCCGCCGCGCCCAGCACCAGGGCGGCGATGCTGGGATTGGCCGCGATCATCTCGCGGATCACCTTCGGCCCTTCGCCTTCGCGCACGGTCAGCGACGGACGCACCCCCGATTCCTCCAGGATCGTGCCCGCCGCGCGCGCCACCAGCCCCTCGGCATGCTGGCGCTGTTCCTGCTCGATCGTCGCCTGCACCCCGCCGAAGGGGATGAATTCCTGCGGCGGCAGCAGTGCCAGGATTTCCACCCCGCCCCCCGTCTTCACCGCGCGCCGCGCCGCGAACCGCAGCGCGCTCAGCGCCTCGGGAGTGTCGTCGATCACGGTCAGGTAGATGCGCATCGCGCCTGTGTACGCCTCTGGCACGCCATCGCCAAGGCGCGCGCACTTGACCCTACGGCGTCCGTCCGCAAGAGACGCGACTTCCCCAGGAGCCTTTCGAGGATCACGATGCCCATCGAAATCAAGATGCCTGCCCTGTCGCCGACGATGGAGGAAGGCACGCTCGCCAAATGGCTCGTCAAGGAAGGCGACACCGTCAAGTCCGGCGACATCATGGCCGAGATCGAAACCGACAAGGCGACGATGGAGTTCGAGGCGGTCGACGAGGGCGTCATCGCGAAGATCGTCGTGGCCGAAGGCAGCGACGGCGTGAAGGTGGGCGAGGTGATCGCACTGCTCCAGGGCGAGGACGAGGAAGCGGGCGAGAGCACGCCGCAGCCTGCCGCCAGGGAGAGCGAGGCCAAGCCCTCGCCCGCGGATCCGAACAAGACCGGCACCGAGGCGAAGGCTCCGGCGAAGGAAGACGTCGAGGATCACGGCAAGCCCGCCGACGCGCAGGTCGCGGGGGAAGAGAAGCCCGCCCCGCAGGGGGGTGACCGCGTCAAGGCGAGTCCGCTCGCCCGCCGCATCGCCGCCGACAGGGGCGTCGATCTGTCGGGCGTGCAGGGCTCCGGCCCCAACGGCCGTATCGTGAAGGCCGACCTGGAGAAGGCGCAGCCCGGCACCGCCGCGTCTGCAGCCCGGACGAGCGATGCCCCCGCCGCCGCTCCTGCGCCGGCCGCGACGAAGCCCGCCGCGATCCCGGACATTCCGCACGAGCTGACCAAGCTCAGCAACATGCGCAAGACGATCGCGCGCCGCCTGACCGAATCGAAGCAGCAGGTGCCGCACATCTACCTCACCGTGGACGTGCGCCTCGACAAGCTGCTGAAGCTGCGCACCGAGCTGAACGCCGGGCTGGAGGCGCGCGGGGTCAAGCTGTCGGTCAACGACCTGATGATCAAGGCGCTGGCGGTCGCGCTGATCCAGGTGCCCAAGTGCAACGTGATGTTCACGCCCGACCAGCTGGTCAGCTTCCAGCGTGCCGATATCTCGGTCGCGGTGTCGACGCCGGAGGGGCTCATCACCCCGGTCATCACCGAGGCGGATACCGCGTCGCTGTCGAGCATCTCGACCCGAATGAAGGATCTGGCGGCGCGCGCCCGCGACAAGAAGCTGAAGCCGGAGGAATTCTCGGGCGGCACCGCGTCCATCAGCAACATGGGCATGTACGGGATCAAGCAGTTCGAGGCGGTCATCAACCCGCCGCAGGGCATGATCCTGGCGATCGGCGCGGGTGAGAAGCGCCCGTGGGTGATGGAGGACGGCCAGCTGGGCGTCGCCAGCATCATGAGCGCCACCGGCAGCTTCGACCACCGCGCAATCGACGGTGCGGACGGGGCGGAGCTGATGCAGGCGTTCAAGACGCTGGTCGAGAACCCGCTGTCGATGCTCGCCTGACGGCGGGGGCGCGGCGATGGCGCAGATGCAGCTGCCGGAGGCGTGGCGCGAAGTGGCGTGGGGTCTGCTCGGCCTCGGCTTCACCGCGCTCGCCTTCCACGGCGCGGCGTGGAGCTATCCGCAGGGGTATGAGACGATCTGGGCGATCGGCGGCCTGACCCTGGCCGCGGTCGCGATCCTGAGCGGGCGGGAGGTGATGCGCGTGCACGCCGCCTCCCCCGCTGGCACGAAGGACATTCATCATGGCTGACACCTACGACCTCATCGTGCTCGGCTCCGGCCCGGGCGGTTACGTGGCCGCGATCCGCGCCAGCCAGCTGGGCCTGAAGGTCGCGATCGTGGAGCGCGAGCGGCTGGGCGGCATCTGCCTCAACTGGGGCTGCATCCCGACCAAGGCGCTGCTGCGCACGTCGGAAATCTACCATTACATGACCCATGCCGCCGACTACGGGCTGAAGGCGGAGAAGATCGGCTTCGACCTCTCCAAGATCGTCGATCGCAGCCGCAAGGTGTCGGGGCAGCTGAACGCCGGCGTCAAGTCGCTGATGAAGAAGAACAAGGTGACCGTGGTCGAGGGCGTCGGCGCGCTGACCGGCAAGGGGAAGCTGTCGGTCAGGCAGGGCAACGGCACCGTCGATCTGGAGGCGAAGCACATCCTGATCGCGACCGGCGCGCGCGCGCGCGACCTGCCCTTTGCCAAGGCCGATGGGAAGCGCATCTGGACCTATCGCCACGCGATGGTGCCGGAGGTGATGCCGACCAAGCTGCTGGTCATCGGCTCGGGCGCGATCGGCGTGGAGTTCGCCAGCTTCTACAACGACATGGGCGCGGAGGTGACGATCGTCGAGATGCTGCCGCGCATCCTGCCGGTCGAGGACGAGGAAGTCAGCGCCTTCATGGAGAAGCGGCTGACGAAGGACGGGATCAGGATCGTCACCGGCGCGGGCGTCGAGAAGATCGATAGCGGCGCGCAGGGCGTGAAGGCGACGATCAAGGGGAAGGACGGCAAGTCCGTCACCGAAGAATACAGCCACGTCATCGTCGCGATCGGCATCGTCCCCAATACCGAAGAGATCGGGCTGGAGAAGCTGGGCGTCGCGACCGAGCGCGGCCATATCAAGGTCGATGGTTTCGGGCGGACCAACGTGGAGGGCATCTACGCGATCGGCGACGTCACCGGCGCGCCCTGGCTGGCGCACAAGGCAAGCCACGAGGGCGTGGTGTGCGTCGAGAAGATCGCGGGCGAGAATCCGCACGCGTTCGAGACGTGGAACATCCCGGGCTGCACCTATTCCCGCCCGCAGGTCGCGTCGGTCGGGCTGACCGAGGCGAAGGCGAAGGAGCAGGGCCGCACCGTCAAGGTCGGCAAGTTCCCCTTCATCGGCAACGGCAAGGCGATTGCGCTGGGCGAGGCGGACGGCTTCATCAAGACGGTGTTCGATGCGAAGACCGGCGAGTTGCTGGGGGCGCACATGGTCGGCGCGGAAGTGACCGAACTGATCCAGGGCTATGTCGTCGCACGCCAGCTGGAGACGACGGAAGCCGAGCTGATGGAAACCGTCTTCGCGCACCCGACGCTGAGCGAGATGATGCACGAAAGCGTGCTGGGCGCGTACGGCAAGGCGCTGCATTTCTAGGGCCACATCGACATCGCCGCCGTCTCCCAGCGCGAACGTCATCCGGGCTGGACGGGTCACAGGTCGACCGAGCGCCTCCCGTTCCGTCATGCCGGACCTGTTCCGGCATCCACCGTGCACCCATCGCAGAGGCCGCCCGTCAGCGGCCCGGTGGATTCCGGAATGAGTCCGGGATGACGGGATGGGCGGCCCGAACCCGCCACAGCGACCCCGCAAATAGCTTATGGTGGACAGCGGGTTAACCGCATCCGTTCGTAAGTTCTTCCGCTGTCCCCGGCATCTTGCCGGATATGAAGAACGCGAGCCGCCTGTCCCTTTCGCGAGTCGCCGTCCTGATGACGGCGGCGGCACTGTCCGTGGCGGGCGAGGCCCGCGCCGACGATCTTCCGATCGAGGGAGCCGGACGCGCGATGTCCGCGCTGGAGGCGATCGTGTCGCGGCAGGGTGGCGCCCCCGCCCCCGTCCGCAGCGCGGCCGTGACGGCGGCGCCCCGCACCATCGCTTCCGATCGTTACGGCCTAGCATCGGTTCCTTTCGCGATCGTTAACCGCGACGCCCCCGACGTGTTCGGCTCCACCTCGCTGCGTGTCGGCCGCACTCCGCTCGACGCGCGGTGGCAGCGGGTGGCGACGGGTGCGGCACAGGCACTGGATGCGACCGCGCGCCGCTTCGTCGCATCGATCCGCCATCTCGACCGGCGTGCGCAGGTCGATGCGGTCAACGGCTGGGTCAACGCGCACGTCACCTTCCAGTCGGATCGCGAGGGCCACGACACCTGGGCCAATGCCGCGCAGACGCTGCGCACCGGCCGCGGCGATTGCGAGGATTATGCGATCGCCAAGATGCAGCTGCTGCGTGCGCTGGGTCATCCGGCGACCAGCCTCTTCTTCGTCGTCGCACAGGATCTCGTCCGGCGGCAGGGGCATGCCGTGCTCGTCGTGCGCCACCAGGGTACGATGCTGATGCTCGACAGCAACAGCAACCGCATCCAGGACGCGACCCGTCGCGCCGATTACCGGCCGATCCTGTCCTTTTCCGCGGATCGCGCGTGGATCCACGGCTATGCCGGCGAACATCCCGGCGCGCGGATGGCGCGCGCGGGGAACTCCGACGCAGGTGTGTCATTATGACCGCATATTCGTGGTTAATACCCGCAAAGTCGTAAATTAGCCGGTAACCGCGTTGACCTTTTCGGCCTCTCGCGCGCTTTAATGCGAGCGAGAGTACGGGAGCGTCATCCATGGTCAGCGTTCGAGTTGCCGAGTCGTCGGCGCCGCTGGTTCAGAACGACTTGGGCCGCGGCGGTGCGCCGGCGCCGCAAGGCGCGAGCGATGTGCAGGTGATGCAGGGCCAGGGCGGCGGCATCATGCGGATCGCGGTGCCGGTCGACGGGGTCGTGCAGCTTCCCGCCGGAACAGACCTGGGCACGATCGTCGCGGACGGACGCGACCTCGTCGTCGCGCTGCCCGACGGGACGAAGCTGGTCATCGTCGACGGCGCGGTGTTCGTCCCCGAACTGGTCGTCGGCACGGTCGAGGTGCCCCCCACCACGCTGGTCGCGCTGCTGATCGGGCACGAGCCGCAGACCGCCGCCGGGCCGCCGTCAAGCTCGGGCGGCAATTTCGCGGTGCCCGTGGGGACGCTCGGCGACGCCTTCGCGATCGGCGACCTGCTGCCGCCGACCGCGCTCGCCTTCACCGTCCCCACCTTCGAGGATCTGGACGTCCGTCCGCGCACCGGCGCGGAGAACTTGTTCCCCGATATCACGATCACCACGCCGCAGACGCCGGGCGGCGCGATCGATGCGGTGGCGACCGTCTCCGAGGCGGGGCTGCCCGCGCGCGGCAGCGAGCCGGCGGGGACGAACCCCACGTCCAACCTGGAAACGACGACCGGGTCTGTGCAATACGATCCCGGCGACGCCCCCGCGGTCGTCGCGGTGGACGGCACCGCGATCACCGCGGCGGGTCAGACGATCGCCACCCAGTTCGGCGTGGTGACGATCACCGCGGTGCGAACCGACGGCTTCGACTACAGCTACACGCTCAGCGACAATACATCGGGCCAGAACGTGCGCGAGGTGCTGAACCTGACCGTCACCGATCGCGACGGCGACCGTGCGACCGGCACGCTGACGGTGACGATCATCGACGATGCGCCGATCGCGCGCGCGGACGTCGACAGCGTCGGGGCGCCTACCGGACCGGCATCGTCCTCCGCGACGATCGGGGTCGATTTCACCAATGCCGCCTTCTGGTCCGGCGTGCCCGCGGGCAGCACCTCGGTCGCGCTCGATGGCGCGACGCTGTCGTCGATCAACGGCGCGCTCGGCTTCTTCAAGGGCGCCAGCGTCTTCTCGTCCAGCGACGGGCGTGCGGGACAGGCGTGGACCAGCGAGGTCGACGCTTATAACGACCAGCCCGAGGGGCTGCGCATCACCTTCGCCTCCGCGCAGTCCAGCGTGCGGCTGGCGCTGGGGCAGATGTACCAGGAGCGGCTCTACAGCCAGACGCCCGAGGCGGAGCGGGTGACGGTTCTGGTCACGCTGGCGGACGGCACGACGCAGACGCGCGCGGTGGCCGCCATCGCGACGTCGGAGCCGGGCATACTGAACGTCACGCTCGACGCGTCCGACTTCGGCGGGCGCGCGATCGCCTCGGTCGTGCTGACCCCCGACCTGACGCTTCCCACCGTGCCCGCCGGGGTCACCCCGGATGCGAATGCCACGCATCCCTATTCCGACTTCGTGCTGCGCGGCATCAGCTACGACGTCGCCTCCTCCACGCCGCCGACCGCGCCCTTCGCGGACGGCAACGTCCTGACCGGGGTCGGCGGCACCGACGCGAACACCACCG
The DNA here is from genome assembly GCA_913774925.1 of uncultured Sphingomonas sp. Lineage (GTDB taxonomy): Bacteria > Pseudomonadota > Alphaproteobacteria > Sphingomonadales > Sphingomonadaceae > Sphingomonas. The sequence goes on along the minus strand of CAJYKB010000049.1, from coordinate 53,302 downwards.
ATGGCGTCGCCGATACGCAGGGTGCGGACGGTGCCACCGTCACCGGTGTGGTCGCCGGGGTCGCCACCAGCGCCAGCGGCAACCTGGGCACTGCCGTGACGGGCACCTACGGCACGCTGACGCTGTCGGCGGACGGCAGCTATCGCTACGTACCCTCGGCCACCAACGCGGAACTGCGCGCGCTGGTCCCGGGCGAGACGCGCACCGACACCTTCACCTACACGCTGACCGACGGCGACGGCAGTACCGCCACCACGACACTGACGATCACGATCGACGGCACCGACGATCCGATCGCGCTGACCGGGCTGACGCCCGCGATCACCGGCGGCGACGTCATCGTGGCGGAGGCGAACCTGGCGAACGGCACCGCGCCCAACGCCGCCGCGCTCTCGCCGCAGGGCGATTTCACGATCGTGGCGCCGGACGGCTACGGCAATCTCAGCATCGCCGGGCAGAGCGTGATGACCGGTGGCGTCTTTACCGCCGCCACCATCACGACCCCGCTGGGCAATACGCTGGCGGTCACCGGGTTCGACGCCGCGACGGGGCGCGTGACCTATCAATACACGCTGAACGGCGCGGTCGACTCCAGCGGCACCGCGGGCGACCGCGTGACGGAGACGTTCAACGTCGTCGCCACCGACCGCAACGGATCGAGCACGCAGGGGTCGCTGGTCGCGACGATCGTCGACGACGCGCCGGTCCTGTCCGCCGATGTCGATCGCGTTACCGTGGGCACCCCCGCGTCGCAGCAGACCGCGACGACCGTGGTCGACTTCACCGACGCCAGCCTGTGGAACGGCGTCCCCGCGGGCAGCACGCAGGCCGGGTTCGGCGGCGGCGGCGTCACGCTGTCGTCGATCAACGGCGCGCTCGGCTATTTCCGCGGCGCCAGCGTCTTCTCCCCCAGCGACGGCCAGCCGGGCCAGGCCTGGACCAACGAGGTCGACGCCTTCAACGACCGTCCGGAAGGGCTGGTGCTGTCGTTCGCGCAGGCGCAGTCGACGGTGCGCATCTCGCTCGGCCAGCTCTATCTGGAGCAGCAGTTCAACCGCGCGCCCGATGCCGAGAAGGTCGACGTGACGGTGACGCTGGCGGATGGGTCGACCGCGACCCGGGTCGTCACCGCGACCGCGACGACCGAACCGGGACTGGCGCAGGTCACGCTCACCTCCGCCGATTTCGGCGGCCAGGCGATCCGCTCGGTCACGCTGACCCCCGACCTGTCGCCGCCGGCCCCGCCGCAGAACGGCGCGACGCCCGCCAACCTGAACACGCCCTTCTCCGAATTCGTGCTGCGCGGGGTGGAGTTCCAGACGACCGGCAGCACTCCCCAGTCGCGCTCGTTCGCGGACGGCAACGTCCTGACGGGCGTGGGCGGCACCGATGCGAACACCACCGACGGCGTCGCCGACCGGCTGGGCGCGGACGGCGGGCAGGTGACCGGGGTGGGGCTGGGCTATCAGGCCGGCACCGGCGGCGTCGGCACCCCGCTGACCGGCACCTACGGCACGCTGACGCTGGCGGCGGACGGCTCCTATACCTACGTCCTGAACAACGACCTGGCGGCGGTGCAGCGGCTGTCGGGGTCGAACACGCTGATCGACCGCTTCACTTACACCGTGACCGACGGCGACGGCGACCGCGCCTCGACCCAGCTGACGATCACGATCCAGCCGGCGAGCGCCGCCGCGCGCTTCTCCGCCTCCGCCTGGCCGGTGATGGCGGTGGAGGACAGCGCTGCGCTGCACCTGTCGCGCGCGACCGAGACGACGACCGGCACGACGACGCTGACCGCCGCGTTGCTGACCGCCGCCGTGGTGGCGAGCGAGCCGGCCTATGCCCGCTCGCTGGCCCCGACCACCGGGGACACGCACGCCAGCACTGACGCGACTATCCAGCCCGCCGCCGCGACTCATGCGACCGCGACGATCGAACCGGTGCATCAGGTCGCCGCCGCGGACTCGGCCACCACGCAACCGGCGTCGACCGCCGCAACGCATACGACGGCCACGGCCGAGCCGGTGACCGCGACCGATCACGCCGGTGTCGCCGGCAGCCTCGCCGCCGCTCCGCCGGAGCCCGCGCACGACACCGCCGCGCATGCCGACACGACCCCCGTCGCCGCCGCACCGGTCGCGGTGCTGGCGGTGGGGATCGCGATCCCCGCTGCGCTGGCCCCCGCCCCCCAGGTCGCGGAGGCGTCCGCCACGGCGAACCCGGCACAAGCAGCGCAGGTGCTGGCGGATGTCCTGCACGGTGGCGCCCCCGCGCATGCGACAGGGATCGATACCCTGCTGTCCGCGTTACCCCAGGATCAGGGGGTCTCAGACCATAACGTCCACGCCGCATCCGCTCCGGCTTATGTCGCCGCCAACGATACCGGCGTCACGGAGGCGATGTCGGCGGCCTGGAATGCGATGGCGGCCGCCCATGCGCAGGCTGCCGCCGCCGTGACGGCGCACGACGGGGTGATGGTGGTCGCTCACTCAGCCTGATGGGACGTTCGAATACAGCGCGGCGATCCGCGCGCCAAACCGCAGCATAGCGGGGCGCGGGTCGCGGCAACGGGGAGTAAGGGCATGAAAAGGGGTTGGGGCGTCGCCATTGCGGCGCTGGCGGCGGCGACCGCGACACCGGCGCTCGCGCAGGGCGCGTCGGTCGGGGAGTTGCGCGCGGAAATGACGCGCAATTACGACGCCGCACTGGCGATGACGCTGCGCCGCGACGTGGTCGCCGCCGATGACAGCCGCTACATCTGGGCGTCGGAGGCGAAGGTCGCGTGCGGCATCGCGATCGGCTATCTCAAGACGCGCACGATCGACGACGAGACGATCGCGCGTTGCCGCGACCTGTCGGGACTGATGAGCAACGCCGCGGTCGCGTCGCCGGTGGCCGATGCCCTGCCGCCGCCTCCCCCGCCCCCCGCGATGGCGCAGCCGCTGCCGCCCCCGCCGCCACCCGTCGCGACGGCGGCCTGCCCCGTGGCACTGCCGGCGGAAGTTCACTTCGACTGGGCGGTCGCGACGCCCTTGCCCGACAGCAGTGCGATCATCGAATCGATCGCATCCTCCGCCGCGGCGTGCGGCGTGCGCGCGGTGATGGTGGTCGGGCATGCCGACCGCTCGGGCAGCGCCGGGTTCAACCAGCGTCTGTCGCAGCGACGTGCCGAAGCGGTCGCCGCCGCGCTGGTGGCGGAGGGGATGCCGCGCGCCGCGGTGACCGTTCGTGCCGTGGGCGAGCGCGACCTCGCGGTGCCGACCGCGGACGGCGTCCGCGAACCGGCGAACCGCCGCGTCGCGATCAGCCGCAACGACCGATAAGAAAAAGGGAGGAGCCACCTCATGCGTATCATTCACGCGTCGCTCGGCGCGATCGCGGCCGTCCTCGCCGCCTCCGCCGCGGGTGCCACCGACCTGCGCACCGCCATCGCCACCGCGATGGAGAGCAACCCGGAAATCAACCAGGCGGTCCAGAACAAGGAAGCGATCGAGTTCGAGCGCGAGCAGGCGCAGGGGCTGTGGCGCCCGCGCATCTCGGTCGAGGCCGCGGGCGGCGTGCGCCGCGTCGACAGCCCGACCCGCCGCGCGATCCAGGCCGATCGCGACGCGCTGGCCACGCGGGAGGCGAGCGTGTTCGCCGACCAGACGCTGTTCGATTCAGGCCGCCGCCGCTCGGAATTGCAGCGGCAGGCCGCGCGCACCGATGGCGCCGCCAGCCGCGTGCAGGAACGCTCGCAGTTCATCGCGCTGGAGGTCGCACGCCGCTACATCGACTATCTGCTCCAGCAGCGCATCCTTGCCGCCGCCGCGGACAACGTCTCCTTCCATCAGAAGCTGGCAGGCGACCTGGGTCAGGGCGTGCAGGGCGGCTCGGTCAGCATCGCCGACCAGCAGCAGGCGCAGGAGCGGCTGCAATCCGCGATGGCGCGCCGCACCGAGGCGCAGGAGGAGCTGGAGAATGCCGCGATCAGCTTCCGCACGCTGACCGGCCTGACGCTCGACAACGCCACGCTGCCGCCCGAACTCACCGCGAAGATGCCGCCGTCGCTGTCGGAGGCGATCGCGCTGGCGCGCACCGACAACCCCCGCGTGCGCGAGGCGGTGGCGGACGTCGACGCCGCTTACGGCGTGCTGGGCGTGGCGAAGGCGGCCCTCGGGCCGCGCGTCAACCTGGAGGGCCGCGCGCGCTACGGCGAGGATGTCGACGGCTTCCGCGGCTATACCAGCGATCTTCAGGCGCGCGTCGTGCTGCGCTGGGACCTCTACACCGGCGGCGTGAACCAGGCCGCGGTGCAGGAGAACGTCCGCCGCGCCAGCGAAGCCCGCTACCGCCTCCACCAGATGGAGCGCGAGGCCGAGAACGACGTGCGCACGTCGTGGAACCGGCTCCAGCAGCAGACGAAGCTGGTCGGCGAGCTGGATACGCAGGCCGGCGTCTCGGGCGACCTGATCCTGTCGTATCGCGAGCAGTTCAACGTCGGGCGGCGCTCGCTGCTCGACCTGCTGGATGCGCAGAACACGCGGTACAACGTCGTCGTGCAGGCGGAAACCGCGCGGCTGGCGCAGCTGTTCGCGCAATATCGCGTGCTGGCCGCCACCAACCAGCTGATCGAGGCGGTGGGCGTCAACCCGCAGAAGGCGGCGATCGGCGACGCGCGTAAGCGCTACGACGTGCCGATGATCCCGCCGGCCGAATTGATGGACCGCCGCTATCCCAGCAAGTAACCCCGTCCGATGAGCATCGCCGACTGGTATGGCGACTGGACGCGCGAGCGCGATCCGGTGCTGGCGTGCATGGTCCGCCTGGCGGTGCTGCACGATCGCCCCGCCGCGCCTGCGCGCATCCTGACCGGGATCGCGCTCGACGACGACAGCCGCCTCCCCTTCCACCAGGTGGAGGCGGTCGCCGAGCAATTGGGGATGAACGCGCATCCGGTCACGCGCGCCTTCGCGCGCTGGCCGATCGACGCCGCGCCCGCGCTGCTCGCTACCCACGGCGACCGTGCGATCCTGCTGCTGGAACTCACGCAGACGGACGCGCTGGTCTTCGTCCCCGGTCGCGACGAGGCGTTCTGGACCCCCCGCGCCGCGCTCGCCCCGTTCCTTACCGGCGCGGCGGTGCGCATCGACCCCGATCCCACTGCGGAGCGCGATGCCGAGCGGCCGTGGGACCGCGCGGTGCGCCGCCACTGGTTCTGGAGCGAGGCGTGGAAGATGCGCGGCGCGCTCTGGTACGTCATGCTCGCCGCCGCGGTCATCAACCTGCTGGGCTTCGCGGTCCCGCTGTTCACGATGAACGTCTACGACCGCGTCATTCCCAATCGCGCCGCGGCCAGCCTGTGGGTGCTCGCGATCGGTGCGGTGCTGGCACTGGGGCTGGAGCTGACGCTGCGGCTCGCGCGCGCGCGGCTGATCGACGAGGTCGGCCGCCGGCTTGATGCGCGGCTGTCGCAGAAGCTGTTCGAGAAACTGCTCAACCTGCCGCTATCGCAGCGTCAGGGCAGCACCGGCGCGCTCGCCAAGCGCGTGTCGGATTACGAGCAGGTGCGCGACTTCTTCGCCTCCACCACCGTGGTGCTGACCGTCGACATCAGCTTCCTGCTGCTGTTCCTCATCATGATCGCGGTGCTGGCGGGGTGGCTCGTCCTGATCCCGGTCGTCGGCATCGTCGCGATGCTGATCGCGGGCTGGCTGCTTCAGCGCGCGATGGCACGCGTGGCGCTGGATGCGCAGGCGGATTCGGGGCTGCAACACTCGGCGCTGGTCGAATCGATCGGCGCGCTGGAGACGCTGAAGGCGGTCCATGGCGAGGGGCGGATGCTCGGTCGCTGGCGCCGCCACGCGCAGTCGAGCGCGATGACGCAGGAACGCTTCCGCCGCCTGACCGCGATCAGCGTCAACCTCGCCACCTTCTGCCAGCAGGCGATCACGATCGGGCTGGTGGTCGGCGGCTTCTACCTCTTCTCCGCGGGCACGATCTCGATGGGCGGGATCATCGGCATCGCGATGATCGCAGGCCGCGCGCTGGCGCCGATCGGCCAGTTCGCCTTTCTGATGACGCGCGCGCGCCAGGCGTTGCTGACGATGGCCACGCTCCAGCGGATGATGGAGCAGCCCGACGAGCGCAGCGAGGGCGCGCGCACGATCGCGCCAACGATCGCGGCGGGTGCGCTGGTTCTCGATCATGTCGGGTTCGCCTATCCGGGCAGCAGCCGCGCCTCGCTCAGCGACGTGTCGCTGACGATCCGTCCGGGCGAGCGGATCGCGATCATCGGCCGCGTCGCCTCGGGCAAGTCGACGCTCGGCAAGCTGCTGTGCGGGCTGCACGCGCCGGGCGAGGGAAGCTATCTGATCGACGACATCGACAGCCGCCAGTACCAGCCGCACGCGATTCGCGAGACGTTCCGCTATGTCGGGCAGGATGCCGAGCTGTTCAGCGGGACGGTGCGCGACAACCTGACGCTCGCCGCGAACGGCGCCGACGACGCGCAGCTGATCGAGGCGACGCGCAAGGCCGGCGCGGACAGCTTCCTGGCGCGCGACGCCGCCGGGTTCGACCTGCTGGTGGGCGAGCGCGGTGCGCGGCTGTCGGGCGGGCAGCGCAGCTTCCTCGTCCTCGCACGCGCCTTCGCCGCGCCGTCGAAGCTTCTGTTTCTCGACGAGCCGACCGGCGCGATGGACACCGCGAGCGAGGCGCTGTTCGTCCAGCGCATGCGCGACGCGATTCAGCCCGGCCAGACCGTGATCGTCTCCACCCACCGCCACGCGCTGCTGGCGCTGGTGGAGCGGCTGATCGTGATCGACCAGGGTCGCATCGTCGCCGACGGTGCGCGCGACGCCGTGCTGGCGCAACTCGCCGCGATGGGAGCGCCGAAGTGAGCGTACGTGACCGCTGGGAGGCGCTGGACGGCACGCGCCGCATCATCCTCGTCACCGGCGTCGGCTTCTTCCTGCTGCTGCTGTGGGCTGCGCTCGCCCCCATCGACGAAGTGACACGTGGCGAGGGCCGCGTGATCCCGTCGAGCAAGGTGCAGGTGGTGCAGGCGTCGGAGGCATCGAGCGTGCGTCAGATCCTGGTTCGCTCGGGGCAGCAGGTGAAGAAGGGCCAGCTGCTGGTCCGCATGGACGACACCGAATCCGCCGCCGCGCGCGGGCAGATCGAGGCCGAGCGCCAGTCGCTCGCCGCGCGCTCCGAGCGGCTGGCGGGCGAGGTGTCGGGCCGCAGCGCCGATTGTCCGCCCGGCACGCCGCAGGCGCTGTGCAACAGCGAGGCACAGCTGGCCGACCTGCGCGCCGCGACGCTGCGCAGCAAGCTCTCCGGGCTCGGCTCCGCGATCGAGCAGCGCCGCCGCGAGCTGGCGGAGGCGCAGGCCACCGTCAATTCGCTCCGCAGCAGCGTGGGGCTGGCGCAGAAGAACGTCGACATGCTCGCCCCGCTCGCCACCAAGTCGATCGTGCCGCAGACTGAACTGCTCGCGGCGCAGCGCGACGTCAACGACCAGCGCGGGCGGCTGGCGGCGGCGCAGCAGACCGTCTCGCGCTCGATGGCCGCGGTGCGCGAGGCGCAGGCGCAGGCGTCCGAGGCGAACCTGCAATTCCGGCAGGAAGCGCTCAACGAGCAGAGCCAGCTGAACGCCAAGATCGCGGTCAGCGACCAATCGCTGCGCGGCGCGACCGGCAAGCTCGCCCGGTCGGAGATCCGCTCGCCGCTCGCCGGCGTCGTCAACGACGTGCAGGTGACGACGATCGGCGCGTTCCTGAACCCGGGGCAGAAGATCATGGAGGTCGTGCCGCTCGGCGACCGCCTGCTGGTCGAGACGCGCGTCACGCCCAAGGACATCGCCTTCATCAAGGTGGGCGACGCCGCGACGGTGAAGGTCACCGCCTACGACTTCTCGATCTACGGCGGGCTAGACGCGCGCGTGGTGCAGGTATCGCCCGACAGCATCTACGACGAGGTCAAGCGCGAGCCGTATTTCTCGGTCATGGTCGAGACGCATCGCTCGTACCTGACGATGGGCGACCGCCGCCTGCCGATCACGCCGGGGATGCTGTGCGACGTGGAGATCGTGACCGGGCGCAAGACGGTTCTGAGCTATTTGCTGAAGCCGGTGCTGAAGGCGCGCAGCGAGGCGTTGCGCGAGAAGTGACCTAGTTAGCCCCTCCCCTTCAGGGGAGGGGTTGGGGTGGGGTGGTTGGGGAGCGCGCCCGAGCCTCATCCCCCACCCCAACCCCTTCCCCAAGGGGGAGGGGCTTCACTGCGCCCTACCCCGCCAGCACCCCGCGAACCTTCGCCGCGAGCGCCTCCATCGCGAACGGCTTCGTCAGCAGCGCCATGTTGGGCGCCAGCTGCCCGTTCCCGATCACCGCATTCTCGGCATAGCCGGTGATGAACAGCACGCGCAGGTCGGGGATCAGCGCCAGCGCCGCGTCCGCCACCTGCCGCCCGTTCATCTGCCCCGGCAGTCCGACGTCGGTCACCAGCAGGTCGGGGCGCACCCCCGTCGCCAGCAGCCGCAGCGCCGCGGTGCCGTCACCCGCCTCCAGCGTGGTGTAGCCCAGCTCCGACAGCACCTCGATCGCCAGCATCCGGATCGTCGGCTCGTCGTCGACCACCAGCACCAGCCGCGCCCCTTCCGAAAGCGGCGCGCGGTCGAGCGACACCGCCGGCGCTTCTTCGGGCGGCGCATCGCCATAATAGCGCGGCAGGTAGATGCACAGCGTCGTGCCCTGCCCCGGCTCGCTGTAGATCCGCACCTGCCCACCCGACTGGCGCGCGAAGCCGTAGATCATCGACAGCCCCAGCCCCGTCCCCTCACCCAGCGGCTTGGTGGTGTAGAAGGGGTCGAACGCACGCGCCTGCACCTCAGGCGTCATCCCGGTGCCGGTATCGGTCACGCACAAGGACAGATATTGCCCTGCATCCAGATCGCGTGCGCGCGCGGCGCGCTCGTCAAGCCAGCGATTGGCGGTCTCGATCGTGATCCGCCCGCCGTCCGGCATCGCATCGCGCGCGTTGATGCACAGGTTGAGCAGCGCATTCTCCAGCTGGTTGGCATCGACCAGCGCATCCCACAGCCCCGCGGCGCCCACCACCTCGACCGCGATGGCGGGGCCGACGGTGCGGCGGATCAGATCCTCCATCCCCTGCACCAGCCGGTTGACGTCGGTCGGGCGCGGATCGAGTGTCTGGCGGCGCGAAAAGGCAAGCAGCCGGTGCGTCAGCGCCGCCGCGCGCCGCGTCGCGCCTTGCGCCGCGGTGACATAGCGGTCGAGGTCGCCGATCCGCCCCTGCGCCACGCGGACCTGGATCATCTCCAGCGCGCCCGATATGCCGGTTAGCAGGTTGTTAAAATCATGCGCCAGCCCTCCCGTCAGCTGGCCGACCGCCTCCATCTTCTGCGCCTGGCGCAGATGCTCCTCGGCCACCATCAGCTCGGCGGTGCGCGCCTCCACCTCCTGCTCCAGCCGCGCATTGAGCGCCGCCAGCCCGGTCTCGGCGCGGCGCCGCTCCACCGCATCGCGCGTCCGCTCCGCCACCTCGCGGACGAAGGCCAGCTCCTCCTGCGTCCATGGCCGCGGCTCGGCGTGGTTGAGGTACAGCAGTGCGACGAAGCCGCCCTGTTCGGTCACCGGCATGTTGATGAACGACATCGCGGACAGCTGGCGCAGCCCCTCCGCGGTATCGCGGGTGCGGTCGTCCTCGCGCACATCGGCGATCGCGACCGTTACGCCGTGCTTCAGATCCTCGATATACGAGCCATAGTCGCGAAAGTGCAGGATCGGCGGCAGCGCGGCGATCCCCTCGCGGCAATAGGCGCGCTCGGTCACGATCGTTTCCGCGACCGGGTCGACCGTGCCGTACCCCGCGCGGCTGACGTCCAGCGCACGCCCCAGCACGGTGGCGGCGGCCAGCGCCAGATCGCCCGCGTCGCCAGGCTGGCGCAGCCGGTCGCCCAGCTCGACCAATGCCGCCAGCCGCAGCTCGGCACGCTTGCGGGCGTCGATATCGAAGCTGATGCCGGGGAAATGCACCGCGCGCCCGTTCTCGTCGCGATCGATCCGGCCCTGCGCGGCGAGCCAGCGGGTCCGTCCGTCGCGCCCGATGACACGATATTCCGCATCATAGGCGCCCCCGCTCGCCAGCGTTTCCGTGATCGCGGCGCGGACCCGCGGCAGATCGTCGGGATGGATTCCGGCGAAGAAGGTATCGATCGGCGCGCCCTGCGCAGCCTGCTCGGCGGGCACGCCATACAGGGCCGCGAAGCCCGCGTCCGCGGTGATACGGTCGGACAGGATGTCCCAGTCCCAGCGTCCCACACTCGGGGCGTCGGCATGGCGGCGATGTAGATCGGTCGTGATAGGCTCGGTCATCTCAGCGTGCCAACGATATAGTGGGCAAAAGGTGTCTCCAATCTGAATAACCGTATTCGATCAATAGGATAGTTGGCGCACCTTGACGTGTTGCGGTGCAGCGTTCATATCGGCGCGTATCGGGACGTCGGCAGCGTGATCGGGCTTATCGCCTAGGCTCCGTCCCGGTCAGTGTTTCACGGGCTTCCCAAGTCACGCGGGGTGTCATCTTTCCCCCGCCCCTCGTACGCCATGCCGCGTGCGAGCCCGGCATCGTACAGGATTGTTTTTCATGCCTTTCGCCTCTCTCGGCCTTGCCGATCCGTTGGTGCGCGCCCTCGCCGCCAAGGGCTATAACGAACCCACCCCGATCCAGCGCGACAGCATTCCGCAGCTGCTCCAGGCGCGCGACCTGCTCGGCATCGCGCAGACCGGCACCGGCAAGACCGCCGCATTCGTGCTGCCGTCGATCCAGAACCTGGTCGCCGCCAACAAGCGCGTGCTGCCGACGCATTGCCGCATGCTGGTGCTGGCGCCCACGCGCGAGCTGGCCGGGCAGATCGCCGACAATGCGCGCGCCTATGCGCAATTTTCCAAGCTGTCGGTCGCGACCATCTTCGGCGGCACCAGCATCGCCAAGAACCGCAACGACGTCGCGCGCGGCGTCGACATCCTGGTGGCGACGCCGGGACGCCTCATCGACGTGGTCGAGCAGGGCTATCTGAACCTGTCGATGATCGAAATCCTGGTGCTGGACGAGGCCGACCAGATGCTCGACCTGGGCTTCATCCACGCGCTCAAGAAGATCGTGCGGATGCTGCCGCGCAAGCGCCAGACGCTGTTCTTCTCCGCCACCATGCCGCCGTCGATCCGCCAGCTGGCCGACCAGTTCCTGACCGATCCGGTGACCGTCTCGGTCGTGCCGCAGTCGACCACCGCGGAGCGAGTCGACCAGTCGGTGATCTTCTGCAATCAGACCGAGAAGCAGGCGCTGCTGACGATCATGCTGCGCGACATGCCGATCGACCGTGCGCTGGTCTTCACCCGCACCAAGCACGGCGCCGACCGCGTCGTGAAGCTGCTGGCGGGCAACGGCCAAGCCGCGGTCGCGATCCACGGCAACAAGAGCCAGCCGCAGCGCGAGCGCGCGCTGGCCGCGTTCAAGTCGGGCGAGGTCAAGGTGCTGGTCGCGACCGATATCGCCGCGCGTGGCATCGACGTGTCGGGCGTCAGCCACGTCTTCAACTTCGAGCTGCCCAACGTGCCGGAGCAGTACGTCCACCGCATCGGCCGCACCGCGCGCGCGGGCGCCAGCGGCGAGGCGATCGCCTTCTGCGCGGATGACGAGAAGCCGTACCTGAAGGACATCGAGAAGCTGACGCGGCAGAAGGTCGCGGTGGCGCCGCTGCCCGATGATTTCCTGCGCCAGGCGGAGAAGATCAAGGCCGAGCGCGTCAAGGCGATCGGTGCCGACCCCGCCCCGCGGGAGGATCGCCCGCGCCAGCAGCGTGGGCCCGCGCGCCCGAAGGCCAGCCACGCCCCGCGCGCGACGACCGGCAGCCCGCAGGACCGCAACTACGCCAACGCCAGCCGCCGTGGCGGCGGCAATGGCGGTGGCGGCCGCAGCGGCGGTGGTCGTCGCGGCGGCGGCGGCGGCGGTCGCCCGCAGGCACAGGCCGGGCGGTAAGCTTTCCACCCCGCCGGAGCCTCGCGCCCCGCCCCCCGTTCGGCCCGAGCGCAGTCGAAGGCTACGCGCGCCCTTGGTGGCCGTGCTTCGACTGCGCTCAGCACGAACGGGCTATTGCGTTCTGCCCCACTACGTCATGCCGGGCTTGTCCCGGCATCCACCGTTCCGCGCATCCCACCATCGTGATGCGCGAGGAACGGTGGACCCCGGAACGAGTCCGGGGTGACGAGGTGGCTGGGGGAAGCGGTATCCTCTGCCCGACCGATCCGTTCCCCGGCAGCCGGTTCAGCCCGACGGCAAGCTCACCGCGTCGCGTTATACTTCAGCTGGTCCTCGGTCAGCTGGAACCCCACCAGCGCCTCGAACGAGGCGGACAGCACCGCCTGACGCACCGCCGGATCGGCGAGCGGGTCGGTCGCGGCATCCTCGTCACCGGCCTTGCGCTTGCGGGTCAGGCGGTCGCGCACCTCCTGCGGCACCGTCGCGGCGGCGCGCGCGACCGCGCTGGTCGCCTCGGCACTGGCGGTCGCGATCGGCTGGCCCGCGTCGAAGTGGAGCTGCACCTGACCCAGCCGCTTGGCCACCACCTCGCTGCCGCCGCGCGTGATCGCGATGAAATAGGGCAGCGTCACGTCGCGCGCGCCATCGGTGCGCGCGCGGCGCGCCCGCACGTCGAACGTCACCCGCGTCACCACGTCCGTACCCTGATCGTCGCAGGTCGAGCGCACGTTGCTGATCGCGGCGGTCATGTCGATCGCACTCGCGTCGCGGCTGGCGGGCGGGTCGAACAGCGTCACGTCGCCGGTCCCCGCGGGCACCCCCACGGTCGGGCAGGCGGTGCGCACCGCGGTGATCCCCACCCCCTGCGACACGTCGATGTCGCCGCTCTTGGCGCACCCCGCGATCAGCAGCAGGGCGAACGGGGCGGCAGCAAGCATGGCGGGAACAGGCGGGCGAGCGATCAACGTAGGCATCCCGGACAATTGGGCACACGCGATACGGGGCCGCCCGGCACGCTGGCCGATGACGGCCCCGTCACGCCGCGCCACCATAGGAACCGACTATCGCCGCGGCAAGCATTCGCGTAAGCGCTGCGCCATGGCCGACCCCGCATCCGACCGCCGCCCGCTGGAACTGCTGATCGCCGCACCGCGCGGCTTCTGCGCCGGGGTGGACCGCGCGATCCGCATCGTCGAACTGGCTATCGAGAAGCACGGCGCGCCCGTCTTCGTCCGGCACGAGATCGTCCACAACAAATTCGTCGTCGACGCGCTGAAGGCGAAGGGTGCGGTCTTCGTCGAGGAACTGGACGAGGTGCCCGATGGCGCGCCCGTCGTCTTTTCCGCGCATGGCGTGCCCAAATCGGTCCCCGCCGCGGCGCAGGACCGCGGGCTCGACTATCTCGACGCCACCTGCCCGCTCGTCTCCAAGGTTCATCGACAGGCCGAGCGGCTGGTCGCGGCGGGGCGCCACATCGTCTTCATCGGCCATGCCGGCCATCCGGAGGTGATCGGCACTTTCGGCCAGGTGCCCGCGGGCGCGATGTCGCTGGTGGAGACGGTGGAGGACGTCGCGACGCTGGCTGTCCCGGACGAGGCCAACCTCGCCTTCCTGACGCAGACCACGCTGTCCGTCGACGATACCGCCGCGATCGTCGCCGCGCTGCAGGCGCGCTTCCCGCTGGTGCAGGCGCCGCGTGGCGAGGACATCTGCTACGCCACCTCCAACCGCCAGGCCGCGGTGAAGGCGATCGCGTCGGCGTGCGACGCGGTGCTGGTGATCGGCGCGCCCAATTCGTCCAACTCGGTCCGGCTGGTCGAGGTCGCCGAGCGGCAGGGCGTGCGCGCCGCGCTGATCCAGCGCGCGGCAGAGCTCGACTGGTCGTTCCTCGATGGCGTCGGCACGCTGGGGATCACCGCAGGCGCCAGCGCGCCCGAGCTGCTGGTGCGCGAGCTGGTCGACCTGCTCGCCACCCGCTTCGACGTGATCGAGCGCGAGGAGGAAACCACGCGCGAGACGATCGCCTTCAAGCTGCCGCGCGGGCTCGACGCCGCCGCCTGAGCCCTCCGTCACCCCGGCCCTGAGCCGGGGTCCCGCTTCTTCTTTCCCGTCGCGGGAGCATTATGGCCGTCTACACACAGGTTTCCGCCGAGGCGCTGGCCGCCTTCCTCACGCGCTACGATGCGGGCGAACTGGTGTCCGCGAAGGGCATCGCCGAGGGGGTGGAGAACAGCAATTATCTGGTCGACACCACGCGCGCGCGCTTCATCCTGACGCTCTATGAGAAGCGTGTGGCGGCGGACGACCTGCCGTTCTTCATGGCGCTGCTCGACCATCTCGACGCGCGCGGACTGCCCGTACCGCCCGCGATCAAGGACCGCGATGGCGTCGAAATCCAGGAGCTGGCCGGTCGTCCCGCCTGCCTCATCAAATTCCTCAACGGCGTCTCGCTGTCCGATCCGACGCCGGCGCAGGCGCGCAATGCGGCGCGCGCGATGGCCGCGATGCACGCCGCGCTGGCCGACTTCCCGCTGACGCGCGCCAATTCGATGGGCGTCGCGACGTGGCGCCCGCTGCTGGAGCGGTGCGGACGCGCGGCGATGGACACGATCCGCCCGGGCTTGTTCGACCGCGTCGAGACCGCGCTGGCTGCGGTGGAGGCGGCGTGGCCCACCGATCTGCCGGTCAGCGCGATCCATGCCGATCTGTTCCCCGACAACGTCCTGATGCTGGGCGACGAGGTGACCGGGCTGATCGACTTCTACTTCGCCTGCACCGACCTGCGCGCCTACGACCTGGCAATCATGCACAGCGCCTGGACATTCGATGCGAAGGGGCTGAACCCGCATGCCGCCGTTGGAGCGGCCCTGCTGGACGGGTACGGCGACGGCCTGACCGCGGCGGAGCGCGCCGCGCTGCCGGTGCTGGCGAAGGGAGCGTGCATCCGCTTCCTGCTCAGCCGCGCCTGGGACTGGATCCACACGCCCGCCGACGCGCTGGTCGTGCGCAAGGACCCGCTCGCCTATCTCAACCGGCTCGACTGGTACGACGCCCATCCGGACGCCTTCGCATGACCGCCGAACTGACGACCGTCGAAATCGCCACCGACGGCGCGTGCAAGGGCAATCCGGGCCCAGGCGGCTGGGGCGTGCTGATCCGCGCCGGCGCGCACGAGAAGGAGATGTCGGGGGGCGAAACGCTAACCACCAACAACCGCATGGAGCTGATGGCCGCGATCGAGGGGCTGAACGCGCTCACCCGCCCGTGTCGCGTCCTGCTGTCGACCGACAGCCGCTACGTCATGGACGGGCTGACCAAGTGGATCCACGGCTGGCAGAAGAACGGCTGGAAGACCGCCGACAGGAAGCCGGTGAAGAACGCCGAGCTGTGGCAGGCGCTGCTCGCCGCCGCGAAGCCGCACCGCGTCGAGTGGAAATGGGTGAAGGGCCACGCCGGCCACCCCGACAACGAACGCGCCGACCGGCTGGCGAGCGACGCCGCGCTGGCTGCGGGCAAGGCGCGCCGCGCCGGCTGACCCGCGCGATGCGCTTCCTCACCACCTTCCACCTGTGGCCGTTCCTCGACACGGTCGTCAGCCTGCTGACCGCGTTCGTGCTGGGCACCGCGATCGGCGCGGAACGCCAGTTTCGTCAGCGCACCGCCGGATTGCGCACCAACGCGCTGGTCGCGATCGGCGCGGCGGCATTCGTCGATCTGGGGCAGCGGCTGGGCGGCGACGTCGAGTCGATCCGCATCATCGCCTATGTCGTCTCCGGCATCGGCTTCCTGGGCGCCGGCGTCATCATGAAGGAGGGGCTGAACGTCCGCGGGCTGAACACCGCAGCGACCTTGTGGTGCTCCGCCGCGGTCGGCGCGATCGCGGGCAGCGACATGGTGGCGGAGGCGGTGCTGCTGACCGCCGTGGTGCTGACCGCCAACACCGCGCTGCGCCCGCTGGTCGACGCGATCAACCGGATCCCGATCGCGGGTCGCCATGTCGAGGCGACCTATACCGTCAGCCTGACGACACGCGCCGGCAACGCCGGCCCGGTCGGCGACCTGCTGGTCGAGCATCTGGAAGCGGCGCAGCTGCCGGTCGCGGAACTGGCCACCGCCGAACTGGGCGAGGATCAGGCGACCGTCACCGCGACGCTGACCAGCACGAGCATCGAGGTGGAGGAGCTGGACCGCATCACCGACCATTTCACCGCGGTCCACGGCATCGCGCACGCGACCTGGGCCGCGCATACGCAGGATTGAGCGGGGGCCAGGATCGGCCGTCACCCCGGGCTTCACCGGGACTTTTGCGAAAGTCTTCGATGTGCTCCTGCGCAGGCAGGAGCCCAGGGTTGCCGGTCCCAAAAGGCGTCGTTCTGATTGATCTTAGGCTCCTGCCTTCGCAGGAGCACGGCGTGTACTCAACGGTGGAAGCCGTTTTGCAAAAGTCCCGCCCTGAGCCAGGGTAACCTAACGTCAGAACCGCGCCGCCGCGTACCGATCCGCGTCCAGCCCGTGCGGCACCGCATCGTCCAGCAGCAGCGCCGCGCCCAGCGCGGCGGCCGCCGGCGCGGTCTGGATGCCGAAGCCGCCCTGCCCCGCAAACCAGAAGAAGCCCGCCGTGCACGGGTCCGCGCCGAACACCGGCAGCCGGTCTGGCGCGAAGGAGCGCAGCCCCGCCCACGACCGCTCCACCCGCTTCACGCGCCAGTCGACCGCATGCTCGAACCGGTCGATCGCGATCGCCACGTCGATCTCCTCCGCTGCGACGTCGTGCGGATCGACCGGATGTTCGTCATGCGGGCTGAGCCACAGCCGTCCGCCCGCCTCGGGCTTGAAGTAGAAGCTGCCGGCGATGTCGACCACGAACGGCATCCCCGCGGGCGCACCCGGCGTCGTCTCCAGCTGCACCATCGTGCGACGATAGGGCTGGATGCCGAGCGGTCGCGCACTCGCGATCACCGCAACCGGGTCGGCCCACGCTCCCGCCGCATTCACCAGCACGTCCGCCGCGAAGCGCGCGCCGTCGCGCGTCACCAGTTGCCACGCGCCGTCCACCCGCGCCGCCTCCGCCAGCGCCGCGGCGGGGACGATCGCCGCGCCCGCGCGCCGCGCCTCCGCCAGATAATCGCCGTGCAGCCGCGCGGCGTCGATATAGGCGCAGGTCGGCTCGCTCACCCCCAGCGTCCATTCGGCGCGCAAACCGGGGATCAGCGCCGCGGGCGTCACCCGCTCCAGCGCGACCGGGGTGCCTGCGAACTCGTCCAATAGCGCTGCCATCGCCGCGGTATCGCGTTCGCGCCCGATATGCACCGCGCCCAGCGGGTCGAGATAGCCGCCATCGTGCAGCGCCGCGCCGGAGGCGGTCGTCAGCGGTTGTATCCCCGCGCCGCCATAGGTTTCCGACCAGAACGCCGCCGAACGCCCGGTCGAATGATAACCGGGCTGCTCTTCCGCCTCCAGCAGCAGCACGCGCGCCCGCGCACCGATCGCCGCCGCCAGGCTCGCCCCCGCGATCCCGCCGCCGACGATCGCGATGTCGTAGCGCGTCACGCGGCGCGCTCCGCCAGGAATGCATCGATCGCGGCGAGCGCGCGGTCGCGCACCGGGTCCGCCTCGCGCAGGATTTCGTGCGCGGACTCCGCCCCGAACCGCACCAGCCGCGCATCGGGCAGCCGGCCGACGACCGTCGCCGCCGCCTGCGGATCGACCAGCCGGTCGTAATCCGCCACCAGCGTCAGCACCGGGGTGCGCATTGCCGCCAGCCGCACGTCGGCGCGCAGCCGCGCGGTCGCCGCAAACGCCTCCGCCAGCCACGCCCAGCTCGGCGGCCCCAGCCGCAATGCGGGGTCGGCGCGGTAGAAGAAGTCCTCGTCGTCGTAGCGATCGGCGTCGGCGGTCAGCAACAGCCGGCGGTCGGGCGCGCCGGGGCGCTCATGCCCCTTCCATGCCGCGCGCGCGGGATCGCCCAGCGCGCGCATCAGCGCCGCCACCCTGCCCCCCAGCCACGCTCCGACCGGGCTGCGCAGCCCCAGCATCGGCGCGATCAGCACCGCCGCATCGGCATCGATCGCGCCCTCCACCAGCGCGCGCAGCGTCAGATACCCGCCCATCGAATGCCCCATCACCACCCGCGGGCGGTCCCTGGGCGCGTCCCATGCGCCCCAGACCTGCGCCAGATCGGCGATCCAGGGCGTGAAATCCGCGCAATGTCCGACGTGGGGATCGGCACTCAGCCGTCCCGACCCGCCCTGCCCGCGCCAGTCGAACGCGCTGACCGACCAGCCTTGCCCATGCCAATAGGCGAACGATTCCAAATACTTCTCGAAAATATCGCCGCGTCCGGCCTGGAACAGGATCGCGCCCCTTCCCGTCCCCGGCCAGTCGAACCGTCGCAGCGGCCAGCCGTCCGCCGCCCGCCAATGGGTCACCCGCGCATCGGGGGGCAGGGTTCGGCGGGTGATGGTCATCGCGCGTGGTTACGGTTTCTCAAACCCTTCCGTCTAGCGGGGATGGCATGGGATGGAACATTCTTGCCTTTCTGCTGCCCGTCGGCTTGGGCGCCCTGCTGGTGTCCGCGGGCATCCAAGACATCCGCATGCGCGAGATCTCCAATGCGAAGAACGCCGCGATCGCACTGATGGCGCCGCTGTGGTGGGTGTCGATCGGGCTGGAACCGTGGCCCGGCATGGCGATCCAGCTGGGCGTCTCGCTCGTCGTCTTCGCGCTTTTCGTCGGCGCGTTCGCGCTGGGGCAGATGGGCGGCGGCGACGTGAAGCTGATCGGCGCGCTGTCGCTGTGGTTCACACCCTTCGCGCTGCTCGACATGCTGATGGCGATGGCGATCGCGGGCGGCGTGCTGACGCTCGTCTTCCTGATCGATCAGCGCTGGCACCGCCGCGACGGCCCGGTGGAGGTGCCGTACGGCGTCGCCATCGCGGTCGCCGGACTGCTCGCGCTTCGCGAACCGCTTCTTAACCAATTTACCCAATAACCAGCCGCTTAGAACGGCCTGACGCGTATCCGAGGGACAGGGACAGTATGGACAGTCGCAAGGTGATGATGCTGGTGGGGGCGCTGTTGGTGGCGGCCGTCACCGCCTTTGCCGCCCGCTCGCTGATCGCAGGCGCCGCCGCCCCGCAGGCGCAGGCCGCCGCGGCCCCCGCCCCGGTCGTGATCGACGGGCCGGAGGTACTGGTCGCCACCCGCGCGCTGCCGGTCGGCACGATCCTGGACGCCACCGCGCTGAAGTTCCAGCCCTGGCCCAAGGAGCTGGTCGAGAACGCCTATTTCCAGAAGCAGACGACCGATATGGCGAAGCTGCTCGGCACCGTCGTGCGCCTGCCGATCACCGCGGGCCAGCCGGTGACGCAGGGTCAGCTGGTCAAGCCCGGCGACCGCGGCTTCCTAGCCGCGGCGCTCGGGCCGGGGATGCGCGCGGTCACGGTGCCGGTGTCGGCGCAGACCTCCGTCGCGGGCTTCGTCTTTCCGGGCGACCATATCGACCTGCTGCTGACGCAATCGGTCGGCGGCGCCAACGACGGCCCCGCGCTGAAGGCGACCGAGACGGTCATCCGCAACCTGCGCGTGCTCGCCACCGACCAGCGTACCAGCAACAACAAGGACGAAGCCGGCAACACCGTCGTCCAGGCCTTCTCCAACGTCACGGTCGAGGCGACGCCGCGCATCGCCGAGCAGATCGCGGTGGCGCAGACCATCGGCACGCTGTCGCTGTCGCTGCGTTCGATCGCGGACAACGCCTCCGAGCTGGAGCAGGCCATCGCCTCCGGCGCGGTCAGCGTCGGCGACGGCAAGGATCCCAAGGCGGAGAAGGCGATGCTCGCCGCCGCCGCGGCGATGCCGCAGGCCGGCAATTCCACCTATGTCGTCGGTGCCGACGTGTCGCGCTTCCAGCGGCGCACCGTGCCCGCGATGACCGACAACAGCGCGCCGGCCCCCGCCGCTGCCGCCCCCGGCGGCGGGATGGGCATCGCCGCCGCACCGCCCCGGCCCGCCGGCCCCGTGGTGCGCATCGCGCGCGGCAACAACGTGACCGAGGTTCCGGTCGGAGGTAAGTTCTGATGCGTATCTCGTCCACGATGGCGGTGTCGATCGCGGCACTGACGCTGTCCGCGATATCGGCCTCCGCGCCGGCGCAGGACACCGCGGCGGTGGCGGCAAGCTCCGGCCAGACGCTTCAGGTCGCGACCAACCGCGGCCGCCTCATCAAGCTCGCTCGGCCGATGAGCGACCTGTTCGTCGCTAACCCCGACATCGCCGATGTCCAGGTGCGCTCGCCCACGTTGCTTTACGTCTTCGGCAAGAAGCCGGGCGAGACGACCATCTCCGCCACCGCAAAGGGCGGCGCGGTGGTCTATGCCAGCACGGTCCGGGTGGGGAACAACTTCGACTCGATCCAGCAGATGCTGAATCTGGCGCTGCCCGATGCGCAGATCGTCTCCACCCCGATGAACGGGCTGATCCTGCTGACCGGCACCGTCCACGGGCCGGAGGACGGCGCGGAGGCCGAGCGGCTGGTGAAGGCCTTCGTCGGCGACGACGTGAAGGTGCTCAGCCGTCTGCGCACCGCGACCCCGCTGCAGGTCAACCTGCAGGTGAAGTTCGCGGAGGTCAGCCGGTCGTGGCTGAAGAACATCGGCAACAACATCACCACCCGCGGCCGCACTCGCGAGGGGCTGCTGGGCCTGGGCGGCGGATTCGGGCGCCAGGGCAATATCACGACCGTGCCCGGCGACCCGACGTCGACCATCGTCGACACCAACGGCCTGACCCCGGGCGGGACCAATTTCCAGAGTACGCTGGCAAGCCGTGGCGGCACGATCAGCCTCTTCGGAAAGCTGCTGGGCGGCGACTTCATCAGCGCCCTCGACCTCGGGGAAACCACGGGTCAGGTGACGACCCTCGCCAATCCGAATCTGACCGCCTTGTCCGGGGAAACCGGCACTTTCCTGGCCGGCGGCGAGATCCCGATCCCGATCGCGCAGGCGTTGGGCACCAATTCGGTCGAGTACAAGCAGTTCGGCGTCAGCCTCGCCTATACGCCCACGGTGCTGTCCGACGGACGCATCTCGTTGCGGGTGCGCCCGGAGGTTTCGCAACTCGACTATGCCAATTCCATCACCTTGAATGGCGGTCGCGTACCCGCGCTGACGACGCGTCGCGCGGAAACGACCGTCGAACTGGGATCGGGACAGAGTTTCATGATCGCCGGCTTGATGCAGAATTCGCACAACAACAGCTACGACAAGATGCCCGGCATCGCCGACGTCCCCGTGCTGGGCGCGCTGTTCAAGTCGAACGCGTTCCAGCGCAACGAAACCGAGCTGGTCATCATCATCACGCCGTATCTGGTAAAGCCGGTCAACGGGAACGACATCCGCCTGCCGACCGACAATTACCGTCAGCCCGGCGATCTGGAGCGTATCCTGCTCGGCACGCTCGACAACGGATCGCGCGGCGCCACCCGGCCCAAGCCGACGATGCAGGTGACGCAGCCGGCCGCCGCCCCCGCCGTCGGTGCGGTCGCGCCCGCGCCGCTCGCCCCGGCCCCCGCGCCGGCCGCACCCGCGGATCGCAAGGCGGCGCGCTCCTCCGACCGCAAGGGTGCCGCCCCGGCCCCCGGCTTCTCGATCAACTGACGCGCGCGAGGGTTCACGATCATGACGCATCCTTCCCCCTTCCGGCGCCCGCTCCTGCTGGTCGCACTCGCCGCCGCGCTCCCGCTCGGTGCGTGCGGCGCGGTCAACCGCGGCGTCGAATCGGTCAACCAGCCGGTCGTCACCCGCACTGATTATGCCTTCGACATGCAGGCCGGCCCCGGCGGCCTGGCCGCGGGCGAGGCGCAGCGACTGCGCGGCTGGCTCGACGCGCTGCGGCTCGGCTATGGCGACAGCGTCGCGGTCGACGATCCCGCCGGCACCGGCACCGCGGCGCGCGCCGACGTCGCGGCGGCGGCGGCGCGCTACGGCCTGCTGCTCGCGGGCGACGCGCCCGTCACCGGCGCCCCTGTCGCACCGGGCACGCTGCGCGTCGTGGTCAGCCGTTCGCGCGCTTCCGTGCCCAGCTGCACCGACCGGCGCCTCAACGTGGAGCCCGCGTTCGAGCACAACAACACCACCGACTATGGCTGCGCGATCAACACCAACCTGGCCGCGATGATCGCCAACCCCGCCGATCTGGTCCGTGGCGCGTCGACCGACGGCAATTACGACGCGCAATGGGGCACCCGCGCGATCACGACGCTGCGCGATGCCAAGCCGACCGGCGGCGGCGGACAGTCGCTCAAGGGTCAGTCCGAATCCACGGGGGGCAAGTAAGATGAACGCACCGTGGAAACCGGGCGGCACGGGCACGCGCACGCCGTTCCTCGCCTTCGCCTGCGACGATGCCTCGGTCGAGCAGCTGCGCCCGATCGCAGCGGAGCTCGGCTGGCCGATTGACAATGTCTACAAGGGCGGGGTGCGCAACGCGGTGCAGACGCTGTCCGTGACGTCCAGCCCGCACGTGCTGTTCGTCGACCTCGCCGAATCGGGCGATCCGCTGGGCGACATCAACAGCCTGGCGGAGGTCTGCGAGCCCGGCACGATCGTGATCGCCGCTGGGCAGGTCAACGACGTCCGGCTGTACCGCGACCTGCTCGCCAGCGGGATCCAGGATTACCTGCTCAAGCCGCTCGGTGCCGACGCGCTGCGCGATTCGTTCGCGCAGGCGCACAATGTGATGAACGCGCCCAAGGTGTCCGACATGGCGATGGACCGCCCGCATTGCGGCGTGGCGGTGATCGGCACGCGCGGCGGTGCCGGCGCATCGACGCTGGCGACCTCGCTCGCCTGGCTGATGAGCGAGCGCGGGAAGCGCACCACCGCGCTGCTCGACCTCGACGTGCACTTCGGCACCGGTGCGCTGGCGCTCGACCTGGAGCCGGGCCGCGGGCTGACCGACGCGATCGAGAACCCGAGCCGCATCGACGGGCTGTTCATCGAACGCGCCATGGTGAAGGCGTCGGAGAAGCTGTCGGTGCTGTCGGCGGAGGCGCCGATCAGCAATCCGATCGTCACCGACGGCGCGGCCTATCACCAACTGCACGAGGAAATGCGCAGCGCGTTCGAGTGCAGCGTGCTCGACCTGCCGCGATCGATGCTGGTGCAGCACCCGCATCTGCTGGCGGACATCAACACGGTCGTGCTGGTGACGGAGCTGACGCTGGCCGCCGCGCGCGACACCATCCGCCTGCTGTCGTGGCTGCGCACGCACGCGCCGCAGGCGTCGGTGACCCTCGTCGTCAACCGCATGCACGCCGGCGCGCAGCTGGAGATCACGCGCAAGGATTTCGAGACCTCGATCGAGCGCAAGGTCGATGTCGCGATCCCGTTCGACCAGAAACTGGCCGCGCAATCCGCGAAGCTGGGCAAGCCGCTGGCGGAAACCGGCAAGGCGTCCAAGACCATGGCGCCGCTGGCGGAGCTGGCGGATCGGCTGCTCAACGCGGCGGACGACGGCGGCGAGGGTGGCGCGGCCGGCGGGCGCAAGGGCGCGTCGCTGCTGGCGCGCTTCTCCGACCTGAAGGGGCTGGTGGCCAAGAAGAAATAGGCCGCCTCCCCCCGACCCTCCTGCCGGACCGCTTCCTTCTATGCCGATGCTCCCGCTCCTGCTGATCGCGCTCGGTGCCCTGATGGCGCTGGGCATGATCCTGTTCGCCTTCGCCGGTCCCTCGGCGCAGAAGGCGGGTACGCGCCGGCTGGCGGCGGTGCGCGAACGGCACGTCGCCTCGCCCGGCAGCGCGATCGAGGCGCAGATGCGCCGCATCACCGGCCGCAGCGCAACGAAGGCCGATCTGGCCGCGATGCGCCTGCTGCCCAATGTCGAACAGTTGCAGAAGCGGCTGGCGATGACCGGCAAGTCGTGGACCGTCGGCCACTACGGCTTCGCCACGATCGGCGTCACGCTGATCGTCGCGGTCGCGCTGATGGTGAAGGGAGCGCCGCTGCTGCTGGCGCTGCTGCTCGGCCTCGCGCTGGGTGCAGGCATCCCCCACATCGTCGTGGGCAAGGTCATCAAGAGCCGCGTGGCGAAATTCACCGCCAAATTCCCCGACGCGATCGAACTGCTGGTGCGCGGCCTGCGCTCCGGCCTCCCCATTTCGGAGACGATGCAGGTCGTCGGCGCGGAGGTGCCCGGTCCGGTCGGTGAGGAATTCCGCTCCGTGTCGGACAAGATGAAAATCGGCCGTTCGATGGACGTCGCGCTTCAGGAAACCGCCGACCGCCTCGGCACGCCGGAATTCCAGTTCTTCGTCATCACCATCGCGATCCAGCGCGAAACCGGCGGCAATCTGGCCGAAACGCTCCAGAACCTCGCCACGGTGCTGCGCCAGCGCGGGCAGATGAAGTTGAAGATCAAGGCGATGTCGTCCGAATCCAAGGCATCGGCCTATATCATCGGGTCGCTGCCGTTCGCCGTCTTCGGCATGATCTACATGATCAACCCGCCCTATATGGCCGGCTTCTTCAGCGACGTACGCCTGATGGCGATCGGCGGCGGCGGGTTTATCTGGATGGGGATCGGCGCCTTCATCATGTCCAAGATGATCAGCTTCGAGATCTGACGATGGAACCCGCACGCGCCACCTTCATGGGCTTCGACGTCGTCACGCTGGCGACGATGCTGTCGGGCATCGCCGCGGCGGCGGTGTTCTTCGCCATCTATGCCGCGCTGGGCGTGCGCGACCCGATGGCGCGCCGCGTCAAGGCGCTGAACGACCGGCGCGAGCAGCTGAAGGCGGGCATCACCGCCTCCACCAGCAAGCGCCGCGCGAAGTTGGTGCAGAAGAACGAGACCGCCGACCGGCTGCGCACGTTCCTGTCCTCGCTGCGCGTGCTGCAGGACGAACAGGTCAAGGTCGCGCAGCTCAAGCTGCTCCAGGCCGGCATCCGCAAGAAGGAATGGGCGGTCGCGGTCATCTTCGGCCGGCTCATCATGCCGCTGGTCTTCGGCGGACTGATGATCGTCTACGTCTATGCGATGGACTCCTTTCCGGACTGGAACCCGCTGAAGCGCTATGCCTTGGTCGCGGTGACACTGGTGCTCGCGTACAAGTCCCCCGACCTCTATCTGAAGAACAAGATCGGCAAGCGCAGCGATGCGATCCGCAAGGGGCTGCCCGACGCGCTCGATCTGCTGGTGATCTGCGCCGAGGCGGGCCTGACCGTCGACGCCGCCTTCCACCGCGTGTCGAAGGAGCTGGGGCGCGCCTATCCCGAGCTGGGCGAGGAATTCGCGCTGACCGCGATCGAGCTGGGTTTCCTCACCGACCGGCGCCAGGCGTTCGAGAATCTCGCCACCCGCGTCGATCTGGACGCAGTGAAAGGCGTCGTCACGACGATGATCCAGACCGAGAAATACGGCACCCCGCTCGCCAGCGCGCTGCGCGTGCTGTCCGCGGAATTCCGTAACGAGCGCATGATGCGCGCCGAGGAAAAGGCCGCGCGCCTGCCCGCGATCATGACGGTGCCGCTCATCCTCTTCATCCTGCCGGTGCTGTTTGTCGTCATCCTCGGCCCCGCGGCCTGCTCGATCAACGACAGCTTCATCAAGGGCGGCCCCTGATCGACCGACGGGGAACAGCCGCCCGCTCCTGTCGTTGAGATGGCGTAACAGGAGGGACGGGAAATGCTGTTCACCACGCCGACGCAATATATCGCGGTGGCGATCGCGCTGATCGCGGGCTGGCTGTTCGGGCTGGCGAGCCACCCCGGCGGCAAGAAGTGGAAGACCCGCTACGCCGCCGAACGCGACGCACACGCCGCCACGAACAAGCGCCTCGCCGAGCTGGAGCGCGAGAACGCCCGCCTGGTGAAGGAACGCCCCGTGGTGGAGGAGCGCGTGGTCGAACGCCCGGTGATGGGCGGCGAGCGCGTCGTCCACGACGACCCGATCGTCCACGACGACCGCATCGCCGCCCGCTCGGCCGCGGAGCCGGCACACCGCAGCGACCGATCGTTCATTTGAACGGACTGAGGAAACGCCGGCGACACACCCTGTCGGAAATGACGAACAGGGTCGGCAAGGGCGGCACCTCCCAGCCATTGCCCCCGGCGGCGAACGTCATGTCGTTGTTCGGCGGCGACGGCTGCGGTCCGTCGGGGTAGGCTGGCCCTGCATCCCACAGTGCTTTTGTGCTCGCAGAACGTTTAAAAGCGGCCCGGGCCTCGCCGCACGAGGGCAGTGCTCCTGCTTAGGCAGCAGCCCAGGATCAAGCAGATATAACGCCGCTTGCAACCGACAACTCTGGGCTCCTGCCTACGCAGGAGCACGGTGAAATTCGTTGCGGAGGTGGGGGTTCATACGTGATGATCCTCGGCTTCCTTCAACCGCGGTAGCGGCAGCCACCCCCGCACCGAACCGACGGCCCTCACGTCACCACGACAGCGCATCTGGAGTCCCACCCGCATGGGAATGACGGATTTGGGGCGGCTGCCTGCCTCGTCACTGGCGCGCAGGAAGGGACTCAACCGCATCGCCTGCACGGCCACGACTGCCAGCGTCGACCGCAAAGCCGCACAGGCCCGTCATGACGAGCGCAGCGAAGCGACCCGCAGCGTCACACCCCGCCCCGAACCGCCTCGCCACGCCGCCATAACGGGAGAAAATTCCTTCTACCCGGTCAGAACAACCCGTCGTCGTCGTCGTCGAACGACACCGCGGCCGCGGCCGGCGGTGCCGCCACCTCCATCCCCGGCAGCAGGAACGCCGCATGGATGTCGCGTTCGCACGCCATCGTATAGAGGCGCGCGATCCACGGCAGCAATTCGCGCAGCGCCGCCTCGTCGTCCTGCGTCAGGTCGTCACCGTCCGCCGTCGCCGCCTGCAGCGACAACCGGTCCGCCACCGTCAGCAGCATCTGCGTGAACGACTGCTGGTCGCCCAGGTCGCTGGCGCTCGCCTGAAGCATCGCGATGATGCCCTGCGCCTCGTCGCCGCCCCGCATCATCGCGGCGCCGGACGTATCGCAGGCGTTGCGGACGACCGCCAGCGCCTCGTTCAGCACCAGCCCGCCGTCGTCGGCGCCGCCGTCCTGGATCAGGTCGATCGTGCCCAGCGCCTCGATCTGGTGGCTGACCGCGATGCGCAGCTTGTCGAGGTTCGTGGCACAGGGCGCCACCTCCTTCGCGATCACCGCGACCGCGCGACCCTTCTCGCCGTGGCGGCGCGACAGCAGCCGCGTGTTGGTCGAAATGTCCTGCACGTCCACCGCGATATGCTGGATCCGCTCCAGCCCCTGTGTCAGCTCGCCCAGCGTCTGCGTGACGAACCCCGTCAGCGACGCCAGATGCGCGTCCGCCTCGCACAATTGCGCGGTGACCGTGCCCAGCTTCGCGATATCCTGCTCCAGCATCCCCAGAATCTGGCCGTCGCCACCCCCGCCGTGCGCCGCGATCAGCTCGCGCAGCTGCTCCGCCAGCGGCGCGACCCGGTCGAGCGAGCGCACGATCGCGTCGATCTCCTGCTGGAAATCGCCCGCCATCGCGCGCAGCTGCGCCTCGACCAGTCGCTCGACGTGCGCCCGCGCGGCCGGCGTCAGCCCGGCCTGCGGATCGTAGACGCGCTGCAGGACGGTGACGCAATGTTCGGCACGCTGGCGCACGCTGTCGCCGATCTGGATCGCACCCAGCACGCGCGCCACCTCGGCATGGACCGTGCGCACGATCGTGCCGACGCGGTCGGTCAT
Organism: uncultured Sphingomonas sp.; assembly: GCA_913774925.1. GTDB lineage: Bacteria > Pseudomonadota > Alphaproteobacteria > Sphingomonadales > Sphingomonadaceae > Sphingomonas. The sequence continues at coordinate 25,512 of CAJYKB010000049.1, read as the reverse complement.
CCGAACCACCGCATCGACATGCTCCTGCAGCGCGCCCGCATTGGCGGTCAGCTGGTCGGGAACGTTGCTGCCGGCGCGCGCGCCCTCCTCGGACAGCAGTCGGTCGGCCTTGCGCACGTCCCCCACGACGCCGTTGAACTGGTCCAGCTCGCGCGTCAGCCGCGCGATCTCGCGCCGCCCGCTTTCCAGCTTGCCGTCCATCCCCGTCACGAAGTCGACGAACGCCGCCTCGCCCGACGAGGTGATCTTGATGTTCATCCCGTAGATGCCCAGCAGGTCGAGGATCGTGCGGATCTCCGCCAGCATCGCGCGCAGCTCGCGCGTGCGCGTTGTCAGCGTGTCGATCTCGCCCGCGCGGCGCCGCTGCGCGTCGGGCAGCGTGCGCAGGCGATGCGCCACCCGCCGCAAACGCTCCACCGCCGCCCCCGCCGTCTCCGGCGCCAGCGAGCGGCGGATCTCGTCCAGTCCCGACGCCATGCAATCGATCGTGCCGATCGCCGCGGCCAGCGCTTCGCCGACGGTGCGGAAGCACGCCTCCAGCCCCGACATGCTGGTATCCAGATGATGCGCCGCGTCGCTGGCGGACACCAGCTCGGCACCATGCCCGGCGATCGCGATCCTGGTCATGTCCATCACTCGATCTCCTAGCGTGCGGTCGCCTGAAGCAGCTCGCGGGCGACGCTGCCGAGCGGGATCACCCGGTCCGCCGCGCCGCGCGCGATCGCTTCCTTGGGCATGCCGAACACCACCGACGATGCTTCGTCCTGCGCGAAGGTGCGCGCGCCGGCCTGCTTCATCTCCAGCAGCCCGCGCGCGCCGTCGTCGCCCATCCCGGTCAGGATGATTCCCACCGCATTGGCGCCTGCGTTGCGCGCGGCGGAGCGGAACAGCACGTCGACCGACGGGCGATGGCGCGATACCAGCGGCCCCTCGCGCACCGCCACGACATAGCGTGCGCCCTGCCGCTCCAGCATGGTGTGGCGCAGGCCCCCCGGCGCGATCAGGACGCGCCCGCGCATCACGGTGTCGCCGTCCTCGGCCTCCTTCACGTCGACCTGGCACAGCCCGTCGAGCCGCTTGGCGAAGGCGCGCGTGAAGCTCTCGGGCATGTGCTGGACGATGACGATGCCCGGCGAATTGGCGGGCAGCGCCTCCAGCACTTCGCGCAGCGCCTCGGTCCCGCCGGTCGAGGCGCCGATCGCCACCACCATCTCGGTCGTGCGGCTCATCGCGCGGCCCGTGGGCGGCGGCAGGACGGCGTCCGCGGTCAGCTTCTGCGCCGGCGCCGCGGCACGCGCCGCACGACGTGCGCTCGGCCGCGCATTGGCCGCACCCTTCACCGTCTCGCGGATCATCAGGTGCGCCTCGGCCAGATGATCGGCCACGCCCACGCGCGGCTTCAGGATGACGTCGACCGCCCCCGCCTCCAGCGCCTGGAGCAGCGTCTCCGACCCCTCCTCGACCAGCGACGAGCACATCACGACCGGGATCGGGCGCTGCGTCATCAGCTTGCGCAGGAAGGTGATGCCGTCCATCCGCGGCATCTCCACGTCGAGCGTGATGACGTCGGGTATCTCGTTCTGGATGTACCGCGCGGCGGCGAACGGATCGGCGGCCGCCGCGATCACCTCGATCTCGGGATCGGCGGACAGGATCGCGGTCATCGCCTGGCGCACGCTGGCGCTGTCGTCGATGATGAGCACACGGATCTTCTTCATCGTCACGTCCTTGCGAAGACGGTGTTCGACACCGTGGTCAGTGGCAGGTCGAATCCCGTGATCGATTCCGAATGGCCCAGGAACAGCAGCCCGCCCGGACGCAGACAGTCGGCGAGCCGTCGCACGACCTTCTGCTGCGTCGGCTTGTCGAAATAGATCAGCACGTTGCGGCAGAAGATGATGTCCATCGGGTCGCCCACCGGATAGCGTTCGTCCATCAGATTCATCTGCGCGAAGCCGACCGAGGCGCGCAGTTCGGGGACGATCCGCACCTCGCTACGCTTCGGATCGGTCGCGCGCAGCGAATAGCGCGCGCGCATCGACGCCGGCACGGGATCCAGCATCGATGCCGGATAGACGCCGCGCTTCGCGGTGCGCAGCACCTCGCTGTCCAGGTCGGTCGCCAGGATGCCATAGTCGGGGCCGCCATGATCCCGGGCGAAGGCGTCCAGCACCATCGCCAGCGTGTACGGCTCCGCCCCCGTCGAGCAGGCCGCGCTCCACACCCGCAGCCGGGTCTTGCCCTCGCTCCGCAGCCTGGGCAGCGCGGTCCCGACCATATAGTCGAAGTGCTTGGGTTCGCGAAAGAAGTCGGTCTTGTTCGTGGTGACCGCGTTGATGAGGTGCTCGCTCTCGGCCTCCAGATGGTCGCCCTCGAACAGCCAGCCGCAATAGTCGCGCAGGCTCGCCATCCCGTTGGCGCGCACCCGGCGGCGCAGGCGCCCCTCGATCATGGTCATCTTGGCCGGGGGCAGCCGGATGCCCGCCTTGTCGTAGATATAGGCGGACAGCCGATCGAAGTCGCGGCGCGACAGCGCATCGTCGTTCATCGGCACACGGGCGGCATTGCTCAACGGGTATCTCCTGCTCGCCCGGGCGGGCGCAGAGGTCGCAACGGCCGTCGCGGATCCGCGACGGCCGATCGTGTCAGGCGGCGAGCGCCAGCGCGGCGATCGCGTCGCCCGCACCGGCCGTGCCGAACAGCCGGTCGACGTCCAGCAGCGCGACGAAGCCGGCGCCGCGGCGCAGGATCGCGTCGATCTGCTCGGAGCGCCAGCGCCCGCCCAGGTCGGGCGCGCGCTCGATCGCGTCGGCGCCGAAGGTGCTGACGTCGGATACGCGGTCCACCACCAGCCCCAGCGCCAGCGGCTCACCGCCAGCGGCGGCGACATCGACGACCAGGACGCGGGTCGCCAGCGTCGGCTCCGCGGGGCTCATCCCCAGGCGGACGCGCAGGTCGACCATCGGGACCGACAGGCCGCGCACGTCGGTCAGCCCCAGGAACCACGCCGGTGCGTTGGGCACCCGATAGGCGGGGCGGTGGTCCAGGATCTCGCGGACCGAGGCGACGGGGAGGCCGAATTCCTCCTCCCCGAGCCCGAAGACCACGACCTGGATGTCCTGGCCGGTGGTCGTCATGCGGCGCGACCGAATTCGGCGTCCTCGCCGTCCGGACCGCCGGTGGTCAGGTCGAGCGCGAAGCCACGCGCACGGGCCTGCTGATCGGCGACCGAGTTCGGCTTCGCCGCTGGCTTGCGGACCGCCGGCCTGGTCGCGGCTGCCGGGCGGCTGGCCGGCTTGCGCGCGGCGGCCTTCGGCTTGCCATGACCCACGCCGTCGACACGGAAGTAGGCGATGCCCTCCTGCAGTTCCTCGGCCTGGCTCGACAGTTCCTCCGACGTGGCGGAAATCTGCTCGGATGCCGACGCATTCTGCTGCGTCACCTTGTCCAGCTGCTGGATCGCCTCGTTGATCTGCACGGCGCCGATATCCTGCTCGCGGCACGCCGCGCTGATTTCGGACACCAGTTCGGCGGTACGGCGGATGTCGGGCACCAGCTTCGTCAGCATCTCGCCCGCCTCGGTCGCGGCCGACACGGTGTCGGACGACATGCCGCTGATCTCGGCAGCCGCGGTCTGGCTGCGCTCGGCCAGCTTGCGGACCTCTGCGGCGACCACCGCGAAGCCGCGGCCATGCTCGCCGGCGCGGGCCGCCTCGACCGCCGCGTTCAGCGCCAGCAGGTCGGTCTGGCGTGCGATCTCCTGCACGATGCCGATCTTCTCGGCGATGGTGCGCATCGCGACGACCGCCTTCTGCACCGCCACCCCGCTCTGCTCGGCATCCTGCGACGACTGACGCGCGATCTTCTCGGTCTGGGTCGCGTTGTCGGCGTTCTGCTTGATGTTGGCCGCCATCTGCTCCATCGACGCGGAAGCTTCCTCGGCCGCCGCCGCCTGCTCGGTCGCGCCCTGCGACACCTGCTCGGACGAGGACGACAGCTGCTGGCTGCCCGCCGCGACGTTCTGCGCCGCGACCGTGGTGTCGCCGACGACGCCGCGCAGACGCTCGACCATCGAGACGAGGGCGTGGCCCAGCATGTCCTTGTCCGACAGCGGCTGGTGGTCGACGGTCAGATCGCCCGCGGCGATCGTGTCGGCCAGCTGCGCGCTCTGGCGCAGGTTGCCCGTCATCCGGTTGACGGTGTCGACCAGATCCTTGATCTCGTCGTTGGTGGTGACCTTGACGTCCTGCTCCAGATCACCGATCGCCACCGCCTCGATCGCGATCGACGCGGTCTTCAGGCCACGCGAGACGATCCGCGAGATCCAGAACGCACCGGCGATGGCGACCAGCAGCGCGAGCGCGGCGGTCGTCAGCAGAATGTTGCGGGCATTGGCATACAGCTCGTTGGTGCTGTCGTCCGCATCCTTCATGTCCTGCTTCGAATCCTGGACTACCTGATCCAGCAGGCCGCTCATGGTGGTGACGATCTCACGCGACTTCGTGATCGAGAGCGCCCCCGCCTCGGCGTTCTTGTTGGCGAGCGCCAGGCGGCGGACCTCGTCGTTCACCGGCACGAACTGCTCGAACGTGGACTGGACCTGAAGCCAGCGCGGCTTGGTGTCGGGAACCGCGGTCTGGACGCCCTCGGCGATCAGCGCCTGGGTTTCGTTGCGCGCCTTCACGTCCTCCGCGTCGAACTTCCGCGTGAGGGCGTCGTCGTTCGTCAGCGCCATGTTCTTTTCGAACCGCAGGGTCTTGCCCATGCGGTCGCTGGCCGAGACGGCGACCTCCAGCCGCTTCGCCGGCCCGGCGATCACGTCGGAGATGGCACTGTTCAGCGTGCTCATCTTGGTGATGCCGACGCCGACGACGGCCAGCAGCAGCAGGATGATGACGGCGAAGCTCGCCGCCAGTTTCATTTTGATCGTAGCTCGCATGATAGGAAGCCCCCCTCGGGAAGAAAGTCGTGAGATGTCAGTGGATCGTGGCCGGCTCGCCCGCGGTCGCGGTGAGCCGGGAAAACAATTGCGGAAGATCGGGCAGGACGATGACGTCGCCCTCGCGCCGCACCAGGCAGCGGATGTGCTCGCGCGGCCAGCGGATGCCGATGACCGGCGCCTCCTCCGCATCGCCGGCGTTCAGCACGGTCACTTCGTTGACGCGGTCGGCGGCCAGCCCGATCAGGGTGGGATTGCCGTCCAGCTCCAGCTCGATGACGATGATGCGGCTGTCGGCGGTGGTGGCGTGCGCCTCCATGCCGAACGATCCGCGCAGGTCGGCGAGCGGCACGATGCGCCCGCGGAAGTTGATGACCGCCGCGGCCAGCGGATCGGCGCCCGGCACCGTGGTGACCGGCTGCATGTCCAGGATCTCCTGCACGATGCCGGCCTGCAGCGCGAACGTCTCTCCGCCCAGGCCGAAGGTCAGCACCTCCAGCCCGCGTTCCGGCGTCCAGTCGGGAATCTTGTGATAGGGCATCGTCTTATCCAGCGGCGAGGCGCCGCTCCTCCCGTGGCTGGCCCAGCGCGACGAGCTGGGCGATGTCGAGGATCAGCGCGACCGAGCCGTCGCCCAGGATCGTGGCGCCCGCGAACGAGGCGACGCCCCGGTGCAGCGGCGACATCGCCTTGATGACGGTCTGGTGGTTGCCGATGATCTGGTCGACGACCAGGCCGACCCGCTCGGAGCCGGTGCCGACGACGACGATCTTCTGATAGGTATCGGGCCGCGTGCCGGTGTCGAACACCTCGCGCAGCCGCAGGAACGGGATCAGCCGCTCCCGAAGGGTGATGATGCTGCGCCCGCGCGAGCGCAGATCCTCCTCCAGCGACAGCTCCAGGCATTCCTCGACCGCGGAGAGCGGAATGACGTAGCGCCCCTCGCCCACCCGGACCAGCAGCCCTTCGATGATCGCCAGCGTCAGCGGGATGCGCAGCGTGATCGTCGATCCCGCCCCGTCCACGCTCTTCACGTCGATCGATCCGCGCAGGCTCTCGATCGTGCGCTTCACCACGTCCATGCCGACGCCGCGCCCGGACAGGTTCGTCACCTGCGCCGCGGTTGAGAAGCCGGGGTGGAAGATCAGCCCCAGCAATTCGTCGTCCGACATCGGCTGCCCCGGCGCGATGAGGCCGTTGGCCTCCGCCTTCGCGCGGATGCGGTCGCGCGCGATGCCGCGGCCGTCGTCGGTGATGGTGATGAGCACCTCGCCGCCGGCCTGGTGCGCGCTCAGGCGGATCAGCCCGGTGCCCGACTTGCCCGCCGCGATGCGATCCTCGGCCGTCTCCAGCCCGTGGTCGCAGGAGTTGCGGATGATATGGACCAGCGGGTCGAACAGCCGCTCGATGACGGTCTTGTCGACCTCGGTCGCCTCGCCCTCGGTCACCAGCTCGATCGCCTTGCCGGTTTCGTTGGCGAGGTCGTGGATCAGCCGGCGGAAGCGGCCGAACAGCGTCGACACCGGCACCATGCGCAGCACCATCATCGTGTCGCGCATCTCGCCGGCCAGCCGCTCGATCTCCTCGGATACGGAGCGCAGCGCCAGATCCTGGCCGTGCCCCGCCAGCTGCGACAGCCGGCTTTGCGCGATGACGAGTTCGCCGACGCGGTCCATCAGCGCGTCCAGCCGCTCGGCCGGCACGCGGACATGCTCGCCCTGCGCGCGGCTCGCGGCGGCGGCGGGCTTGCCCGCGTCATTGGCGGCGACGGGCAGCGACGGCGCGTCGGCGACCGGATCCGGCGCGACCGCGACCTCCTCGGCCTCCACCGCGAGCGGTGCGATCGTGATCTCCATGTCGTCCATGACGAACAGGAACACGTCCTCGATCGCATCGCGCGTGATGTCGCCGATCAGCGTGCAGTCCCAACCGACCATGCAGTGGTTCGGCACCAGCGCATCCAGCGTCGGGATCGCATCGGTCCGCGCGACGATCGTCGCTTCGCCCAGCTCACGCAACTCGTCGAGCAGCGCCAGCGGGTTCGTCCCGTTCGCCATCGCGTCGGGCGGCAGCGTGAAGGTCAGCGTCCAGCCCGTCGTCGCGGCAGGCGCCGCGGGAGCGGACGGGGCGTCCGCCCCGGCGGCGGCGTCCACCGCCGCGGCGAGGCGGTCGAGGATCGCCTGCCCGTCCGCCGGCGACGCGGCACCGTCCACCAGCGCGCGCATATGATCGCCCGCCGACAGGATGACGTCGACCAGTTCCGGGGTCGCGCGCACGTCGCCCTTGCGGACGCGGTCGAACGCGGTTTCGCAATGGTGGGTGAACCCCGCCAGCGCGTCGAACCCGAACATCGCGCCCGAACCCTTCAGCGTGTGCAGCCCGCGGAACACCGCGTTCACTAGCCCCAGGTCGTCCAGCCGATCACGCAGGTCCAGCAGACCCTGTTCGACCTGTTCGAGAAGCTCCCCCGCCTCGATGCGGAAGGCGGCTGTCGGATCCTCGCTCACCGTGCGAGCACCTTCTGCGCGACGCGGATCAGCTGTTCGGGCTGGAACGGCTTTACCAGCCAGCCGGTGGCGCCCGCGGCCTTCGCCTGCGCCTTCATCGAATCGTCCGATTCCGTGGTCAGGAAGATGATCGGCACGCCCGCCTGCGCCGGCTGCTGGCGCAGCGCGCGGATCATCTCCAGCCCGTCCATATTGGGCATGTTCAGGTCGGTGACGATCAGGTCGAAGCGCGTCGCGGTCGCCTTCGCCAGGCCTTCGGCGCCATCGGCGGCCTCCGTCACGGCATAGCCCGCGCCGGTCAGCGCGATACGGATCGCCATGCGCAGGCTGGCGCTGTCGTCGACGGTCAGGATGGAAGCGGTCATTGCGCGGTGTCTCCGTGGAACCAGAATTCGCTGTCGTCGGGGGACAGCCGTGTCATGAAGCCGGCGCGGACGAGCAGCGCGCGCAGCGTGGCGTTGGCGGGCGTCGCCAGCGCCAGCGTGCCGCCGGACTGCGCCGCCGTGGCGCGCGCGGACTGCACCAGTTGCAGCACGCTTAGGTCCGGCGCCGCGACGCCGGACAGGTCCAGCCGCACCGAGGTGCCAGTGGCCAGCGTGTCCCGCAGCGTCGTGGCCAGCGCCCCGATGGTCGGCAGGCACAGATCCTCTGCTGCGGTCACCGTAGTGATCGGCATCTTGTCGCTCCCTTTGATGTGAAACCGCCGTCGCGGGTACGCCGCGACGATGGTCGAACCCCACTGGCGGACGGTGGACAGTCCTCGGTCTGCGCCCGCCCTTGCCTTGGTCGGAGGATGTACCCGGAACAAATGAAACATAGATTAACCCTGCGCTCTGCGCGGGTGTCATTCATCCCTTTGGCGAGGACTTCGGCGATAATTGCCCGGTCTTTCAAGTGGTTATAAAATAGTCGTCCTCGACCATGGATCGGAATATCGGCGCGATCGGCCCGGTGACGCAGCCGGCGGGCGGATCATTCGGCGCGCGGTGGCACCGGCTGTGCATATTTCTCGCTCCGCGCGACCGTCCGCGATAGGGAGGGTGCACCATGCCGATGAAACTGGCCGATCTCGCCGCGATCGCGGGCGTCTCCACTGCCACGGTGTCGCGTGCGCTGTCGGGCCATCCCGCCGTCAGCAAGGCGACGCAGGAGCGGATCGTGGCGCTCGCGCGCGAGCACGACGTCCGCCCCAATCAGCTGGCGCGCAACCTGCGGATGCGCAGCACCGGCGCGATCGGGCTAGCGATGCCGCTGGGGCACGCACGGCGGCAGCACCTGACCGACCCCTTCTTCCTGTCGCTGCTGGGGTTCCTGGCCGACCTGCTGGTGGAGCGCGGCTACGACATCCTGCTTTCGCGCGTGCTGCCCGACGGGTCGGACTGGCTGAAGCATCTGGTCGACGGCGGGCGGATCGACGGGTTGCTGCTGATCGGCCAGTCGGACCAGTATGACGCGATCGAGCGGACCGCGGAGCGCTATCGCCCGCTCGTCGTCTGGGGGTCGAACCGCCCCGGGCAGCGCCATGTCACGATCGGGACCGACAATGTCGCGGGCGGCGCGCTCGCCGCGGCGCATCTGCTGGAGCGCGGGCGCCGCCGCCTGCTGTTCGTCGGCGACCCCGCCCCGCCCGAGTTCGCCGACCGTTGGACCGGCTTTCGCGAAGCGGCACGCGCGCGCGGCGTCGAGCCCGAGCTGCTGGCCAGTGCGATGGAGCCGGATGCGGTCCATGCCAGCGCCGCCGCGCGGCTCGCCGCGGGCGATGCCCCGGACGGCATCTTCGCCGCGTCCGATGTCGCCGCGATGAGCGTGATGCGCGCCGCGGCCGCGGCGGGGCTGACGGTCCCCGGCGACCTGTCCGTCGTCGGGTTCGACGACGTCACGCTCGCCGCGCAGATGTCGCCCCCGCTTACCACCATCCGGCAGGATCTGGAACAGGGCTCCACGCTGATGGTCGACCGGCTGCTGCGCCGCATCGGCGGCGAGGACGCGCCGTCCGCGATCATCCCGCCCGAACTGATCGTCCGCGCCTCGACCTGAACCGCGTCAGAAGCGGAAGCTGATCCACCCCGCCATGAAGTCGGAGCTGCGATAGCCCGCCTGCGTCAGCGACGGTCCCGCGGCGAAATGCTCGTATCGCCCCGTCACCGACAGCCGCGGCGAGATCGACCAGATCGCCTGCAACCGCGCGACGTCCGCGATCTTCGCATCGCGCACGTTCTGCGTTCCCGCGAACGGCTGGCCGTTGGCGCGATAGACCGCGTCGCGCACGTCGTCGCGCCACGCCAGCTGATACTCCGCCGTCACGCGCAGCGCCTTCGTGGGCGATACGGTGACGTTGGGCGCCACCGCGATCAGGTTCGACGGCGTCAGGAACAGCCCGTAGCTATAGTAGATGTTGTTTCCGAACGGGGCATAGGCATTGCGCAGCGTGCCGTCGCCGTATCCGCCTCCGCCGCTCGCATAATCGGCGTGGAGGCCGACGCGCACGCCCCGCGGCGACGCGCCCAGGCGATAGGTCTGCGCCATGAACACCTGCCACGCGTCGATGCGCTGGTCGATGTACGTCCCCCATTGGCGGTTCGCCGACCAGTCGATCGTCCAGCGCCCCGCCTCGCCCCACAGCCGCGCGCCGGCATAATAGCGCGTCGCCGGCCCGATCCGCCCGCCCCAGGCGCCGACCGCATTGCGCCGCCGCCACAGGAAGGGATCGAAATACAGCTTCGATCCACCCAGCCACGCGCCAGGCACGACCAGCCCCAGCGTCATGCCGGAGAAGCGCCGCGCAGGGTCGATCACGTCGTCGTCCGCGCCCAGGTCCCCGTATTGCGTCGGCTTCAGGTCGAACAGGTCGATCCGCATCGTCGCGCTGCGCGCCCACCCGCGCCAGCCGTTCAGCGTGTAGCGGATGGTGTTATTGTCGCGCTGCGACACCAGCAGGTTCGGGCCGTCGGTGAATTCCTGCCGGCCATAGCGCACGCCGACCTCCGCACCCGCGACCTCCGCGTCCACCTCGGCGAACGCCTGCTGCACCACCAGGTCGTTGCGCAGCGTCGCCGCCGGCGCCCCCAGCGCGACGCCGGAGATGCCGCCGTGCGCCACCTCCACGAACCCGCGCAGGTGCGGTCCGACGTGCAGGTCCGCGCCCAGCACCAGCCGGCGGATGTCCTGCCGCTGCGCGCGCGTCTCGCGCAGGCTGGGGTTGGTGGTCAGGTTGACGCGCGCCCGCGCCTCGCCCGACAGCGTGACATAGACGTCGCCGTCATCGTCCGCCGGGATGAACTTCAGCGCGTCGAGCGCATCGCGCCGCTTCGCCGGATCGCGCAGCGCGCTCCAGTCCTCCGCCCAGCGCGACAGGTTGAAGCCGTTGGTGTTGGCGCCGTCCCCCGCCGCCGCCTGCGGATAGGAGGTGACGGTCGGCGTCGCGGGATTGCGCGTGCCGCCCGCCTCGCTGGGCGCGACCTGCTGCGCCGCCGCGGCATTCGCCAGCACGAGCGCCACGGTGGCGCACGCGGCGCGGGTCGCCGTCATCGTCATGCGCGTCAACCGGCCGACACCGCATCAGCCTCGCGCTGATCGACCCGCAGCGCCTGCCCCGCCAGCGCCGCCTCGAACTGCGCCCGGTCCAGCTTCCCTTCCCAGCGCGAGACGACGACGGTGGCGACGGCATTGCCGATGAAGTTGGTCAGGCTGCGGCACTCGCTCATGAAGCGGTCGACACCCAGGATCAACGCCATGCCCGCGACCGGCACGCTGGGGACGATCGACAGCGTCGCGGCCAGCGTGATGAACCCCGCGCCGGTCACCCCCGCCGCCCCCTTCGACGACAGCATCGCCACGCCGAGCAGCAGCAGTTGCTGCCCCAGCGACAGCTCGACGTTGCACGCCTGCGCGATGAACAGCGCCGCCAGCGTCATGTAGATGTTCGTGCCGTCCAGGTTGAACGAATAGCCCGTCGGCACGACCAGTCCGACGATCGACTTCGGGCAGCCTGCGCGCTCCATCTTCTCGATCAGGCTCGGCAGCGCGCTCTCCGACGACGACGTGCCCAGCACCAGCAGCAATTCCGCCTTCAGATACGCGATCAGCTTCAGGATGGAGAAGCCGCACAGCCGCGCCACCGCGCCCAGCACGACGATGACGAACAGCAGCGAGGTGAGATAGAAGGTGCCGACCAGTGCAGCGAGGTTGGCCAGCGTGCCGACGCCGTATTTGCCGATCGTGAACGCCATCGCGCCGAACGCGCCGATCGGCGCCGCCTTCATCAGGATCGCGACGACCTTGAACACCGCCAGCGACAGATCCTCCAGCGCATGCAGCACGCGCGTGCCGCGCTCGCCGATCATGGCGAGGCCGATGCCGAACAGGATCGCGACGAACAGCGTCTGGAGGATGTTGCCCCCGGCGAGACCCGACAGGAAACTGTCGGGGATGACGCCCAGCAGGAAGCCGGTCAGCGTGCTGTCGTGCGCCTTGGCGGCGTAATCGGCGACCTTGCCCGCATCCAGTGTCGCGGGATCGATGTTCAGCCCCGCGCCCGGCCGCACGACATTGGCGACCACCAGCCCCACGACCAGCGCCAGCGTCGAGAAGAAGAGGAAATAGCCGAACGCCTTCGCCGCGACGCGTCCCACCGCGGCCAGGTCGCGCATGCCGGCGATCCCGGTGACGATCGTCAGGAAGATGACGGGCGCGATGATCATCTTCACCAGCTTGATGAAGCCGTCGCCCAGCGGCTTCAGCGCCTCGCCCGTGGCCGGTGCGAAATGGCCCAGCAGCACACCCGCGACGATCGCGACCAGCACCTGGACGTACAGGTGCCGATACCACGGCCGCGCCGCGACCGGGGGGGCATCGGCAGGGGAGAAATGGGCCATGATCGCGATCCTCGTTGCGGCGTGACGAACCGTCCGTGGACTGTTGCCCGCGCGCGCGCCGGTCGCCAAGGCGGTTTCTGTCCGGAGATGAAATGACACGTTGCCCGTCGTTGCGGCATGGACCCCGCGGGCGCAGGATTATGCCGGAATCGGCGCAGGAAGCGGCCATGGCCCCCTCTGGCGCGGCCACCATGACTTCTGTTATGCCGTAGCCAAGACAACGGCCTGCTGGAGAGCGATGCGATGACGTTCGACGATGATTATGCGATGCTGATCGGTGGCGAGCGCGTGCGCGGCACGGCGACCTTCGACGTCGTCAATCCCGCGACCGAGGAAGTGATCGCGCAGGTGCCCGACGCCACGCGCGAGGATCTGGACCGTGCCGTCGACGCCGCCCGCGCCGCCTTTCCCGGCTGGGCCGCGACCCCGATCGCCGAGCGCAAGGCGAAGCTGATGGCGCTGGGCCAGGCGGTGATGGCGCAGGCGGATTCGTTCATGCGGCTGCTGACGCAGGAACAGGGCAAGCCGCATGCCGAGGCGCAGGGCGAGGTGATGGGCGCCGGCTACTGGCTGATGGGCGCGTCGCAGCTCGACCTGCCGGTGACCGTCAACGAGGATTCGGCCGATCGCTACAGCGAGACGCGCCACGTGCCGCTGGGCGTGGTCGGCGCGATCTCGCCGTGGAATTTCCCGATGATCCTGGCCATGTTCAAGGTCGGCCCGGCGCTGCTCGCGGGCAACACGATGGTGCTCAAGCCCTCGCCGTTCACCCCGCTGACCACGCTGAAATTCGGCGAGATCGCCGCCGGCATCCTGCCCGCGGGCGTGCTCAACATCGTTACCGGGGGCGACGATCTGGGTCCGTGGATGACCAGCCATCCCGGCTTCGACAAGATCAGCTTCACCGGCTCCACCGCCACCGGCAAGCGTGTGATGCAGTCCGCCGCGCCGACTCTGAAGCGCGTCACGCTGGAGCTGGGCGGCAACGACGCCGCGATCGTGATGCCCGACGTCGACGTGGAAAAGGTGGCGGAGGAGCTGTTCTGGGCCGCGTTCCGCAACAACGGCCAGATCTGCATCGCGACCAAGCGCATGTACGTCCACAAGGACGTGTACGAGCCGCTGAAGGAGGCACTGGTCGCCTATGCGAAGACCGTGAAGGTCGGCGACGGCGCGGAGCAGGGCACGCAGATCGGCCCGATCCAGAACAAGCCGCAATACGACCGCGTGCTCGATCTGATCCAGGATGCGAAGGACAACGGCTACGACTTCCTGATCGGCGGCGAGAAGGCGGACGTGCCGGGCTATTTCGTCCCCGTCACCATCCTCGACAACCCGCCCGAGGACAGCCGCATCGTCCAGGAGGAGCAGTTCGGTCCGGTCCTGCCGCTGCTGAAGTTCGACGATGTGGAGGACGTCGTGCGCCGCGCCAACGCTACCGATTACGGGCTCGGCGGCTCGGTCTGGGGCAATGACGAGGACAAGGCGATGGAGATCGCGCAGCGCATCGCCAGCGGCACCGTCTGGATCAACGAAACGCAGCACCTGTCGCCGATGGCGGCGTTCGGGGGAATGAAGCAGTCGGGCGTCGGCGTCGAGGGCGGCGTCGAAGGCCTGCTGGAATATACCAACGCCCAGACCATCGTGCGGAAGAAGAAGGCGCCGGTGGCGGCCTGATGTCTCCGGCGTGCCCGCGTCTCGAAAGCGACGCCGGCACGCCATTCGTCCTCAACCGCCACCGTGCTCCTGCGCAGGCAGGAGCCCAGGGTTACGTGTCCCAATCAGCGTGGCTCTGCCGGACCCTGGGCTCCTGCCTTCGCAGGAGCACGGCAGGGGTGACGCATGGTCGCTGCTCCGCCACCAGGCGCGTTACCAGCCGCGTACCGTACCCACGGCAGCCGGAGACGTCAGGCGTCCTCCGCCGACGCCAGCACCGCGCGCACCGCTTCCTCGCTCACCCCGAACACCGTCGCCAGCCCGGCCACCGTCGCCCCGCGCCGCGCCAGTTCCACCATCCGTCCGTGGTCGACGTTCGTCGTATAGCTGCGCACGTCGCGCTCGACCCGCGCCTCGCCCGTGCGCGACAATGCGCCCGTCGCGGCGCGCCGTTTCGGCCGTGCGTCACGTTCCTCCACCCTGGCGCTGCGCCGCTGGTCTTCCTCGGCACGACGCGCCTCGCGCGCCTCTTCGCGTGAGCGCATCCCCGCCTCGCGCTCCTCCTGCCGGCGCGCGGTGCGCGCCTCGGCGGCGGCGATGCGTTCCTGTGCGCGGCGTTCGCGGTCGGCCGCGCGCTGTGCCTCGCGATCAGACACCCAGCCGCGCCAGCACCGGGGACAGCACGCGCGCCATCGCGTCATACCCTTCCGCGGTCGGGTGGACGCCATCGGACGCCAGCCCCGGCTTCATCGCGCCCGCCGCATCCGCCAGCGCCGGGGTATAGTCGACGAACGTCGCCCCCATCGCCGGCGCGATCAGCGCCAGCCAGTTGTTGATCGCGCGGGTCGGGGTCAGCACGTCGAGCCCCGGGCGCCACGGGAAGTTCGCCGCCGGCGGCACCGACGCGATCAGGACCGTGATCCCGTTCGCGCGCGCCAGCTGCACCATCGCGAGCAGATTGTCCTGCGTCTGCGCCAGCGTCATCGGCCCCGTGTTGCCCGCGATGTCGTTGGTCCCCGCCATCAGGTGCATCACCTTCGGCTCCAGCGCGACCACGTCCGCCATCATGCGGCACAGCATCTGCGGCGTGGTCTGTCCGCCGATCCCGCGATCGACGCGTCCCGCGGTGAAGAACGCCGGCCGCTTGTCGATCCACCCCTGCGTGATCGAATCGCCCATGAAGACGATGCCAGTGCGCGCGCCCGAGGCGATCAGCCGCCTGTTGTCCTCCGCATAGCGCCCCAGCCACGGCCAGTCGGTCTTCAGCCGCGCATCGGCCGCGTCATCGGCGCGCGCCGCGGTGGTCGCGGCCAGACCCGCGAGTGCCGCCGCGCCGAACAAAGTACGTCGATCGATCATAGCCTGTCCGTCCATTGGCAGATGTCCTTGCGCAACCCGCTCCCCGGCCGCGCCCCGGTCGCGTCGAGCGCCAGATAGGCACCATCTGCGCCATAGCCGGGCCACGTCGGCAGCGCCCCGCCATTGGGGTCGCCCGTCTTCACGAAGCTCGCCCAATAGTCCATCAGGTGGAGCGCGCCGAGCCGCTTGTCGCCGTAGATATAGGACATCTCCGCGGCGTGATGCGTCATCGGCCCGTCGGGCGCCTCGTCGAATTCGTAGGACCACACCTTGCCGCCCTTGTCCGCGATTAGCCGCGCCATACGCTGCGCCGGGCAGCGGAAGGTCGCATCGGTCGCGATCTGCTGGTCGCGCGTGCCCATCCGCGGGTCAGGCGCCAGGTCGGGTTCGTCGAGCCGATAGAAAGCCCGGGCCCTGGCCTCGTTCGCGCCAAACGCGGTGGCGACGAAGACATCGCGCCGCGTCCGCCCGCCGGGCAGGTCCAGCTCGAACCGATCGGTCCCGATCAGCAGGTCGATCCCCGGGCGCGCCGCGAGCAGCAGCTCCGGCGTATCGGGCAGCACCGCGCCGTCGATCGTGGTGCGCAGCCAGCGGTAATCGTCCCCGGTCAGGACATGGTCGTGCAGCTGCTCCCCCGCCGCGATCACTGCGTTGGGCGCGGCGCGGCGCAGATCGGCGGGCGCGACCTTCATCAGCGCGTCGAACTGGTCGCCCATCCGCCACGCCTCCTCGCGCGTGCGCCACGGCAGCCCGAAGCCGGGCGTGCCGCTGCCCATGATCGCGCGGCGGAACAGCCCGCGCGCGGCGGGCGCGGCGATCAGCACGCCGACATCCTGCGCGCCCGCGCTCTCCCCAGCGATCGTCACCATGTCCGGGTCGCCCCCGAACCGCGCGACGTTCGCCTTCACCCAGCGCAGCGCCGCGATCTGGTCCTGTACGCCCAGATTACCGCCGCTGCCGTCGCGCCGGTGCAGGAAGCCCAGCGCGCCGAGCCGATAGCGCACCGCGACGACGACGATGCCTTGGTCGACCATCGCCGACTCGACCATGTCCCCCGGCGACCCGGCGTAATTGCCCCCGCCGTGGATCCACACCAGCACCGGCCGCCTGCCCGTCAGCGACGTCGTGCCGACGTCCAGCGTCAGGCAATCCTCCGACTGGAACGCATAATCGCCGTGGTTCCAGCCATAGTCGGCCTGCGCACAGCTATTGGCGGCGGCGGTCGCATCCCGCACCCCCTTCCACCGCACCGGCGCGGCGGGCGGCGCCCAGCGCCGCTCCGCCACCGGCGCGGCGGCGAAGGGGATACCACGGAACACGACATGCCCCGCCGCCGTGGTCCCCCTCACCTGCCCAGCCTCGGTCGCCGCGACCGGCGCGGCCGACGCCAGCACCGCGGCGAGCAGAGCCGCGATCATCGCGTCGCGACCTTCGCCTCGGGCACGTTCCACCCGCGCAACGTGAACGCGGGCGTCGCAGAGACGCTCGCGGGATAGCGCACCGTCACCACCTTGCTTTCGCCCGGCAGCAGCGCGACGTAATTGTCGCTGTAGAAGGCGGGCAGGATCCGCTTCCCCGCGCCATCGACCAGCGTCAGCTTCGCGTTGAGCGCCGGGACCGTGCCGGTATTCGCGAGCGTCACTGCGACAACCCTGTCCACACCCTCCGTCGTCGGTGCCGCTGCGGTCGCAGTCAGCGTCGCCGGCGCCAGCGTATCGAGCGCGCGGTACGCCGCGACATCGCGCCCGCGCCAGTAGAAGTTCTCCGACACCGGCTTCCCCGCGGCGTCCGTCAGCTTCAGGCTCACCAGCACCATCGGGTTCGCCGCGAACAGCGTGTCGAGCGGCACCGCCGCCAGCTGCGTCGCGGCATTGGCCGCCGCATTCACCGTGTCGGTGCGCGTGAACAGCTCGCGATTGTCGAGGCCCACGACCCGCACCGTCGCGCGCATCCCCGGCATCGGGACTTGCGTGGTGTTGAGCACCACCAGCTCGTTCCCCGGCAGGTTCAGCTGGACGTGGAGCGGCTCGGTCGCCTTCTTCGCGCCGTAGTAAGCAGCGTGCGTGTCATAGTCCCACGAATAGATCTGCCACGCGTTCGACGGCCACGCCGGGTGCGTCATCCACAGCAGCCGGCCCGAGTTCTTGGTCCACAGATGCCCCAGGAACCCCTCGTACATCGCCTTGTGGGTTTCCAGGTTCATCATCTGCGCCTTGCGCTCGAAATCGGCGAAGTCGCGACCGGGGCCGAACATCGTCGACAGCGTCTGCATGAACGTCTTGGTGTCGCCGTTCCCCGCGAAATGCCAGTCGTGATACGCCAGCACGTCGCCCAGCGGCCAGCGGTCGCCCGCGGGGACGTAGCTGGCGATCGACTCCGCGGTCGACAGCGATGGCGTCCCCGTCTCGACCGAGAAGCCGGTGGCGAGATCGGTGAAATAGCCCACCGGCGGGCGGTAGTTGTACGGCCCCGATCCCTGCAAATTCACGACGTTGCTGCTGCCCGTGAACCAGCGCGTCCCGTCCAGCTGGAACACCGCATCGTCCAGCCCCTCGTTCAGCGTCGGGTACGGCACGCCCTCGTTGCGGCCGAACCACAGCACGATCGACGGGTGGTTGCGATAGCGCGCGATCGTGTCGCGCGCATTGGCCAGGAACAGCGCGGCATCGTCCGGTTCGACCTGGAAGTTCTGCGTCGACTGCCAGAAATCGTTCAGGACCATCATGCCGTTCTCGTCGGCCAGGTCGTAGAATTCGTCCTCGCTGTTGTTGCCCATCCAGTTGCGGATGATGTTCATGTGCGCCTCCTTCTGGAGGCGGAAGAACGGCGCCAGCCAGTCGTAGCTGACGCGCTTCATCGCATCGTCCATGCCCCAGTTGCCGCCGCGCGCGGCGATCTTCACGCCGTTGACGCGGATCGTCATGTGCGGCTCGGGCAATGTCTCGGTGATCGCGGTCACCGCCTTCGACGTCTCGCCCGCCGGGGTCAGCGATTCGGCCCAGCCGGTCGGGGTCTGCTTGATGGCGGCATGGCGCACGTCGATCAGCTTCGTACCGGCGAGGCCGCCGTCGGTGGTCTGCACGTTGACGCGACGCGCCTGCCCCTTGGCATCGAACAGCGACAGGTCGTAGCTCACCTCGCGGATGCCGAACCGGCCCGCCTTGCTGTCCGACAGGCCCGACGCATCGCTCACCTGATAGGTGGCGTTGTAGAGGTGCGGCTCGCCATAGCCGTTGGGCCACCACAATTTCGGGTTCGCCACCTTCAGCTGCGCGAACTCGGACGGCGTGAACTTCACCTCGCTGCGGCCCGCGGGCGCGGTGACGGTCTTCTCCACCGTCACCCCCTCGAACGCGACCTTCACCGTCACTGGGGTCGCCGCGCCGGTGTTCTCGATCGGCACCGTCACATAGACGTCGGCGGTATCGGTGCGTGGCAGCGGCAGGTCGGTGACGACATGCGGGTCCAGGATGCGGACGTTGCCGTGCGCCACCAGCTCGACCGGACGCCACAGCCCGGTGTTGCGGTCGCGGATCCCGGGGATCCAGTCCCACCCCTCGGTCGCGACGAAGGTGGGGCCGTCGATCGCCAGCTGCCCGCCGTTCTCGCCCACGCCCGCCTTCACCGATTGCTCGTGCGGGATGCCCGGGTGCGGCGGCGGCGACACCTTCACCGCGATGACGTTCTCGCCCGCGACGGGGACGAAATCGAACTGCCCGCGGATGAACGCGCCGCGCGTCGTGCCCAGCGGTGCGCCATTGGCCCACATCTCCGCGGCGTAATTCACCCCGCCGAAGACGAGCGTCAGCTTCCTGCCTGCGGCCTCCGCCGGCACCGTGAACGTGGTGCGATACCAATAATCCTGCCGCGCCAAGCTTTCGGGAATCTTGAGGTTGTTCAGCCCGTAATAGGGGTCGGGATAGACGCCGCGATCGACCAGCGTCTGCAGCACCGTGCCGGGCACCGTCGCCGCGCGCCACGTGCCCGCCGCGCGACCGGGCCGCGACAGCGCCGCGCCGCCTGCGGTCACGTCGGGCGCAGCGGCCAGCTGCCAGCCGTTGATCTGCCACCGCCCCGGCGCCAGCGCCTCTGTCGCAGGCCTGGCCACCACCGGCTTCGCGACCGGCGCGGTATAGGCATCGTCCTTCGACTGCGGCAGCGTCCAGGCATCCTGCTGCTGCGTCAGCCCGATGTTCGCCTGCTTCTGGAACGGCCAGCCGACGCCGACCTGCCACAGCTGGACGTTGGCGAAGTCGGGGCGCGTGTTTGCGGCCTGCGCGACGCTGCGCGCATCCAGCGCCGCGGCGTCGACCGTCGCACCGACCAGCGTGCCCCCGAAATGCGGCTGCCCCGGCGTCGCGCGCGCGACGTTCACCACCGGCGCCGTCGCCGCCGACCGCGTCGTCCCCGCCGCCACGCGCCGCCCGTCGACGTACAGCGTGATGCGCGTTCCGTCCGACACCGCCGCGACATGCGTCCACCGCCCCGCCGCGATCGCGGGCCCGCCGACACGCGCCGCACCGTCGACCAGCATCACACGCCCGTCCGCCAGCACCAGTTCGCGCGCCGCACCCACGCCGATCAGCGGCACCACGCCCGCCTGCTTAGCGTCCGGCTTCACCCAGGCGGACAGCGTATAGGGCGCACCCTCCGCCGCCAGTGCGGTTCCCGCCGCACCGTCGATCGCGCGCTCCGCCCCGATCCCGCCGGGCAGGACGCTGACGTTGTAGGGCCCGCCATTGACCGGCACCTCGGCCAAAGCCGTCGTCGCCGCCGCCGTCGTCGCGAGCAGCGCCGCCGCCACCTTTGTCAAAGCCTTCACGCGATCCTCCCGTTCCGATAAGCCCCCGCACTGCGGCGGCGATTGGCGCTATGCACGCGCGGCGATTAATGCCATCATATTTCGTAATTCGGCAAGTGCCGATGTGATCGGGTTTGGGGGAGAATGATGACGACCACGCGTACCACTCGAATGGCGTTCGTCGCGGTGACGACGCTGTTCCTCGCCTGGGGGTTCATCACCTCGCTGCTCGATCCCCTGGTCGCCGCGGTGAAGGGCGTGTTCACGCTCACCGACCTTCAGGCGCAGCTGAGCGCGTCGGCCTTCTTCCTCGCCTATGGCCTCGTCTCGCTGCCCGCCGCGGTGCTGGTGTCGCGGCGTCGTCCGGTGCCCTCGATCCTGATCGCGCTGGCGATGATGGTCGGCGGCTGTCTGGTGATGCTCGCCGCCGCCAACCTCGCGGTCTATGCCTTGGTGCTGGCGGGGCTGTTCCTGCTCGCGAGCGGGATCACGATCCTCCAGGTCGCGGCCAACCCGCTCGCCGCGGCGCTCGGCGAACAGCGGCTCAGCCATTTCCGCCTCACGCTGGCGCAGGCGTTCAACTCCTTCGGAACCTTCGTCGGCCCCTATCTGGGCGCGGCGCTGTTCCTGGAGGGGCTGGAGACGAAGAACGGCGCCGCCGTGTCCGATGCCGCGCGCGCTCAGGCCTTGGTCGGCATCGACCGCGCCTTCTTCTGGATCGCGGGGCTGATCGTCCTGTTGCTCGCCTTCTTCTTCGCCGCGCGCAAGCGGGTGGAGGCGGCCGCCCCCGTCCTCCCCGCACACGGCGATGGCGGCGTCGGCGCGATGCTGCGCGACGCCACCTCCTCGCGCTGGGCAATGATCGGCGCGGGCGCGATCTTCCTCTATGTCGGCGCGGAGGTGTCGATCGGGACGCAGATGGCGTTCTTCCTCAACAGCGACGCGATCTGGGGCGCGTCGCAGGCGCCCGCCGCCTTCGCCCCGCTGGCGCGCTTCCTCCAGCTCGACGCGACCCCCGGCGTGTCGTTGCAGGAGGCGGGCCGCGCGGTATCACTCTACTGGGGCGGCGCGATGGTCGGGCGCATCATCGGCGCGGCGTTGCTGTCGCGCGTCAACGCCGCGCGGCTGCTGATGACCGTCACCGCGATCGCGGCGACGATGTGCCTGTTCGTCGCGTTCGTCGGCGGCCCGATCGCGGGCTTCGTCGCGCTGGCGATCGGCCTCTTCAACGCGGTGATGTTCCCGATCATCTTCACCCTCACGCTGGAGCGCTCGACCGCCAGTGCGGAGGCGACCTCGGGCCTGTTGTGCACCGCGATCGTCGGCGGCGCGGCGCTGCCGCCGCTGGTCGGCGCGGTGTCGGGATCGGTCGGCTATGCGATGGCGCTGGTCGTCCCCGCCGCCTGCTATGTCGCGCTCAGCCTCTTCGCCGCCGCCGCCCGCCGCGCGCCGGTGCACCAGATCGCGACCGGCAAGTCGGCGCATTGATCGTCGAGGGGAGCCGCCCGCGGCGGCTCCCGATGGGTTCGCGCGGAGACGCGGAGAGTCATCGTGCGCGGCAGCGCACAGCTCTATCACGCCGGCTGTGATGAAGGGCCGCTGACGCGGCGGGGCACACCCCCTCTGCGTGCTCCGCGCGAACATATCGCTCCGCGCCTCCGCGTGAACCATTGTAACGCCGGCGAAATCACCCCACGCCAATGGTGGTCAGCGTCACAACGGCTCAACCCCGCAGTGACGAGTCCCCCAGCGCCAGCGCGATCGGCCCCAGCGGGCCCGCCTTCGTCCCCAGCCCCGGCGCGACGATGAAGTCCTCCGCCGGCAGCGTCAGATAGTCGCCGATCAGCGCGCGCACCCGCGCATCGACCCGCGCGATCAGGTCGGGGCGCTGAGCCAGCACGCCGCCGCCCAGCAGGAAACGGCGCGGCGCGGTGCTGCTGACCAGCGCCTGCACCATCTGCGCCAGCGCGTCCGCGACCAGATCCCACACCGGGTGGTCCGCCGCCACCGCCTCTCCGGCGACGCCCAGCCGCTTCAGGATCGCCGGCCCCGCCGCCAGCCCCTCGACGCAATCGCCGTGATAGGGGCATGCACCCGCGAACGTATCGCCGGGTACCCGCGCCACGCGCATATGCCCCGCCTCGCAATGCCCCAGCCCGCGCGTCGCGCGCCCGTTGACGATCAGTCCGACGCCCACGCCGGTCCCCACCGTCACATAGGCGAAATCGTTCAGCCCCCGCGCCGCGCCCCAGCGCCCCTCCGCCATCGCCGCGCCGTTGACGTCGGTGTCGAACGCCGCGGGCACGTCGTAGCGCTCGCTCAGCGGCGCCAGTACCGCGGTGTCGCGCCAGCCGGGTTTCGCGGTCGCGGTGATATGGCCATAGTCGCGCGCCGCCGGGTCGAGCTGGACCGGCCCGAACGAGGCAACGCCCAGCGCGTCGAACCCGCCGCCCTGCCACCATCCGTCCAGGATCAGCGTCAGCTCGGCCAGCGCGCGCGACGGCGCATCGCCGGTCGCGACCGCGCGCTGCTCCAGTATCTCGCCGTCCGGGGTCGCGAGCACCGCGATACATTTCGTTCCCCCGAGCTCCACGCCCGCGACCCGACCGCTACGCCCCATCCCGTCCCCCTGAAAATTGCGAAGGCGCGTCAGCCGAGCGCAGTCATGATGCGCCGCGACGAGCCCGCATCCGCGGGCAGCAGCAGGTCGCCGAACGACAGCAAGGCCGCCCCCACCGCCGGCGAATCCTCCGCCAGCGCCGCCGCCTGCACCGGCGCCAGCGCGGGTGCGTGCCGCCCGTGCAGCCGCACCAGCGTGTTGGTGCGCTGCGCCAGTTCGTCGACCAGCGCGATCGGCAGCCGGCCACCGATCAGCACCGCGCCCGGATTGAGCAGGCAGCTGACCGCGATCAGCGGCTCCGCCAGCGCCTGCGCCGCGCGCGCGACCCATTCGTGCGCCACCGCCGCGACGCGCGCGTTGCGCATGTCGGGCTGGCGGACGCTGACATCGGTCAGCCCCGCCTCGGCGAAGGCGCGCGACAGGCCGGCGAGCGAGACGATGTTCTGCAATTGCGTGCGCCCGCCCTGCCCGTCGTCGACGATCAGGAAGCCGATCTCGCCGCTGCGCCCGTTGGCGCCGTGATCGTACAGCGAATTGACCACCACGCCGCCGCCCAGCCCGAACGCGACCAGCAGGTAGAAGAAGCTGGCGTGATGCTGCCCCATGCCGAACTGCATCTCGCCGATCGCTGCCGCCGCGGCGTCGTTCTGCACCACCACCGGTGCATCGATGGGGTCCGCGAAAAGCGACGCGATGTCGATCGTCGCCCACACGTCATAGCCCGTGGGTCGCCCCGGCAGCACCACCGCGCCCAGATCGTCGGGCAGCGCCACGCCGATCCCGCTGATCGCATCCTCCGCGATCCCCGCATCGGCCAGCAGCCCGCGCACATAGCCGCGATAGAAATCGCGCACGTCGTCGGGCATCGGGAACGCCATCTCGCGGCTGATACGTGCCCGCACCACTCCGCCGAAATCCACCGCCACCATGGTCAGGTGATCGCGGTCGATGTTCACCCCGATCGCGAACGCGCCGCCCGGGCTGACGACCAGCCGAGTCGCCGGCTGCCCGCGCCCGCCGCGCCGCTGCCCCGCGGGTTGCAGCAGCCCCGTCTCCAACAGGCGGTTGGTGATGTTCGACACCGTCGCCGGGGTCAGCCCGGTCACCTGCGCGATCTCCGCGCGCGTCGCCGCGCCGGCCACGCGGATCGCGTGCAGCACCACGCGCTGGTTATGCTGCCCGGCGTGTTCGATATTGGCGCCGGTCAGCCGCGGTCGCGATCGCAACGGGGTGTCAGCGCTTTCCATAACGCATCCTTTTTACGGCGTGGACAGAATAGATCAATCGTTTTACGCTTTTGCCCGAGATGATGGTTCGGGAGAGTGACGATGCGCGCACGGATGTGGTTGCTGGCCGGTATCGCCAGCCTCGCAGGCGGAGCGCCCGCGATCGCGCAGCAGGCACCCGCCGATACGCTGGGTGTGGAGACGGTCCACCCGTCGCAATGGCCCGCGCCGCGCTGGCCCTACCCGCGCGACGCGGCGGTGGAGGCGAAGGTCGCCGACCTGCTCAAGCGCATGACGGTGGAGGAAAAGGTTGCGCAGGTGATCCAGCCCGACATCGCGCACGTCACCCCCGCCGACATGCGCCAATATCACTTCGGCTCGATCCTGAACGGCGGCAATTCCGCGCCCAATAATGACGAATTTGCCCCCGCGCCCGAATGGCTGAAGCTGGCCGACGCCTTCTACGACGCCTCGGTCGACCGCACGAACGGCGAGGTCGGCGTGCCGATGATCTGGGGGACGGACGCGGTCCACGGCCACTCCAACATCGTCGGCGCGACGCTGTTCCCGCACAACATTGGCCTCGGCGCGACGCGCGACCCCGCGCTGATCCAGCGCATCGGCGCCGCCACCGCGCAGGAGATCCGTGCCACCGGCATGGAATGGACCTTCGCCCCCACCGTCACCGTGCCGCAGGATTATCGCTGGGGCCGCGCCTACGAGGGCTATTCGTCCGACCCGGCGCTGGTGTCGGGCTATGTCGGCGCGATGATCCGCGGGCTTCAGGGCGAACCCGGCAAGGAGCCGATCCTGACGGGTCCGCACGTCATCGCCAGCACGAAGCACTTCCTGGCCGACGGCGGCACGAAGAACGGCGTCGACCAGGGCGATGCGCAGATCGACGAAACAACGCTGCGCACGATCCACGGCGCCCCCTACGTCCCCGCGATCGAGAACGGGGTCGAGACGGTGATGGCCAGCTTCTCCAGCTGGAACGGCCGCAAGCTGACCGGGCACAAGGGGCTGCTGACCGACGTGCTCAAGGACCGCATGAACTTCGGCGGGCTGATCGTGTCGGACTGGAACGCGCACGGACAGGTCGCGGGCTGCACCAACGCCAGCTGCCCGACCGCGCTGCTCGCGGGCATCGACCTCTACATGGCGCCCGACAGCTGGAAGCCGCTGTACGATTCGCTGCTAGCGCAGGTGAAGGCCGGACAGGTGCCGATGACCCGCCTCGACGATGCCGTGTCGCGCATCCTTCGCGTGAAGGCGCGGATGGGGCTGTTCGAGGCGGGCCGTCCGTCGTCCCGTCCGCTCGCGGGGCAGTTCGATCTGCTCGGCAGCCCCGCGCACCGCGCGATCGCGCGCGAGGCGGTGGCGAAGAGCCTCGTGCTGCTCAAGAACAATGGCGTCCTGCCGATCAAGGCCAGCGCCAATATTCTCGTCGCGGGTGACGCAGCCGACGATATCGGGCGGCAGTCGGGCGGCTGGACCTTGTCGTGGCAGGGCGACGGCAACACCAATGCC
>CAJYKB010000048.1 GCA_913774925.1 uncultured Sphingomonas sp. | reverse complement strand
GTCCGGCGGGCGATCTAGTCGCGGCTGCGTGCCAGCCTGGCGGAGGCCGCTGGCCGATGTGAGGCGCGTCATTGCGAACGTAGCGAAGCAATCCAGCGCCGGACCGGGACGCCCTGGATTGCTTCGCTCCGCTCGCAATGACGGATCGCATGCTCTCGGCTTGCGCGTCTGTCACCGAAAAGCCGCCCTTCGCTCACCTCCGGGACCGGCGGACCACCCCCGCTACCGGCAGAACAACTCTTCGGGTCACCTCGGTCGGGGTCGTCGACATGCCCTCACCTCGGCAACCGAAGGACCGTCGCGCCGGCCTGAACATACCCCCTGAAGACGCGCACAGCAGGTCACCGCGCCCCGGCCCACCCGCACAGCCCCGCGCAACACCTTCGTCATTGCGAGCGCAGCGAAGCAATCCAGCGCCGGATCAGGACGCCCTGGGTTGATTCGCTACGCTCGCAATGACGGACCGCATCGTCTCGGCCTGCGCGGCCACCCCCGGAACGCGCCCCGGCCCACCTCGGGAGCGGTGCGCCGCCGCTCGCCCTCAACCCGTCGACAGGCGCGCGCCGGACGACCCGCGCCCGACCGGCCTTACTTCTTCCCCTCATCCTTGCGCGAATTGGCGAACAGCACCGCCGCCGCCACCGCCGCCGATCCGATCCCGACGCCCAGCCAGGTCTTACCCGGCTGCCAGCGGCCCTTGCGCTGGTGCGCGGCGGCGCCCGGTGCGCCGGCTTCCTCATGCGCCTTGGCGGCCGCGGCGGCTTCCAGGATCTCGTTGGGTTGCTCGTCGCTCACGTCACTCTCCTTTTGGCGCGTCATAGCGCGCGCGGAAATCATTGGCGAACGCCGTCAACCGCCCGTCGGCGATCGCGGCACGCAGGTCGGCCATCATCGTCTCGTAGAACGCGATATTGTGCTCGGTCATCAGCATCGCGCCCAGCATCTCTCCGGCCCGCACCAGGTGATGGACATAGGCGCGCGTCCACGTCGTGCACACCGCGCACGCGCATTCCGGGTCGAGCGGACGCTGATCCTCGGCGAAGCGCGCGTTGCGGATGTTGATCGGCCCGCCGCGCGTGAACGCCTGCCCCGTGCGCCCCGATCGCGTCGGCATCACGCAATCGAACATGTCGACCCCGCGCTCGACCGCGCCGACGATATCGGTCGGCTTGCCGACCCCCATCAGGTAGCGCGGGCGATCTGCCGGCAATTGCGCGGGCGCGAAGTCGAGGCAGCCGAACATCGCCGCCTGCCCCTCACCCACCGCGAGGCCACCGATCGCATAGCCGTCGAACCCGATATCGATCAGGGCGTCGGCGCTCGCCTTGCGCAAGCCTTCGTCCAGCGCGCCCTGCTGGATGCCGAAGATCGCGTTGTGCGCGGCATGGTCGCCGCCGCCGTCAAAGGCGTCGCGGCTGCGCCTGGCCCAGCGCATCGATCGCTCCATCGCGGCGGCCTGCACCTCGCGCGTCGAGGTGGTCGGCACCAGTTCGTCGAACGCCATCACGATGTTGCTGCCCAGCAGCCGCTGGATCTCGATCGAGCGTTCGGGCGAGATCATGTGCCGCGTCCCGTCCAGGTGCGAGGCGAACGCGACGCCCTCCTCGGACCGCTTGGTCAGCGCGGACAGGCTCATCACCTGATACCCGCCCGAATCGGTCAGGATCGGCTTGTTCCAGCCCATGAACGCGTGCAGCCCGCCCAGCCGCGCGACGCGCTCCGCGCCGGGGCGCAGCATCAGGTGATAGGTGTTGCCCAGGATGATGTCCGCGCCCGCGCGCTCGACGTCGCCCGGCTTCATCGCCTTCACGGTGGCGGCGGTGCCGACCGGCATGAACGCCGGCGTGCGGATCTCGCCGCGCTGCATCGCGATCGTGCCGGTGCGCGCCGCGCCGTCGGTGGCGTGGATCGAAAAGGCGAAGCGCGTCATCGCCGCGTCCCCTTGCGCCGCGCGTCCGGGGCGGGGGTGTCGTCGTCCTTCTTCGCGGGGCGCCGCCCGGCGGTCGGCCCCTGCGCGTCGACCGGCATCGTGCGATAGGTCAGCAGCTCGGCGCGGCTGATCGCATGGTCGCCGTCGCGGTCGTAGCGCGCGAACAGCCGCGAGAAATGGTCCTGCAACTCCGCCAGCGTCACCGCTTCGTCATTGTCGCGGTCCACCTCATACGGGCTGGGGAGTGCGGCGCGATCGCCCAGGTAGCGCAACGCCCAGTCGCCGAACGCGATATAGCGCAGCTTGCCGGTCTTCTGCGGATCGAACGCCGCGAACGATGCCGCGACGCACGCGTCCAGCTCGTAGCGCTCGACGCGCGCGTCGCCGTCGCGGTCGCAGGCGGCGATGAACATCGCCACCGGCTCCACCACCATCGTGGCGGGGGTCTGCGGGGTGGCGGGCAGCGGCGCGCGGACGGTGATGTCGCCCCCCGGCGGGCTATCCTGCGCCGGGGCCGCGGCGAGCAGGAGCAACGCAAACGGAATCATCCCCGCTCCGTGGCAGAAGCGCGCGCGCATCGCCAGTGCTTCGCGGCGCGGCGGTTCATTCCGGCGCAACACGTCCCTAGATAAGGCCGTGGATTTCCACGAAGGATCGCCCGCATGTTCACCCTGCTCGCCCTGCTTGCCGCCACCGCCGCCGATCCGCTGGCGGGCACGTGGCGCAACGCCGCCGATTCCGTGCGCATCCGCGTCTCGCCCTGCCGGGGCGAACCGGGGATGTGCGGCACCGTGGTGTCGGCCAGCGACCGCGCCAAGGCGGACGCCGCCGCGGCGGGGACCGACCGGCTGGTCGGCACGCCGCTGTTCCGCGGGTTCGAGCGGGACGCGGACGGCACCTGGGCGGGCAGCGTGTTCGTCCCCGATATCGGCAGCGAGGTGGCCGGCACGCTCCACCTGGAGGGTCGCGACACGCTGGTGGCGGAAGGGTGCCTGTTCGCGGGCTTCGGCTGCAAGGAACAGCGCTGGACCCGCGTCGCGGCCAGGTGATCCATCTCTCGGTCGCGATCGGCCGGTTTTTCGAGGCGCTGTTCTATGCCATCCTGCGCGTCGCCGGGGTGGTGACGGGGGTGGTGATCGCCGTCGCGCTGGCCGGTGCGCTGCTGTTCCTGGCCGCGCGGATCCTGATCGGACGGGGAAGGAAGAAATGATGGGGGCGGTGCCCGCCTGGCCGCCGCGCTCGACGCCGCGGCTCTATGTCGAGACGCCGCTGGCGCCGGGTCCGCTGACGCTCGGCGGGCCGCCGGCGCATTATCTGGTGTCGGTGATGCGCACGAAGCCGGACGATCCGGTGAAGCTGTTCGACGACGTCAGCGGCGAATGGCTGGCGGTGGCGCGCGTCGTGGGCAAGCGCGACCTGACGCTTGAGGTGGTCGAACGGCTGCGGGAACGCGAGCCGGTGCCCGACCTGTGGCTCGTCGCCGCGCCGCTGAAGAAGGGCCGGGTCGACTGGATGGCGGAAAAGGCGTGCGAGCTGGGCGTCGCGCGGCTCGTCCCGGTCGTCACCCGCCGCACCGGGGTCGTCACGCCCAACACAGATCGCCTGCGCGCGCACATGATCGAGGCCGCCGAGCAATGCGGCCGCACCGCCGTGCCCGCGGTGGCGGAGCAGGTGAAGCTGCCCGCGCTGCTGCGCGACTGGCCCGCCGACCGCGCGCTGTTCTTCGCCGACGAGCTGGGCGGCGCGCCGGCGGCGACCGCGATGCGCGCGCGGCCCGGCGCGGCGGCGATCCTGATCGGCCCGGAAGGCGGCTTCGACGACGACGAACGCGCCGCGATCCGCGCGCATCCCGCCGCGGTCGGCATCGCGCTCGGCCCGCGCATCCTGCGCGCCGACACCGCCGCGGCGGCGGCGATCGCGGTGTGGATGGCGGTGGCGGGCGACTGGCAGGCGTAGGAGCGCGCCGTAGCGATCGGAAGACGCCACGCAACACCGCCGCGTCCTCTGCGTGCTCCGCGCGACCCACCCCTTCTTCCTCCGCGTCTCTGCGCCTCCGCGTGAACCCGAGCACCCGGGCTTTACCCATCGCAAGCCGATCCGCTCTAGCGCGCCCGTTCATCGCGGCGTAAGGCGCGGCCATGACGACCAAGACCGTTTCGGACACCCGCGCAGCGGTCATCGAATCGCGCGACCAGCTCATCGCCCGCTTCGCCGGGGGCGAGAAGCCCGCCGATCGCTGGCGGATCGGCACCGAACACGAGAAGTTCGTCTACGCCACCGCCGACCACCACGCGCCGTCCTATGACGAGCCGGGCGGCATCCGCGCGTTGCTCGGCGCGCTCGAGCAGCACGGCTGGCGCCCGGTCGAGGAGGGCGGCAAGGTCATCGCGCTCACCGGCGCGGACGGGTCGGTCAGCCTGGAGCCCGCCGGCCAGTTCGAGCTTTCCGGCGCCCCGCTCGACAACCTGCACCAGACGTGCGCCGAGACCGGCCGTCACCTGGCGCAGGTGAAGGAAGCGGGCGAGAAGCTGGGCATCGGCTTCCTCGGCCTCGGCATGTGGCCCGACAAGACGCGCGACGCGCTGCCGATCATGCCCAAGGGTCGCTATGCGATCATGCTGCGCCACATGCCGCGCGTCGGCACGATGGGGCTCGACATGATGCTGCGCACCTGCACGATCCAGGTGAACCTGGACTATGCCAGCGAAGCCGACATGGCGCAGAAGTTCCGCGTCGGGTTGGCGCTCCAGCCGCTGGCGACCGCGCTGTTCGCCAATTCGCCGTTCACAGAAGGCAAGCCCAACGGCTTCCTGAGCTATCGCAGCCACATCTGGTCGGACACCGATCCCGCGCGCACCGGCATGCTGCCGTTCGTGTTCGAGGACGGCTTCGGTTACGAGCGCTACGCCGACTATATGCTCGATGTGCCGATGTACTTCGTCTATCGCGAGGGCCGCTACATCGACGCCGCCGGGCTGTCGTTCCGCGACTTCCTGAAGGGCGAACTGTCGGTGCTGCCGGGCGAGCGCCCGACGATCGAGGACTGGAACGACCATCTGTCGACCGCCTTCCCGGAGGTGCGGCTCAAGACCTTCCTGGAGATGCGCGGCGCGGACGGAGGGCCGTGGGGGCGGATCTGCGCGCTGCCGGCGTTCTGGGTCGGGCTGCTGTACGATCAGGCGTCGCTGGATGCAGCTTGGGACGTGGTGAAGAGCTGGACGCTCGACGAGCGACAGGCGCTGCGCGATGCGGTGCCGAAGCTGGGGCTGTCGGCGCCGATCCCGGGCGGCGGGCAGCTGCGCGATATTGCGGGTGCTGTGCTCGACATCGCGCACGCCGGGCTGGCGGCGCGGGCGCGGACCAATGGCGCGGGCGACGACGAGACGGGCTTCCTCGACCCGCTGCGCGAGATCGTGCGGACGGGCAAGGTGCCGGCTGAAGTGCTGCTCGAACGCTACCACGGCGCCTGGGGCGGCGACGTGTCGAAGGTATACGACGAGGCGCGGTTCTGACGAGCCTATCGCCGTTCGTGCTGAGGAGGCGTCGAGCGAAGTCGAGAGGCCGTCTCGAAGCACATGCCCTTCGCCACGAGGCTTTCGACAGGCTCAGCCTCTCCTCAGGGCGAACGGGGGACGGGTATCAGCGTCCCCGCGCCCAGCGCATGAACCGGGGCACCGCACCATGCGCCTCCATCCATGCGTCATATTCACGATACGCGGGGTCGAGCCGAAGGTGGCGCTCCTCGGTCCTCGCACGCCAGTAATAGATGCCGCTGACCACGCCGAGCAGGATCGTCGCGCGCGCGGCGTCGACCAGTGAGCCGGTCGACAGCATCGGGATCGTCGAGATCCACCAGAACAGGTTCTTCGACAGATAGGCCGGGTGGCGTGACCAGGCATAGGGGCCGTGCGTCAGCACGCCGCGGTGGGTCAGGTTGGAGAAGCGCAGCCCGAACGCCATCGTCGACCAGGCGTAGATTGCGGTCAGCGCGACCAGCAGCGCCCCGGTGATCGCGAGCAGCCAGGGATGCCCCTCCATCCAGTGCGTCCAGTCGGCGGTGCCGGGGCGATAGTCGAACGGCCGCCCGTCATCCATCATGATGAACGGCGGGTAGCAGATCAGCGCCGCGGTCCACGCCGCCATGAAGGGGTTGGCGGAGCGGATATGCGCGTCGAGCGGTCGCATCGTCAGCAGATAGCCGACCGTCGCGAAGGCGACGTCGACCACAAACATCAGCGTGATGAGCCAGTTGGCCAGCCGCACCGGGTCGGCGAGCGCCGCGCGCGGGTCCATCGCGACGAACTCGCCGAACCCGCCCGGCACGATCGCGAGCATGAAGGCGAGGAAGAACGCCTTCACCGCCCAGGCGCGCAAATGGGCGTGGATCTGTTCCACGTCGGCGGTGCCGGTGCCGAGCAGCCATGCGCCGAGGTGCCACGCCCCGTCGCGCGGCTCCACCAGATGACGGTCGAGCCACAGGACATAGGGGATCGACAGCACGAACAGCGCCGGTGCGGCGGTTTCCAGGCACCACATCGCGAAGGCGAAGGGCATGTCCCAATAGAAGCGGCCCGTGGCGTAGATCAGCGCGATCCCGGCCCAGGTGATCCACAGTCCGGCGAGCTTCACGAGGCTGACGTCGATCGATTCGCGCCATGTGCGGCGGGTGCTCCAGTTGATCCCGGTCGAGGCGTGACGATGCACGCGGTCGATCAGCAGCGACCACAACACCATCGGCACGCCGCACGCGGCGATGCCGACCAGCGCCGCATAGGGGCCGTCCATGCGGTAATGGATCGCCACGGCCAGCCACGCGACCAGTCCCGCAAGCCCGGAGATGCCGACACCGTGCGACACCGCCGAGGCGGGGCGGAGCGGCACGCGGGCGGCGGCGGCGAGCGCAGGGTCGTGATACATGCGCTGGGATGTAGCGGGGGAGTGGTTAAGGGATCGGCCCTCACCGCCGGGCCCGGTCGCGACTTTTGCGAAAACCCCATCGTCATGCCGGACTCGTTCCGGCATCCACCGCCCCGCATACTCACGAGGCGTCGATGTCGCGGACCGGTGGACCCCGAAACAAGTCTGGGGTGACGACCTTCGAAGGCGGATGAGGCTTGGCCGCCGCTAGACAGTGTTCCGGCGGATGCCGGAATCCAGGGTTTCGAGGCGCAACGTCCGATGGGACCGGTAACCTTGGGCTCCTGCCTGCGCAGGAGCACGGTGGCTATTCCACCGCGGCCGCCACGATCGCGATCCACCCGGCCTCGTCGACGACGCGGATACCCAGGTCGGCCGCCTTCTTCGCCTTCGATCCCGCGCCCGGGCCGGCGACGAGCAGATCGGTTTTCTTCGACACCGAACCCGACACATGCGCGCCGAGCGACTCGGCCTGCGCCTTGGCCTCGTCGCGGCTCAGCGTTTCCAGCGTGCCGGTGAAGACGACGGTCTTGCCCGACACCTCCGACGCGCGCGTTTCGACATGGAAGGGGGGCGGGGACACCTCGCCCAGCAGGTCGTCCCATACCGCGCGGTTGTGCGGTTCGTGGAAGAAGTCGGCGAGCGCATGGCCGACCGCGGCGCCGACATTCTCCACCCCGATCAGGTCCGCGATCGCCTTGTCGAGTCGGGTGCGATGCTTTGCCTCGCTCTCGCCGATGGCGGCGGGGAAGGTGTCGCGCAACGCGATCACCTCGTCCGCCAGCGTAGCCAGCGCGGGGAGCGTGACGTAGCGCTTCAGCAGGTCGCGCGCGGTGACGATGCCGATGTGGCGGATGCCGAGCCCGAACAGCAGCCGCGCGGCATCGGGTGCGCGCTTGGCCTCGATCGCCGAGAGCAGCGCATCGACCGATTTCGCCTGCCACCCCTCGCGTCCGACGAGGTCGTCGCGATGCGCGGCGAGGCGGAAGATGTCGGCAGGCTCCGCGATCCAGCCGAGATCGAGGAATTCGACCAGCGTCTTCTCGCCGAGCCCCTCGATATCGAGCGCGCCGCGGCTGACGATATGCTTCAGCCGTTCCAGCCGCTGCGCCGGGCAGATGAGTCCCCCGGTGCAGCGCACGTCGACCTCGCCCTCCTCCGCCACCGCCTCGCTGCCGCAGATCGGGCAATGGTCGGGGAAGGCGAAGGGCGCGTGTTCCGTCTCGCGCGGGAGCACCTCGACGATCTGCGGGATGACGTCGCCGGCGCGTTGCAGGACGACGCGGTCGCCGACGCGGGCGTCGAGCCGCGCGATCTCGTCGCGGTTGTGGAGCGTGGCGTTGGTGACGACGACGCCGCCGACGGTGACGGGGCGGAGCCGCGCGACGGGAGTGAGCTTGCCGGTGCGGCCGACCTGGATGTCGATCGCCTCCAGCGTCGTCTCCGCGCGCTCGGCGGGAAACTTGTGCGCGATCGCCCAGCGCGGCGCGCGGCCGACGCTGCCCAGCCGCGCCTGCCAGTCGAGCCGGTCGAGCTTGTAGACGACGCCGTCGATGTCGAACGGCAGATCGGCGCGCTGCGCCTCGATCGCGCGATAGACCGCCAGCGCGGCATCGACACCGTCGCAGCGGGTGAAGGCGTCGGCGATCGGGAAGCCCCAGTCGCGCAAGCGCTCGACGACCGCCGTCTGCGTCTCGCCCGGCACCGCGCTCGCTTCGCCCCAGCCATGCGCCAGGAAGCGCAATGGGCGGCTCGCGGTGACGGCGGCGTCCTTCTGCCGCAGCGATCCGGCGGCGGCATTGCGCGGGTTGGCGAAGCGGCGCGGCTCCCGCCCCGCCGCGGCGGCTTCCTCCGCCAGCCGGGCGTTGAGCGCGGCGAAATCGCGCTTCGCCATATAGACCTCGCCGCGCACCTCGAACACGTCGGGGGCGGCGTCAGGAAGCTCGGTCGGAATATCGGCGATGGTGCGGACGTTGGCGGTCACGTCCTCGCCCACCGCGCCGTCGCCGCGCGTCAGTGCGCGCACCAGCCGACGGTCCTCGTAGCGCAGCGAGCAGGACAGGCCGTCGATCTTGGGCTCGGCGGTCAGCGCCACGTCGTCGTCGGAAAGCTTCAGGAAACGGCGTACGCGGGCGACGAATTCCACCACCTCCTCGTCGGAGAAGGCGTTCTCGAGGCTCATCATCGGGCGCGCGTGCGCGACCTTGGCGAGATGGGCGGCGGGGGCGGCGCCGACCTGAAGCGAGGGCGAGTCGCTGCGGACCAGCGCGGGAAAGGCGCGCTCGATCGCGGCGTTGCGGCGGACCAGCGCGTCATAGTCCGCGTCGCTGATCTCGGGCGCATCGTCGGTATGGTAGAGGCGATTGTGGCGCGCGATCGCGTCGGCGAGCCGCTTCAGTTCGGCGGCGGCGTCGGTATCGGTGGTGGGCAGCGGCGCGGTCATGCTGCGCGGGGTAACGGGTTCGTTCGGATCGGGGAAGCTACCCGTCACCCCGGATCGGGGCCGGGGTGACGAACCTCACGCTGCGACCAGGCTCTCTGCAGTGGCATCCGCCAGGCTGGTGCCGTCGAGGATGCGCGCGGTTTCGTCGCGCACGCGCATCATGGCGTGACGGATCGCGCAATCGGCCTCGCTCTTGCAGTCGTTGCAGGGGCGGTAGGCGGTGCGGCTGACGCAGGGGACGAGCGCCAGCGGCCCCTCGATGATGCGGATGATCTCGCCCAGCGAGATGAGGTGCGCCGGGCGCGACAGGCGATAGCCGCCCATCTTGCCGCGCGTGCTGTGGAGCAGCCCGGCGTCGCGCAGGTCGGCGAGGATCAGCTCCAGGAACTTGCGCGGCACATTGGCCTCCGCCGCGATCTTCGTCATCGGGATCGGCGGCGTATTGGCAGGCGCGGTGGCGAGGAACAGCATCGAGCGCAGGGCGTAACGGGACCGCTGGGTAAGCATGTCCTACCTCTTAAAGGGATATTGTGGCGCTGTCAGGGCCGCGGCGGGCTTTTCTCCCGCGATCCGCCGCCCTATATGGGTCGTGCCGGGTTTGACCCGGCTATGGCGATAAATCGCGGCGTAGAATAGATGCAGCGGACCCGGGGGCAGTACCCGGCGGCTCCACCAGTTGCGCCGCTTGGCCGACACGCCTCAAGCGTGCCGGCCGAGCGGCTCAGCTGATGGGGCCGAACCAGGATCGACGTGTATTGAAAGGCGCTGTTTTCGCTCGGAATGGGACCACCGCAACGGCCCATTACACAAGTGCCAACGATAACGAAGCACTCGCGATTGCGGCGTAACTGATGGCCTAACGGCCTGACGTTACACCAAAAT
>CAJYKB010000047.1 GCA_913774925.1 uncultured Sphingomonas sp. | reverse complement strand
TGGGACCCGGTCGACATGACCGTGCTGGCCAACGAGCAGGTGATCGACGGGCGCGGATGGCGTTCCGGCGCGCTGGTCGAGAAGCGCAAGCTGTCGCAATGGTTCCTGAAGATCACGCAGTTCGCCGACGACCTGCTCGATGGCCTCGCGACGCTGGATCAGTGGCCCGACAAGGTGCGGCTGATGCAGGAGAACTGGATCGGCAAGAGCCAGGGGCTGCAGTTCCGGTTCGCGCTGTCCGATGGCGGGTCGGTGGAGGTGTTCACCACCCGCCCCGACACGATGTTCGGTGCCAGCTTCGTTGCGGTCGCGGCGGATCATCCGATCGCTCAGGGGATCGCGGCGACGAACCCCGAGGCGGCGGCGTTCGTCGAGCGGTGCAAGCAGGGCGGGACGACCGCGGCCGAGCTGGAAACGCAGGAGAAGCTGGGGTTCGATACCGGGCTGACCGCGGCGCATCCGTTCGGGGCGGGCGACCTGCCGGTGTTCGTCGCCAACTTCGTGCTGATGGACTATGGCACCGGCGCGGTGTTCGGCGTGCCGGCGCACGACCAGCGCGATTTTGACTTCGCGACCAAATATGCGCTGCCGATCCGGCGCGTGGTGTCGGATGGCGACAAGACCGATCCCGCGTTCGGCGAGCAGGAGGCGTGGACCGGCGTGGGGACGCTGGTAAACTCGCATTTCCTCGACGGGATGGACGTGGCCGACGCCAAGCGCGAGGTGATCCGTCGCGCCGAGGACGGCGGCTGGGGCCATGGCACCACGGTGTGGCGGCTGCGCGACTGGGGGGTGAGCCGCCAGCGTTACTGGGGTACGCCGATCCCGATCATCCATTGCGCCGCGTGCGGCGAGGTGCCGGTGCCGCGCAAACAGTTGCCGGTGGAACTGCCCGAGGATGTCACCTTCGACGTGCCGGGCAACCCGCTGGATCGCCATCCCACGTGGAAGCATGTCGCCTGCCCGTCCTGCGGCGCGGACGCGCTGCGCGATACGGACACGCTCGACACGTTCGCCGATTCATCGTGGTACTTTATCCGCTTCGCTAGCCAGCCGGAGGATCGGCCGTTCGACCGCGCCGTCGCCGAAAGCTGGCTGCCGGTGGGGCAGTATATCGGCGGGGTCGAGCATGCGATCCTCCACCTGCTCTATGCGCGATTCTGGACCCGCGCGCTGCGTCACGTCGGGCTGATCGATCTGGCCGAGCCGTTCACCGGGCTGTTCACGCAGGGCATGGTGACGCACGAAACCTATCAGCTCGACATCCCGGACTATTCGGGGCCGCCGGGCGCCTTGTGGGTGCCGCCGGACGCGCTGATCGTCGGCGAGGGCGGGGCGCTGTTCGCGCAGACGGAAGACGGCGCATCGATCCCGATCCGGCGCGGCCGCGTCGAGAAGATGTCCAAGTCCAAGAAGAACACCGTCGATCCCGAGCCGATCGTGGATCAGTACGGAGCGGACGCGGTGCGCTGGTTCATGCTCTCGGATTCGCCGCCCGAGCGCGATCTGGAGTGGAGCGAGAATGGGATCGAGGGCGCGTGGCGCTTCGTCCAACGGCTGTGGCGGCTGGTCGATGCCGAGCTGTCGCCCGAGGCGGCGGCGGTGTCCGGCGATGACATCGCGTTGCGCAAGCAGGTGCATCGTACCACCGCCGCGGTCCATGCCGCGGTCGAGGGGTTGCAGTTCAACAAGGCGGTCGCGGCGCTCTATGCGCTGACCAGCGCGATCGAGAAGGCGCCCGCCTCCGCCGAGCGGCGCGCAGCCGTGCGGACGCTCGTCCTGCTGTCCGCGCCGATGGTGCCGCATCTGGCCGAGGAAGCGTGGGCGCTGGCGGGGGAGGGCGGGCTGATCGCTGACGCCGCCTGGCCCGCCGTCGATCCCGCGATGCTGGTCGATGACGAGGTGACGATCGCGATCCAGGTCAACGGCAAGCTGCGCGATACGCTGATGCTCGCCAAGGGGATGCCGAAGGACGAGGTAGAGGCGGCGGCACTGGCGTCGGAGAAGGTCGTCCGCGCGCTGGAGGGCAAGTCGCCGCGCAAGGTCATCGT
Organism: uncultured Sphingomonas sp.; assembly: GCA_913774925.1. Taxonomy (GTDB): domain Bacteria; phylum Pseudomonadota; class Alphaproteobacteria; order Sphingomonadales; family Sphingomonadaceae; genus Sphingomonas. Next base: position 84,661 of record CAJYKB010000047.1, on the reverse strand, counting down.
CGTGCCCGACCGTCTGGTGAACCTGGTCGCATGAGGAAGCTCGCTGCCTTGCTTCTGCCCGTCGCGCTGTCTGCGTGCGGGCTGACGCCGTTGTACAGCGGCAGTACCGCAGGCCCGATCGCGGCGACCCTGTCGGGGATCGAGGTGGCGCCGATTCAAGGGAAGTCGGGTTGGCTGGTGGCGAACGCGCTGCGCGATCGGCTGGCGGCGTTGGGCGAGGGGCCGGCGCGCTACCGACTGAACGTGGTGCTGGACGACACGATCGTCGGGCTGGGCGCGCGCGCCGACGATGCGGTATCGCGTGAGCGGCGGACGCTGCGCGCGCGCTATCAACTGGTCGATGCGGCGCAGGGGACGATATTGGTCGATGCGACGGCCGGGTCGGACGCGGGGATCGATGTCGTCGGCTCCGAATATGCCACGATCGCGGCGGAGAGCAGCGCGCTCGAACGACTGTCGGACACCGTGGCGGACCAGATCGTGGCGCGCCTCGCGCTGTACGCACGGCGAGTGCAGGCGCCGGCGACCGACAAGCGATGAAGGCGACGGAAGCGCGGCTGACGGCTGCGCTGGACCGCCCGCCGGCGGATATCCGGCTCTACCTTCTGCACGGGCCCGACGAATCGACCGCGATGGCATTCGCGGGGCGCCTGGCGCGCGCGCTGGGGGAGGGGGCGGAACGGATCGACCTGGACGGCGCGACGCTGCGCGCGGACCCGGCGCGGCTGGCCGACGAGGCGGCGGCGATCTCGCTGTTCGGCGATGCGCGGCATATTCGGGTGACCACCGCGGGCGAGGAATCGCTCGAGGCGGTCGAGAGCCTGCTGGCGGCTACCGTGGCGGGCAATCCGGCGGTGATGATCGCCCCTACTGTGAAGGCGACGGGCAAGTTGGTGAAGGCCGCGATCGAATCCGATCGGGCGCTGGCCTTCGCCTGCTATCCGCCGGATGCGCGCAACGCGGCCGGGCTGGTGGCGGAGCTGGCGCGAGGCGAGGGGCTGCGACTTTCGCCGGCGGCAGCGTCGCGGATCGTGCGGGCGGCAGACGGCGACCGTGCGATCATGGCGCGCGAGGTCGAGAAGCTGGCGTTGTATCTCGATGCCGCGCCCGATCGTCCACAGGAGGCGGACGAGGCGGCGTTGGAGGCGATCGGCGCCGAACTCGCCGACGGGGAGATGGGGGAGGTGGTGCTGGCCGCGACGGGCGGGGAGGTCATCCCGCTGCTGGAGGCGTTGCGGCGGACCGGACCGGACGCGTCCCCGATCCCCATCCTGCGGGCGCTGGTACGGCGCCTCACGATGCTGGCGGAGTTGAAGCGCGCGATCGATGGCGGCGAGGGGGCCGAACAGGCGATGAAGCGCCGCGGCGTCTTCTGGAAGGAGCAGGCGGCCACCGCCGCGGCCGTGCGACGGTGGAGCCTCGCGGATCTGGAAGCAGCAACGATGGCCGCACGACGCACCGAGCGGGAGGTCATGGCGGCGGGTCCGGCGGGACCCGTGGTGGCGGATGCGCTTCTGCTTCGCCTCGCCCGCCGTGCGAAGCGTTAGATCCGCTCGCCGCTGAGACGCTGGCACACCATGTCGAGTTGCTCGAGCGTGCTGTAGTCGAGCGTGATCGAGCCCGATCCTTCCGGCGTGAAGACGATATGGACGTTGAGGCCGAGCAGATCGGCGAGCTGACGCTCGAGCGCCTCGATATCGGCGCTGCCGGTGCCGCCGTGGACGCCGCCGGCAACGCCGCGCGGACGCTTTCCCTCTTCTCCCGACGCGCCGCGCTTGACCTCTGCCGCGAGCTTTTCCGTCTGGCGGACGGATAGCCCCTGCGCGACCACCTGATCGGCGAGCGCGATCGGGTCGGCCGCGCCCAGGATGGCACGAGCGTGACCCATCGACAACGAACCCTCGACCACCCGCGCCTGAATTTCCGACGGAAGGTCCAGCAATCTCAATAGGTTGGCGACATGGCTACGAGACTTGTGGACGGCGCGGGCCAAAGCTTCCTGTGTGTGGCCGAACTCGTCTAGTAGCCGCTGATACGCCTGCGCTTCCTCGATCGCGTTGAGATCCTGACGCTGGATATTCTCCAGAAGCGCGATCTGCAGCGTTTCGCTATCGCTATAGTCGCGCACGACGACCGGCACCTCGTGCAGTCGAGCGCGCTGCGCCGCGCGCCAGCGACGCTCGCCCGCGACGATCTGATAATCGTGGCCGTGCGGGCGGACGATGATCGGCTGGATGACACCGCGCTCGGCAATCGACTGCGAAAGCTCTTCGAGCGCATGTTCGTCGAAGTGACGGCGTGGCTGGTCGGGGTGCGGCGCGATGGCGCTGACCGGGATCATCCGGACGGAGCCCCGGATGGCGCCGTCCGTTGTCGTGTCGCGCTCATCTTGCGCGACATCCCCCAGCAAAGCGTTAAGGCCGCGGCCAAGGCCACCGCGATTTCGGCGGGACGACGCGTCGCTCATGCTGCCGCCTCCTGACGGGGAAGTCGTTGGATGACCTCACGTGCCAAGGCCATATACGCTTCCGAACCGCTGCACCGATGATCGTAGATGAGCGCCGGCAATCCATGGCTCGGTGCCTCGGACAGACGGACATTGCGAGGGATGACGGTGTCGAACACTACCTTCCCGAGCACCGCACGAACATCGGTCGATACCTGCTCCGTCAGGCGATTTCGCCGGTCGTACATCGTCAACGCGACTCCGAGGATAGAGAGCGACGGGTTGAAGCGTGACCGGATGCGCTCGACCGTGTTGAGCAACTGACTGAGCCCTTCCAATGCGAAAAATTCACACTGAAGCGGCACCAGCAGCGCGTCCGCCGCCACCATGGCGTTGATTGTCAACAAGCCCAACGACGGGGGACAGTCGATCAGTACGATGTCCCAGCGGCGCGATGCCCCCTCGATTGCGCGATGCAGGCGGTGGGTCCGTTGCTCCAGGTCGACCAACTCGATCTCGGCGCCGGACAGGTCGACCGTTGCGGGGACGACATCCAGGTGCGGGATGCCGGTCGGAACTACGGCCTCCACCAAGCCGCCCCGGTCGATAAGCACATGGTAGCTCGACCGCTGGCGTTTGTTCTGCGCTATTCCCAATCCAGTTGATGCATTACCTTGAGGATCCAAATCGATCAGAAGAACCGAATGGCCGGACGCTGCCAAGGCAGTCGCGATGTTGATGGCGCTGGTGGTCTTGCCGACCCCGCCTTTTTGATTGGCTACCGCGATGCAGAACATCGGCGTGTCACTCCGTCGGCGATGACAATGATGGATTCCGCATCCGAAACGCTGCGTTCCACGTGAAACACTCCTTGCCAGTCGGCTTTCGCGGAAGCAAGCTCATCAGCGCCAGTACGCCCCTTCGGCAGAATGAAGCGTGTCGATGGATCGGAAATCGATCGGGTAAGCTCGAAGATTGTGGATAGGCTCGCAACCGCGCGAGCGGTGATGATGTCTGGCGCGCCTCCGATATCGGCATTCTCGATCTTCGCCTGGCACACTCGGACATGACTCAACCCAAGGCGGTTCGCCGCAGCTTTGAGAAATTCAGCGCGCTTCCGCCTTGGCTCCACGAGGGAGATTTCACCGGGGATTAGCATGGCTACGACAAGCCCGGGTAGTCCGGCGCCGCTGCCGATATCGCACCAACGAGCGCCATAACTTGGTGCTAGTGTGGCCAGCTGCGCCGAATCTACGATATGGCGCGACCAGACCGAGGGAAGGGTGGTGCTGGAAATCAGATTCTGGACGCTACTTTCATGCGTGAGGATGTCGACGTATTTCGACAGAATATCGACGGCACCGTCGCCGAACCGCTCCGCAAGCCAACCGCGCGCGTCGTTTTCCGTCATGAGGCCTTCCGGGCAAACAGCCACAATGCGGCTAGGGCGGCGGGGGTTACGCCACGTACACGAGACGCTTCACCCAGCGTTCTGGGGGCGGCGGTAACCAGCCGGTCAAGCATCTCGTTAGACAGACCCGGAACCTGACAGAAGCGATCAGAGGGTGGCAGCTGAACCGCGTCGTCCCGTCGGATCCGCTCAACCTCCTCGGCCTGCCGGGTGAGGTAGGGGGCATACCGTAGATCCTCTTCGATCTCCCGGACAATATCGATGTCATTCGCCGGCACGGACGGGGCGCCCGCCCTGACGGCTTCTCGAAGTCGGTGACGACGTTCCACGTGGAACAGCCGGTCGGGGGAGACGCAGTTGGCCGCTATTGCTGTCGAGCTCAAGCGTGTCTCTGCGTTGTCCGCACGAAGCGCCAGCCGAAACTCGGCTCTCGCCGTCAACATCCGATACGGCTCCGTCACGCCCTGAAGGACGAGGTCGTCGATCATGACGCCGATGTATCCCTGGGCGCGGTCGATTGTCACCGGCGCGGCGTCAAGGGCAAATGCCGCCGCATTAAGACCCGCAATCAAGCCCTGGGCCGCGGCCTCTTCATAACCGGTCGTGCCGTTTATCTGGCCGGCGCAAAAGACATCCGGCAATGCCGTAAGCGAAAGACGATGATCCAGCGACCGGGGGTCGAGATAGTCATACTCCACCGCATAGCCCAAGGTCGTGATAACCGCCCGCTCTAGGCCGGGCACCGATTCAACCAACGCCTTTTGGGTTTCGGCGGAGAGCGAGGTCGAGATGCCGTTGGGATAGACCGTCACCGTATCTAGCCCTTCCGGCTCCAGAAAGATCTGATGCCCGTCGCGATCGCCGAAGCGATGAATCTTGTCCTCGATCGACGGGCAGTACCGCGGCCCTTGTCCCTCGATTGCTCCAGCAAACAGGGGAGAGGAGGCAAGCCCGGCGCGAACGATATCATGGGTCTTGGTATTCGTTCGCGTAATGGCGCACGCGAGTTGCGGAAGCCGAATATTCGGTGGAACTGAGGACATGTGCCAGAGATCCTCGTCGCTCGGCTGAGGCGATAAGCGCGCCCAATCGATCGTCCGGCCATCAAGACGGGGCGGGGTTCCTGTCTTCAGTCGACGGATCGGAAGGTCGAGGTCGCGCAGCCTTTGGGCAAGGCGATGCGCAGCCTTTTCCCCGACACGTCCACCGTCATCCCGATCATGACCACGGAAGATTCGGCCCCCTAGGAATGTTCCCGTCGCCAAGACGACGGCGCGGGCATCAAGACTTGTACCATCGGCGAGCAGGAGCGTCGTCGTAGCGCCAGCTTTGGGGAGGAGGTCGACGACCTCTCCTTCTACAATGGTGAGATTCTCTAGCTGCCCCAACTGCTGCGCAATCGAGGCGCGGTAGCGGACTCTGTCAGCCTGGATGCGCGGACCTTGGACTGCCAATCCTTTTGACCGGTTGAGCATACGGTGATGGATCGCGCTATCGTCGGCGGCACGGGCCATCAGACCATCGAAGGCGTCCACCTCTCGAACCAGATGGCCTTTCCCCAGGCCGCCGATGGACGGGTTGCACGACATGGTTCCGATTAGGGCGGCGTTTTGCGAGATCAGCGCAACCCGTGCGCCGCGACGTACCGCGGCAGCGGCCGCTTCCGTACCCGCATGACCGCCCCCAATGACGGCAACATCAAATTGTTTCACGTGGAACGCCTATTTGCCGAGGCAGAAACGACGGAACAGGGAGTCAATCATCTCCTCTGTAGCGTCAGCGCCCAATATGCGAGCAAGATGCCGATTGGCAAACCGGATGTGTTCAGCCTGGATCAGCGGATCGCTTTCGCGACTGCATCGCCTGAGTTCCGCAACAGCAACGGCGATGTCTCCCCGTTGTCGCTCGCGAAACACCACGCCGCTGCCGGTGTCCATCAGGCCGCGACATCGCTGATCCAGCATCGACCAGAGCGCATCGATGGTCTTGGGGTGATGAGCCGATGTCTCAATATCACAACCCGCCGGAGGAGCTTGTCGATCGCACTGACTGGCGACCCGGACAGCCCCATCGGGCGCTGTGCCGGGCATGCCCAGCCACAAGACAAGGTCGGCTTTAGAGATGACGTCGCGGGCGCGGCCGATGCCGATGCGCTCCACCTCGTCAATGGTGTCCTCTACCAAGCCCGCCGTATCGATCAGCCGATAGGGAATGCCCGCCCGAACAATGGAGGCTTCGAGAATGTCCCGGGTCGTCCCGGCAATCGGCGTGACGATCGCCGCATCACGCTGGAGCAGGGCGTTGAACAGCGACGACTTGCCGGCATTGCGCGGTCCGGCAAGGACGACGCTGACCCCGTCGCGCAGACGCTCGACGCTCGGCTGCGCCAGAGCCGCGTCCATGTCGTCGGCAAGCTGCTCCACATCCGCCGCGGGATGATAGGCGCCGTGCTGCATAACATCGCCTTCTTCGGCGAAGTCGATCTCGGCCTCTAGCCGCGCGGCGATATCGGCGGCGCGACCGAGCCAAGCACGCGCGGATTGGCTGACACGGCCTTCGCTGGCAGACATGGCGACGCGGCGCTGTGTCTCGGTCTCCGCTTCCAGAAGGTCGGCTAGGCCCTCCGCCTGCGTGATGTCGAGGCGGCCGTTCTCCAGCGCGCGCCGCGTGAATTCGCCCGGCTGGGCAAGGCGTAGCCCCGGCTGACGCTCCAATATCCGCTCGACCGACGCGACGATCGCGCGACCGCCATGGAGATGAAGCTCGACCAGGTCCTCCCCGGTCGCCGTCGCCGGGCCGGGGAAGCGGATCACCAGTGCCCGATCGAGTACATCGCCCGTGTCGTCACGCAGCGCGCGTAGCGACGCCGTTCGCGGCGGGGGGAGCGTGCCCACCAAGGTCGCGAGAGCCTGCTCCGCCTGTGGCCCGCTGATCCGCATGACGGCGATCGCAGCGGGCGGGCGGCCGCTCGACAAGGCAAAGATCGTATCGGTCACCCGCCGGACTTGCTCCCGCCACCAGCGGCAGTGAACAGCTGGCGCCACATATCCATTCCGGCGTCCGTCGCGGGCGCCCAGCTCTTCAACATCGCTCCCAGGATCTCCGGGCCGATCGTGCCCTTCTCCATCGCTTCCTGCATCTTCGCTATATAATGGTCGTGAAGCGGCGTGAGGTCGGGGAGCCCCATCATGCGGCGAACCTCCTCGGGCGTGCAGTCGGCTTCGATCGTCACCTTCATCCGGATCGCGCTCCCTTGAGCGCGCGGAGGGCGCGCGTTAGCGTGACGCGGTATATGCCCGTGAACCGGTGCCTTTCGCAACGGTCGCGCGACGCGGGCATGGAACAACCGACTCACGGGAGAGCTTGCATGACGACCAATACGACCATCGCGACGCTCGACGGGCAGCACATGCCGGCATATCAGGCAGCGCCCGACAGCGCGCCGCGCGCGGCGATCGTGGTGATCCAGGAAATCTTCGGCGTGAATGCCGGGATTCGCAGCAAGTGCGACGCGCTGGCGCGCGACGGCTATCTGGCGATCGCACCGGACCTGTTCTGGCGGATGGAGCCGGGGATCGAGCTGGACCCGGACGTTCCGGAGGAAATGCAGCGTGCCCTGTCGATCATGGGGAAGTTCGATCAGGATGAGGGCATTCGCGACATCGAGGCCACGATCCGACACGCCCGCGACGCATCAGGCGGCAGGAAGGTCGGGGCGGTGGGATACTGTCTGGGCGGACGGCTCGCCTATATGACGGCGGCGCGTACCGATGTGGATGCCAGCGTCGGCTATTACGCCGTGGGGGTGGACGGGCTGGTGGGCGAAAAGAAGGCGATCGCGCATCCGCTGTTGCTCCACATCGCCGGCGACGACGGCTTCGTCGACAAGGATGCCCAGGCGCGGATGCACGAAGGGCTGGACGATCACGCCAAGGTGACGCTGGTCGACTATCCGGGCGAGGACCATGGCTTCGCCACCGAGTTCGGTGCACGTCGATCGGACGCGGCCGCGCAGACGGCGGATGCTCGCACCTCGGCGTTCTTCGCCGAGCATCTCGGCTGAGGGGAACGACGATCGGTTGGCCCAGTCAGCCGATCGCCCATTCGCCCAGCGCGATCAGCCCGCTTGCGATCAATTGTGCGACGATCACCGCCATCGCCATCATCAGGAGCATGGCGGCGGCCATCGCGCCGTCATGCGATGCTTGTGTCAGGGTCATGGCCCATCCTCTCCATCAAGAGGCCGGGCCACATTCGTCCGGGTGGTCCCGGCAAGTCATCGCAATATAACGACTTTCATGGCAGATCGCAAATCGCGTCAGGTCGGGTTGCCGTCGGTATCGCGCAGGACTTCGCGGCGACCGACATGGTCGGGGCGGCTGACGATGCCGTCCTTCTCCATCCGTTCGATCAGGCGCGCGGCGGAATTGTAACCGATGCGCAGCTGGCGCTGGAGCCAGGAGGTGGACGCCTTCTGACTGCCGCAGACCAGCGCGACCGCGGCGCGATACTGCTGATCCTCGGCAGTATCCTCGCCGGTGGGGGCGCCGTCGAGCGCGAAGCTCTCCTCGGGCTCCTCGGTCACCGACTGGATGTAGTCGGGCGTGCCCTGCGCCCGCCAATGGTCGGTCACCGCGCGAACCTCGTCGTCGCTGACGAACGGACCATGGACGCGGACGATGCCCTTGCCACCGGGCATATAGAGCATGTCGCCGCGGCCGAGCAGCTGCTCTGCGCCCTGCTCGCCCAGGATGGTGCGCGAGTCGATCTTGCTGGTGACGTGGAAGCTGATGCGCGTCGGCAGATTGGCCTTGATGACGCCGGTGATGACGTCGACCGAGGGGCGCTGCGTCGCCATGATGAGGTGGATGCCCGCGGCGCGTGCCTTTTGCGCCAGCCGCTGGATGAGGAATTCGACCTCCTTGCCCGCGGTCATCATCAGGTCGGCGAGTTCGTCGACGATGACGACGATCTGCGGCAGCACGTCATAGTCGAGCTGCTCCTCCTCGTAGATCGGCTGGCCGTTCTCGCCATAGCCGGTCTGGACGCGGCGGCCCAACGGGGTGCCCTTCGCGCGGGCGGCGCGGACCTTGTCATTGAAGCTGGCGAGACTGCGCACGCCGACTGACGACATCTGACGATAGCGGTCCTCCATCGTCTCCACCGCCCATTTGAGCGCGCGCACCGCCTTCGCCGGATCGGTGACGACGGGGGAGAGCAGGTGCGGGATGTCGTCGTACATGCTCAGTTCGAGCATCTTGGGATCGATCATGATCATGCGACACTGGTCCGGCGTCAGCCGGTAGAGCAGCGACAGGATCATCCCGTTGAGCCCGACCGACTTGCCCGACCCCGTGGTCCCCGCGACCAGCAGGTGCGGCATCGGTGCGAGATCGGCGATGACCGGATCGCCCGCGATGTTCTTGCCCAGGATGACCGGCAGCTGCGCCGACTGATCCTCGAACGCCTGGCTGGCGACGAGTTCGTGGAGCGACACCATCTCCCGCCGGGCATTGGGCAGCTCGATGCCGATGACGGTGCGGCCGGGGATCGTCGCGACACGTGCCGAGATGGCGGACATGTTGCGCGTGATATCGTCGGCCAGGCTGATGACGCGGGTCGCCTTGATGCCCGGCGCGGGTTCCAGCTCGTACATGGTGACGACGGGGCCGGGGCGGACCTCGGTAATGGTGCCCTTGACGTTGAAGTCGTCGAGCACCGTCTCCAGCAGGCGCGCGTTGCGTTCCAGCGCGGCCTTGTCGACCGGGTTGGATTGATTCGCAGGTGCCGGGGTCAGCAGATCGAGCGAAGGCAGGACGAAGCTGTCGCGCAGGTCCAGCCGCTGCTGCGACTGCGGTTGCGCGCGCGCGGCGGAGGGCGCGACGGTGCGGTCGCCGATGACCGGGGCGGGGCGGTCGTCGGGCTGCGCCACCGCGCGCGGCGCGGGCGCGCGGGCGAGGGTGAAGGGGGCGTCGTCCTCGTCATCCTCCTCCACATCATCGGCACCGCCGTCGTCGCGCGCGCGGCGCAGCCGGGGGCGTGGCGCGAAGCGGGCGAAATCGATCTCGAGGCTACGCCCCCAGACCACGGCGCCGCCGATCCCGGCAACGATGCCGAGCGCGACGACGCCCCACCATGTCACCTGCGCATCGCCGATCATGCCGAGCCCGGCGCGAGTCGCACCCACCGTGCCGAGCCCGACGAGCCCACCCCAGCCGAACGGCAGCGCCGGGACTGCGCCGGGTGCGACGCACGCCAGTGCGACCGCCATCAGCGCGACGCCGAGCAGCGCGAAGCGTAGCATCCGCCACCATTCGCCCGCGGGCTGATCGCGCCACAGCCGCATCGCGACGACCGGCGCGATCGGCAGCAGCAGCGCGACCGCTGGGCCGAAGATCGTGAGCGCAAGGTCGGCGAACCACGCGCCCGGCGCGCCGAGCAGATTGCCGGTCACCCCCGCGGAGGCGGTGTTGAACGCCGCATCGCCGGGACTGTAGCTGGCGAGGCTGAGTGCCGCCGCAACGGTCCCGCCGGCGAGTGCGACCGCCGTCGCCACCACGCCGCTGCGCACCACGCCCGCCTTGATCGTCTCGCGCCACAGCGGCGGATCCGCCCGCGTCGCCATACCCCAACCCCGCAACGATGTGAGAAAGTGCGCGTATTCTCCGCGCGCGCGAGTCTGGCGTCAAGATGGCGCGGTCGGCGAGCGGGCGGCAAGACGGGCGGGGCGGTTGGCAGAGACGGGGCGGGCAGGTAGGGCAGGACCATGAACCAGGCAGACCACGCAGACGTCCTCATCCTCGGCGGCGGGCTGGTGGGCAGCGCGCTGGCGGTGGCGCTCGACCGCCACGGGCTTTCCTCGATCGTGGTCGATCCCGCGGACCCCGCGGTGACGCTGACCGCCACGTTCGATGGTCGTGCCAGTGCGGTGGCGAGCGCCAGCCACAAGATGCTCGACGCGATCGGCGTGGGCGCCGCGCTGGCGGGGAAGGGATGCGAGATTCGCCAGATCCGCGTCAGCGACGGACTGGCGCCGGGCAAGCTGGATTTCATCCCCGACGCTGACGATGCGGCGCTGGGGACGATGTACGAGAACCGCCTGCTGCGCACCTCGCTGTACGACGCGGCGATGGCCGCGGAGCGCGTCGACCTGCGCATGCGGACGCGCGCGGTGGCGGTGAAACGCGATGCGCACGGCGTACGCGCGACCTTGTCCTCCGGCATGACGGTCACTGCCGATCTGCTGGTCGCGGCGGAGGGGCGCCAGTCACCGACGCGTGAGGCGGCGGGGATCGCGGTGGCGCGGTGGCAATACGATCATGCCGCGATCATCGGGGCGTTCCATCACGAGCGCAGCCACGAGAATATCGCCTACGAAATCTTCTATTCCTCCGGGCCGTTCGCACTGCTGCCGCTGCCCGACGACGAGATCGGGCACCGCTCCGCGATCGTCTGGACGGTGGCGGGCGAGCATGCCGCGGGCATGCTGAAGCTGGGCGACCGCGGCTTCCTGGCCGAGGCGGAGAAGCGGATGGGTGGGTTCCTGGGCACGCTGTCGCATGCCTCGCCGCGCGCCAGCTATCCGCTGGGGTTCCACCACGCGGCGCGCATCACCGACGAACGGCTGGTGCTGGTCGGCGACGCGGCACATGGGATCCATCCGATCGCGGGGCAGGGGGTGAATCTGGGCTATCGCGACGTCGCCGCGCTGGTCGAGGTGCTGGTCGAGGGGCGGCGGCTGGGGCTGCACGCGGGCGATGCGCAACTGCTGGCGCGCTACCAGAACTGGCGCAGCCTCGACACGTTCATGGTGGCGGCGGCGACCGATACGCTGACGCGGCTGTTCGGCCTGCCGGGCAAGACCGCGAGCGCGGTGCGGCGGTTCGGCATTTCGGCGGTCGACAAGCTGCCGCCGCTGAAGGACCGCTTCATGGCGGAGGCGCGCGGCGAGAGCGGGCAGCTGCCAAAGCTGTTGATGGGGGTGATGGTCTGAGCGGGCAGCATGAACCGTATTTCTGGATTACCGCCTTCGCGGGAATGACGGGCGAGGGGCGTTACGCCGCCAGCGGAAATCGCAGCAGGCGGTCGTCGAGCGCGACCAGCGCCTCGCCCATGCCGCCGGTGGCGCGGGCGATCTCGGGATGGGTGACGTTGAGCCCGCCGGTCAGCGCGCCGAACGCGGGGAAGATCAGCTTCGTCGCGGTGGCCACGAAGCAGCGGCGCGCGACCAGCTTGCCGCGGACGCGGACGCGCAGCTTCGGGTGGAAATGACCCGACAGCTCGGGGCGCGTCTCGCCGCGTTCGGCCTCGTGACGCAGGATCAAGCCGTCGACCATCGCCTCGTCCGCGACCGCGCCGCCGCAGCGGTCGACATAGGCACGGTCGTGGTTACCGGTGATCCAGGTCCAGCGGGTCGCGCCGGTCAGGTCGGTCAGTAGCGTGCGCGCCTGAGCGGGCAGGCGGTCGCACCCGGCGACATCGTGGAAGCTGTCGCCCAGGCACCACACTTCCTCCGCGCCGGTCGCGGCGACCAGCGCCGACAATTCGGTCAGCGTCGCGATCGAATCGTAGGGCGGCAGCATCTGCCCGCCGCGGGCGAACCAGCTCGCCTTCTCCAGATGAAGGTCCGCCACCAGCAGCGCGCGACGCGCGGGCCAGAACAGCGCCCCCTGCGGCAGGGCGCGAAAGTCGTGGCCGGCGAACGACAGCTTGGCGAACGGAACGGGAACCATCGCGTCCGCCATGCCCTACCGGAGTCGCCAGATCAATGGCTTGCCGCTGTTGGCCCGCCATCGACGCGTCCACTGCGCTCCAGCTTGCCCCAGCCGACGATCCGTCCGCGCACCGCCGCGGCGATGGCGCGCAGGACCACGCCGTACATGATCTGGCGATAGACCAGCCGCTGCGCGACCAGCAGCAGCGCGGGGTAGCGGATCTTGTGGCCGTCGAGGCGGTACGCCATCGCGCCGCACGCCACGTCGATCGCGGTGAAGGCGAGCCAGTAGAGGCCCATGGTCGAGACGTCGCCCGCCGTCTGCGCCCAGCCGTGCTGCATCACGCGGACGAAGGTGCCGACGATCGACAGCAGCAGCGCCAGGTCGATCAGCGGGGAGATCGCTGCGAAGACGATCTGGAACAGCCACGCCTGCGGCATCCCGACCAGCGCCAGCCCCGACGGCTTGCGCCGGCGCAGCACGCCGCGGTGCTTCCACAGGCATTGCAGCGTACCGAATGCCCAGCGGAAGCGCTGCTTGGCGAGGGCGCGGAACGTCTCGGGCGCCTCGGTCCAGGCGATCGCGGCGGGATCGTAGGTGACGCGCCAGCCGGCGCGCTGGATCGCGATGGTCAGATCCTGATCCTCGGCTAGCGTATCCTCCGGATAGCCGCCGACCGAATCGAGCGCAGTGCGGCGCCACGCCCCGACCGCGCCGGGGACGACCGTCATCGCATCGAACCCGGCGAGCGCGCGGCGCTCCAGATTCTGCGCGGTGATATATTCGACCGCCTGCCAGCGGGTGACCAGGTTGATGCGGTTGCCCACGCGCGCATCGCCCGCCACCGCGCCGATCCGCGGATCGACGAACCAGCGCGCCAGGCGGCGGATCGTCGCCGGCTCGAACTGGGTATCGGCGTCGAGCGCGATGATGACGTCGCCGGTTGCCTCCTGCAGCGCGCGGTTGAGCGCGGCGGCCTTGCCGCCGTTGACCAGCGTCAGCAGCTGGACGCGCGGATCGTCGCCGAACGCCTCGCGCACCAGCGCGCTGGTCGCATCCTTCGACCCGTCGTCTGCGACGATGATCTGAAGCCCGGGATAGTCGCTCGACAGCACGCGCTGGACCGAGGCGACGATGACGCGCTCCTCGTTATAGGCCGGGATCACGACCGACACGGTCGGTGTGAACACCGGCGGCTCGGCGCGGCGGCGGCGCGCCTGCACCCATGCCAGCCCGGTCATCATCACCGCGCGCGCGATGCCGAGCGAGATCGCAATGTAGAACAGCCAGGCGATCACCGCGGTCACCGCGGCGAGCGCGATGAACACCGCAACGTCGGTCCGCACCGCCCACAAATCGTGTCCGGTGACCGGCGGCATCGCCTGCGCCGGGGTCAGCCCGACCAGCTGCGACACGGGGACGAAGGTATAGCCCTCGGCCCGCAGCGTCGCGATGATCCGCGGCAGCGCCGCCACCGTCTGCGATCGGTCGCCGCCGCCGTCGTGGAGCAGGATGACGTTGGCCGAGTTGGTCGGCGTCGCGCCGTGCACCTGGTCGATGACCTGCTGGACGATCGCATCGGTGCCGGGGCGCTGCCAGTCGTTGGGATCGACGTGGAGCCCGACGACGGTGTAACCCGCGCGCTGCGCCGCCAGCGCCGGCCCCAGCTCGTCCGCGGTGGTCGGCTCCGCATCGCCGAAATAGGGCGCGCGGAACAGCGTGAGCATGCGCCCGGTATAGGCCTGCACCAGCCGCTGCGTCGCGTTCATCTCCAGCGCGGTGCCGTTGGGTCCCAGCGTCGCCATGTTGGGATGGGTGTAGCTGTGGTTGCCCAGCTCGCTGCCGTCGGCGACGATGCGGTTGAGGAGCGCGGGATGCGCCAGCGCATTCTCGCCGATGACGAAGAAGGTCGCAGGGACGTGCGCGGCCTCCAGCACGTTCAGGATGCGCGGGGTCCAGGTCGCGTCGGGGCCGTCGTCGAACGTCAGCGCCAGCAGCTTCGGATTGGCCGCGCCGGTGCGGTGCACGACATAGGGCGTGGGCAGCGCGGCATAGCGCTCGTCGCGGACGATGTTCTGCGCATCGACGCGCAGCAGCCGCTCGCCGGTCGTCGGCGTGGCGGTGATGCGCAGGATCTCGCCCGAACCCTCCACGTCGGTGTTGAGCGACGAGTCGATCCGGCGCAGGTTGGGCAGCTTGTGCGCGCGGAAGGCGGCGAGGTCGTTCCAAAAGCCCGGATCCTCGCTGCCCAGCCGCCACATCGCCACATCGCGCAGCCCCATGCTGTCGAGCGCGCGCAGCTGGTTCCAGCTGGTGGCGGCATCCATCATCCAGATGTCGTGATGCTGGCCGTTTTCGTCATAGGCGAAGGCCTGGTTGCCGCTGGCCTTGTCGAAGGTGATCGGCGCGCTGCTGTCGTGCGCCGCCAGCCACGCCTCCTCGATCGACAGCGCGTCGGTGTCGTCGCCGTGCCAGTCATAGGCATAGCTGCCCAGTGCGACGATCAGCTTGTTGGCGCCGATCTGACGCTTGGTATCCTCCACCTGCTGGACGAACCAGCTCTGCGCCGCGATCGGCCCGGCCTGTCCGCCCTCCCAATGCTGGTCATAGGCCATGAAGATGACGCGATCGGACACCTTCGCCAGCGCCGCGAGCGGCCAGGACTCGTCCTCCGCCGGTGCGGTGACCGCCAGCTGGCTGCCCGCAGGCAGCGCGGCGCGCAGCGTTCGCAGGAAGGCCAGGTAATTGCCCATCGCGGACGCGGGCAACGCCTCGAAATCCATCACCACGCCGCCCTGGTGCCGCTGAACGACCATCGTCGCCAGCCGGCGCGCGAACGTCTCGCGCTTCGCCAGATCGGCGAGCAGCGATGCCGCACCGGCGCCGTCCCAATCGCCCTCCGCGCGGTCGTTGTCGAAATTCTGCACCATCGGCAGCACCTTGGGCGGGTGCGGCATCGCGGCGATCATGCGGTCGAACTTCGGATCGGGCTCCACGGTGATCTTGTGCTGCGGTCCGGCGATCGCGACGGTGGCGGGGACGACCCAGTCGAGTGCCGCGACATGACGACGCAGCGAGGCGATGCTGGCGTCGTCGCCGGGCATGTAGAAGCCGACGTCCAGCTCCGCGCTGTTCGTCGCCTTCGTCGTGCGATGCGGTAGCCAGCGGGCGAGCCCACGCGGTGCGTCCGCCCCGTGCGTCGCGGCGGCGCGCGCCTGGGGCAGCGGCAGCGCCAGGTCGCGCGCGGGACGGACCATCATCAACGTCGTGGCGAAGGCGATCGCGGCGACCAGGACGATCCCCAGCAGCGTGGCCAGCACGCGGCGCGACCGGCGGCTGCGCCGGCCGGTAGGATCGAAGAAGATGGGATCGGCCATGGTGGGTTCCGGAATGACGGTGTCGATGATGAGGCGCTGATACGCGGTCGTGGATGAGGCGTGGCTGGGCGGCGGCTTACCGTTTCGTCATTCGCGCCGCTATACCAGGTTAGTCGCCGAGCATGCCCGACCGATACCAGCGGCGGATCGCGGGAATCCGGGCGAGCTCGCAGCCGCAACGGCGGCAGCGCGTGTGCTGGATGCCGCGCGCGTCGGTCACGATCCGCGTGCCGGGCAGGTGGCGGCCGGATTCGCAGGTGTCGGTCAGGGGAGCGGGGGCGTGCGACATGATCCATCCGCTATGCGCGTGCACGGCTGGCCGCACGCTGTCGGGAAGATGAGCGATCCGTCATCTTGCGCCCACCTCGTGCACAGGCCGCGGCGGATAGAACGGCCGGATGGAGCACCTCCGCCTCCCTGCCGAACCCCATGACCGTCGTGCCGGACACGCGCTGCGCCAGCTGCGCCATGCGCTGCTGATCTTCCTGGCGGTGGCGTTGGTGGGGGCGTTCATGTCGGTGCGCGTGCTGCATGCATCGCGGGTGCCCGATTCCGACCTGCTGGGTGCCACCGTTGCGCTGCCGGCAGGCGGCGCCCCCGCCGCGCTGACCGTCACCTCGCTGCGTGCGGGCGGGGTCGCGGAGCGCGCCGGGTTGCAGGTGGGTGACGTCATGGAAGCGGTCGACGGTCGCGGTGCGACCTCGCTTGCCCCGATCGAGCAAGCGGTGGCATCAGGCGACAGCGTCGACCTGCGGGTCCGGCGCGGCATGCAGGCGGTGCACGTGACGCTCGTACAGGCACCCGCAGGGCAAGGGGAGACGAAGCGTGTCGGCAAAGATCCTGCTGGTTGAGGACGATGACACCACCGCCGATTTCGTGTCGAAGGGGCTGATCGAGGAAGGCTATGTCGTCGACCGCGCCGCCAACGGGCGCGATGGCCTGTTCCACGCCACCGACGGCAGCTACGACTGCATCGTGCTCGACCGGATGCTGCCCGGGATGGACGGGATGGCGGTGCTCGCCGCGCTGCGCGCGTCGCAGATCGAAACGCCGGTCATCATCCTCTCCGCGCTGGGATCGCCGGAGGACCGCGTGAAGGGGCTGACCGGCGGGTCGGACGACTATCTGGTCAAGCCGTTCGCGTTCGCGGAGCTGCTCGCGCGCATCAAGCTGCTGATCCGGCGCGGCACTAGCGCACCCGCGGTGCAGACGGTGCTGTCTTGCGGCGACCTGTCGATGGACCTGCTGGCACGGCGCGTGACGCGCGCGGGCAAGACGATCGAGCTGCAACCGCGCGAGTTCCGGCTGCTGGAATATATGCTGCGCCACGCCGAGCAGGTGGTGACGCGCACCATGCTGCTGGAGGGCGTGTGGGACTATCACTTCGATCCCGGCACCAACGTCATCGACGTCCATCTCAGCCGGCTGCGCAAGAAGGTGGATGAAGGATTCGGATCGCCGCTGCTGCATACGGTGCGCGGCGCGGGCTATCGCCTGGGGGTGGAACCCTGAGCCGCTCGCCTGGCCGGGGCACGTTCCTGCGCTCCACCACGTTCCGTTTCGCCGCCCTTGTCTTCCTGTTGCAGATCGCGGCGGCGGGGACGCTGCTGTTCGCGGTGCGCACGGTGGTGCGCGGACAGGTGTTCGCCGGCGCGGCGGCCAGCGCCGAGGTGCTGCGGCAGGATTTGCTGACCGTGCGGCAGGACAGCGGCGACGCGGCGCTGGCCGATGCGGTCGCGCAACGCGTCACGCGCAACCTGACGCCCGGTACGGTCCTGTTGCTCGCCGACGCCAGCGGTCGGCCGATCGCGGGCAATCTGTCGGCGTGGCCACCCAATGTCGCGACCGATGGGCACGCGGGGGCGGTCGAGCTGTACCGCGTCGGGCGCCCGCTGCCCGAGGCGATGTGGGTGCGCGCCACCGCGCTGCCCGGCGGATCCCGGCTGCTGACCGGCAGCGTGGTCGAAGGCGAACGGCGCGCGGTGCGCGTGCTGGAGGCGGCGATGCTGTTCGCGCTGTCGCTGGCGGTCGCCTTCGCCGCGCTGGCGTCGTGGCTGGCGGCGCGGATGATCGTGCTGCGGCTGGAGACGACGGTGGCGACGCTCGGCGCGGTGCGCGACGGCGATCTGTCGCGCCGCGTGCCCGCCGACGCGACGGGGGATGCCTTCGCCGATCTCGCCGGATCGGTGAATGCGATGCTCGACCGGGTCGAGGCGCTGGTGGTCGAACTGAAGATCGCGACCGACGGGCTGGCGCATGATCTGAAGTCGCCGCTGACCCGGCTGCGTTCCGCGCTGGAACGCGCGGCGGTGGTGGTCACCGAACCCGCGGCGCAGGACGCGGTCGACCGCGCGCTGGCGGAGGGTGAGCGGCTGCTCGCGCTGGTCGAGACCGCGCTGCGCATCACCCGCGCCGAGGCGGGGATCGGGACCGAGAGCTTCACCGCGGTCGACCTGGGGGGCGAGCTGGAGGATATCGCGGAAATCTACGGACCTGTCGCGGAGGACGTGGGCCGCGACATCCGCGTCGCCGCGGTGTCGGGCGTGGTGCTGCAGGTACACCGCGAACTGCTGGGGCAGGCGCTCGGCAATCTGGTCGACAATGCACTCAAATACGGCGCGGGGACGATCACGCTGGCGCTGACCGCGGCGTCGGGCACGGTCACGCTATCGGTGGCGGATCAGGGCGCGGGCATCGCTCCCGAGGACCGCGAGGCGGCGCTCAGGCGGTTCGGGCGGCTCGACAGTGCGCGCAGCGGGACGGGGGCCGGGCTGGGGCTGTCGCTGGTCGCGGCGGTGGCGCGGTTGCACGGCGGCGCGGTGCGGCTGGGCGATGCGGCGCCGGGGCTGGTGGTGGCGATCGACCTGCCGCACTGACCGTCATTCCCGCGAAGGCGGGGATGACGGACGATGACGGACGAGGAGTGGCGGTTACCCCGCGTACGCCTTCACCAGATCGAACAGATAATCGCGCGCGCCATAGAGCGACGACACGCGAATGCGCTCGTTCAGCCCGTGGATGCCGTTGAAATCGGGGTCGAGGAACGTGCCCGGCGCGCCATAGACCGGGATGCCGATCGCCTCCAGGAAGATGCCGTCGGTGGCGCCGGTCGACATCGTCGGCAGCATCGGGACGCCGGGGAAATGCTTCTTCGCCACGGCTTCCATCGGGCCGATGATCTTCGGGTCGAGCGTCGGCGGGACCGCGATCGGGCGGATCGGCTGGTTGGCGGTGACGGTCACCTTCGGCCCCGCCAGCTCCTTCAGCTTCGCGAGCGTGGTGTCGACCGTCTCGCCGGGGAAGATGCGGCAGTTGACGTTGGCGGTGGCGCGCTGCGGCAGCGCGTTTTCGGCATGACCCGCCTCGACCAGCGTCGCGACGCAGGTGGTGCGCAGCGTCGAATGCATCACCTTGTCGCGGCTGACGATCGCGTCGGCGGCCTTGTCCTGCGGATTGGCGAGCAGCCGGGTGATCGCACCCCCCAGCTCGCCGCCGCGCATCTTGGCATTCGCGGCGAAGAAGGCGCGGGTAGTGTCGGTGAACTTCACCGGGAACTCGTAGCCCTGCACCGCCTTGATCGCGTCGGCGAGCTCGTAGATTGCGTTCTCCGGCGTCGGTGCGGAGCTGTGCCCGCCGGGATTGGTCGCGAGCAGGGTATAGTTCTGCGCCGCCTTCTCGCCCACCTGCACGCTCAGCAGCTGGCGCTTGCCCTTGGCGTCGAGCAGCCCGCCGCCGCCCTCGTTCAGTGCGAACTCCGCCGCGATCAGGTCCGGCTTGTTCTGCGCCAGCCATTGCGCGCCGTTGAATGCCCAGGTCGTCTCCTCGCCGCAGGTCAGCGCCAGCTTGATCGTGCGCTTCGGGCGATAGCCCTGCTGCTTGAAGCGGACGAAGGCGTCGGCCCAGATCGCGGACATCGCCTTGTCGTCGACGGTTCCGCGCGCGTAATAATAGCCGTCTTCCTCGACCAGCTTGAACGGGTCGCGCTGCCAGTCGGCGCGCTTGGCCTCCACCACGTCGAGGTGGCCGAGCAGCAGCATCGGCTTCACGCCCGCCTCGCTGCCCTTCAGGATGGCGACGATGCCGCCGTCCTCGGGATGTTCCGGCACCGAGAAATAGGTGATGTCGCTGTCGGCGAAACCAGCCGCCTTCAGCCGAGCGCCGACCTGCGCCGCCGCCCTGGTGCAGCTCCCGACCTTCGCCACGGTGTTGGTCTCGACCATTTCCTTGTACAGGTCGAAGAACGCCTTTTCGTCCGCGCGCGCTTGCGCTCCTGCCGCCACCGGCACCGCCGCCATTACGGCCGCGGCGATCATTCCCACCTTGCGCATGCGCTCTCCCTTGCATTCTCTCGGGCGCGAACGTCGCAGCGAAAGTCGCGCCGCGCAACTGGTTAGGAGGGCGCGGCGCGGATGACGTCGCGCGGCATCACCAGCCGCAGCTCGCGGTTGGCGAAGTCGATGCGGACGCGGCGGAACAGCCGCAGCGCATCCATCCCGAGCAGGATCGCAGGCTTGTCGCGGAGACCAAAGGCACGGAACGGCGCGGCATCGGCAAAGGCGACGGTCAGCGCACGGATCGTCGCGCTGCCCAGCGTCATCTCGCGCAGCACGGCATAGTCGCCGACCAATTGCTGCCCCAGCACGCTGGTGAAGACCGCCGGCTCGCCCTTGCGCTGCTTGCCCAGCAGGCGAAGCAGCGCGGGGTTGCCGAGACTCACCGCCGTGCCGGTGTCGAGCACGACGCGCACCCTGCGACCGGCCACGGTGGCGTTGGTGACGACGAGCTGGCCGAACATGTCGCGCGCCTGGATCACGATCTCGTCCGGTCCCGCCGGCCGCGTGCGGCGGCGCTCGGTGGGAACGACCGTCATCCGCTCGGTATCGAAGTCGATCGCCAGCGCATGACCCTGGAGCGTGTCGATCCCGAGCATGCCCGGCGCGCCGAGATTGCTCGCCTCCAGCGCGGGCGCCTCGATCTGCTGCCCGCCGAGCGTGCTGACCGATAGCGAGGGGACGATGACGGTGTCGACCTCGCTCGTCCCCGCCATCGCGGTCAGCCGGACGCGCCGCCCCGCGGGCAGCCCCAGATGCCGCGCCAGCTGGCGCGAGATGACGCTGCGCTGCGCGCCGGTATCGATGACGAAGTCGTAGGGACCGGCGCCCGCAATCTGGACCGGCACGGTCATGCGCGTGTCGGCGGTCAGAAAGGAGAGATCCTCGCCTGCCGGTTCGCCGGTCGCAGGGTCCGGCGCCTCCTGCGCCGCCGCAGGGACGGCCACCGCCATCAGCGCCAGCGCGATCCACCTCTCCATGTCGTCGATGGTACGCCCGTTCCGGCCGTTCTGCCAGCAGGGAGTATCGACCCATTACCCCTTGCGTGCTGAGGAGAGGCTGAGCTTGTCGAAGCCTCCTCTCGAAGCACATGCCCTTCGAGACGCCGTTTCGACTTCGCTCAACGGCTCCTCAGGGCGAACGGGGGGTGAGGCACCGGGCACGCGGGTCATTCCACCTGCATCGCCTCGGCCGCCAGTGCCTCCGCCTCGATCAGCAGCGCATCGTCGGCGCTGCCGGTGGCGACCTTCTCGCGCCCGATCAGCGTCAACACCGGCACTGCGAGCGGGGTGACACGCGGCAGGTCGACATGGACCATCGTATCCGCCGCGCGATCGAGCAGGTCGGCGAGTCGGCCGACATCGGTCATCCGCGCGCGCGCATCCGCCCAGGCGGCCTCCAGCAGAACGTGCCCCGGCTCGTACTTGCGCAGCACGTCGTAGATCAGGTCGGTGGAGAAGGTGACCTGCTTGCCGGTCTTGCGCTTGCCGGGATGCTGGCGCTCGACCAGCCCGCCGATCACCGCGACCTCGCGAAACGCACGCTTGAGCAGGTGCGAGCGCTCGACCCATTCGACGAACTCATGCTCCAGGATATCGGCGGAAAACAGCGCGGCGGGATCCTCCACCCGCTCCAGCCCGTAGCACGCGATGGCGTAATCGTTGGCGACGAAGCCGAGCGGCTTGAGCCCCATGGTCTCCATCCGCTTGGTCACCAGCATGCCCAGCGACTGGTGCGCATTCCACCCCTCGAAACTGTAGGCGACCATATAGTGGCGCCCCTCGCGCGGGAACGTCTCGACCAGCAGCTGGTCGGGGGCGGGCAGGGTGGAGCGGCGCTGCTGGATCTCCAGCCATTCGCGCACGTCGTCGGGAAAGCGGTGCCACTCCTGCGGCTCCGCCAGGAAGTGACGGACGCGGTTGGCGAGGTTGGTCGACAGCGGCATCCGGCTGCCGCCGTAGGTGGGGATGCGCGCCGGGCGCGAAGTGGCGCGGACGATCAGGTCCTCGGTATCGATCTTCTCCACCTCCAGGCTGAGGCCAGCGAAGAAGAACGTGTCGCCGTGGCTGAGCGTCGACGCAAAGCCTTCTTCCACCTTGCCCAGTGCGCGGCCGTTGCGGAAACGGACCTTGAGCATCGTCGCCTCGACGATGATCCCGGCGTTGAGGCGGTGCTGCGCCACGAACTTCGGATGGCTGACGCGCCACTTGCCGTCCGTATCCTGCGTCAGCCGCTTGAAGCGGTCGTAGGCGCGCAAGCTGTAGCCGCCGTCGCGGATGAAACCGAGAACGCGGTCGAACAGGTCGTCGGTCAGCGCGGAATAGGGCAGCGCGGAGCGGATTTCGTCCAGCATCTCGGCCTGGTCGAACGGTGCGGCGCAGGCGCAGGCCATGACATGCTGCGCCAGCACGTCGAGCGCGCCCATGCGGAAGACGTCGGCGTCGAGCTCGCCCGCCTCCACCGCGTCGAGCGCGGCACGCGCCTCCAGATATTCGAAGCGGTTGCCCGGCACGAGGATCGCCTCGCTCGCCATGTCGAGCCGGTGATTGGAGCGGCCGATGCGCTGGAGCAGGCGCGACGATCCCTTGGGCGCGCCCATCTGGATCACGCAGTCGACATCGCCCCAGTCGACCCCCAGGTCGAGGCTGGCGGTCGCGACCAGCGCGCGCAGCCGCCCCGCCGCCATCGCCCCTTCTACCTTGCGGCGCGCTTCCTTCTCCAGGCTGCCGTGGTGGATGCCGATCGGCAGCTGCATCGCGTTCGCCTTCCACAGATCCTGGAAGATCAGCTCGGCAAGGCTGCGGGTGTTGCAGAAGACGATCGAGGTGCGGTGCGTCTCGATCTCCGCCATCACCTGCTCGGCGGCATAGCGACCCGAATGGCCCGCCCAGGGGACCCGACCCTGCGGCAGCAGGATCGCGATATCGGGGTCGACGCCGGTGTCGCCCTCGACCAGCGCGACGCGATCGATATCGCCGTCCGGGGCCAGCCAGGCGCGGTAGCCGTCCGGATCGGCGACGGTGGCGGACAGCGCGACGCGGCGGAGCGCGGGCGCGATCCGCTGCAACCGGGCCATGCACAAGGCGAGCAGGTCGCCGCGCTTGCCAGTGGCGAAGGCATGGACCTCGTCCACCACGATCGTGCGCAGCCCCGCGAACATCGTCGCGGCGTCGGGATAGCTGAGCAGCAGCGACAGTGATTCCGGCGTCGTGAGCAGGATGTGCGGCGGTTTGACGCGCTGGCGTGCCTTGCGGTCGGAAGGCGTGTCGCCGGTGCGGGTTTCGACGCGGATCGGCACGCCCATCTCGTCGATCGGGGTGACGAGGTTGCGCTGGATATCGACCGCCAGCGCCTTGAGCGGTGAGACGTAGAGGGTGTGGAGGCCGTCGTGCGGCGTCTCGATCAGCTCGGCGAGGGTGGGGAGGAACCCCGCGAGCGTCTTGCCCGCCCCGGTAGCGGCGATCAGCAGCGCATGCTGGCCCGCGCGCGCCTCGTCCAGCATCGCCAGCTGATGCCGCCGGGGCTGCCAGCCGCGGGTGGCGAACCAGTCGGTGAGGGCGGGGGGCAGCTGGGACAAGGTGCTGATTTAGGAAGCGTCGCTGCGTGCCGCCAGAGTGATGTTCACGCGGAGGCGCGGAGAAGGCGCGCTCGCCGCACGAGTCCGCGGCAGCAGATCGTCATTTTGATGGGAGGAAGGTGAACCTGCCTCCGGCGCTCCCGCTTTGCGTCCTCTGCGTGCTCTGCGCGAGCTCATGGCCGGGGCGTGTGGGGCAGGATGTGTCGTTACGCGAAGTCCCTCCGCGTCTCCGCGCCTCCGCGCGAACCCTCCAACGCCATCGGATACGATCCGCCGGCTCGCGAGTTGAAGCGCGATGGCGACGTTAGGCGATTGGCTGGAACCACATCCGACCGGCATCTACGTCCGCCCTGCCGACGCCTGGGTCGATCCCTCCGTTCCGCAGCCCCGCGCGCTGGTGACGCATGGCCATGCCGATCACGCGCGCGGCGGGCACGGCGCGGTCTGGGCGACGCCGGAGACGCTGGCGATCATGGACGCGCGCTACGGCGCGCAAGCGGGCCATCCCGTCCCCTATGGCGGCAGCATCACGATGGGCGACGTCACGATCGGTTTCGTCCCCGCCGGGCATGTGCTGGGATCGGCGCAGATCGTGCTCGACCATCGCGGCGAGCGCGTCGTGGTGTCCGGCGACTACAAACGTCGCGAGGATCCGACATGCGCCCCCTTCGAGCCGGTGGCGTGCGACGTCTTCATCACCGAGGCGACATTCGGACTGCCCGTCTTCCGCCACCCCGATACCGGCGACGAGATCGACAAATTGATCGCGCGGCTCCACGCCAACCCGACGCGGTGCGTCGTGGTGGGCGCGTACGCGCTGGGCAAGGCGCAGCGTGTTATCGCGGAGCTGCGCGCGCGCGGGCACGATGCGCCGATCTACATCCACGGCGCGCTCCAGCGGCTGTGCGACCTCTACGAGGAGCTGGGCGTGCGACTGGGCGAGCTGATCCCGGCGACCGGCGTGCCAAAGGCGGCGATGGCGGGGCACGTCGTCATGTGCCCGCCCTCTGCGCTCAACGATCGCTGGTCGCGGCGTCTGCCCAATCCGATCACCGCGATGGCGTCGGGCTGGATGCGGGTGCGCCAGCGCGCGCGGCAGAAGAACGTCGAGCTGCCGCTGATCCTGTCCGATCACGCCGATTGGGACGAACTGACCGAGACGCTGACCGAAATCTCTCCGCGCGAGGTGTGGGTGACGCACGGGCGCGAAGAGGCACTGGTGCACTGGTGCATGACGCGTCAGATCCGCGCTCGCGCCCTTGCGCTGGTCGGGTTCGAGGACGAGGACGATTAGGCGGCGGGCATCGTCTCGCCCGTCAGCACCCAATGTTCCGCTGCGGCATAGTCGAGGAACAGCTGCGCATTGCCGCCGGCGCGTCCGCCGAGCGCGCGGCTCAGCTGCATCCGCGCCAGCGAGGATCCGATCACCAGCCCCAGCCGCTTCGACTGATAGGTCGGCTGTGCCAGCATCGAGGAAAAGGCGGTGACGATATCCTGCGACTGGATGTTCATGCCGCGCAGGTCGGACAGCGACAGATGTTCGTTGGGCCCGCAGCGCAGCTCGCGAAACGCCGCGGCGCGCGCCGCCAGGTAGCGGGCGTACACCTCTTCGTCGAAGAAGCCGGCGATCGTGGTGACGATCAGGTTGCGGTCGGGATCCACCTGAAAGTGAAAGGTGCCTTCCATCCCGTTACGCTAACGCAACGTGATTAAGCAGGCGTTGACGCGTGGGCGCTCGACGGTCGATGACACGCTATGTCGATGACGAACGGAAAGAATATGATGCGTGTCGCGCTTGCTGCCGGGCTGTTGCTGGCCACCTTCCCCGCCACCGCGCAGGACAAGGCGGCCAAGCCGTCGAAGAGCAATGCCGAGGCGCAGCGCGACGCGGTCGAATCGAGCTATGCCAATGCTCCGATCGAGGAACGCGAGGAGCGGTCGACCGGCAGCGTGACGGTCGCCGGCAAGCGGCTGGGCTATACCGCCACCGCGGGCACGCTGACGCTGCGCGATCTGGAGGGGAAGCCGACCGCGTCGATGTTCTACACCGCCTATACGCTGGACGGAACGAAGCCGGGGACGAAGCGCCCGGTCACCTTCTTCTACAACGGCGGCCCCGGAAGCCCGACCTTCTGGTTGCACATGGGGTCGTTCGCGCCGGTCCGGCTCCAGACCGGCAATCCGGAATTCATCCGACCGGCGCCTTACGACGTCGCGCCCAACCCGCACACGTTGCTCGACAAGACCGACATGGTGTTCCTCGATGCGATCGGCGCGGGCTATTCGCGGCCGCTGGGCGACATGAAACCGTCGGCCTTCTACGGCGTGGACGAGGATGCCGACGCCTTCGCCAAGGCGATCCTGCGCTACGCCACCAAGTTCGGGCGCTGGAACAGCCCCAAGTTCATCTTCGGCGAAAGCTACGGCACGCTGCGCTCGGGGGCGCTGGCGTATCAGTTGCAGGAGCGCGGGATGGCGCTGAACGGTGTCGTGCTGTTCAGCTCGATCATGAACTACGGCTATCGCCAGCCGGGGCTGGACCAGGTCTATATCAACTATCTGCCGAGCTACGCAGCGACCGCCTGGTATCACAACCGCCTGCCCAACCGCCCCGCCGATGTCGCCACGGCGGTGCAACAGGCGCGCGAGTTCGCGACCGGCGCCTATATGACCGCGCTCGCCAAGGGACAGGACATCTCGCCCATGGAGCGCGACCAGGTGGCGCAGCGCATGGGCGAGCTGACCGGTCTGTCGCCGGACTTCATCAAGCGTGCCAACCTGCGCGTCGACCTGGCGCGTTTCCAGAAGGAGCTGCTGCGCGACCAGCGTCGCGTCGTCGGCCGGTTCGATTCGCGCTACATGGGCACCGACAGCGACGCCGCGGGCGAGCGGCCCGAAACCGACGTGTCGTCGGAGGCGATCAGCGGGGCGTTCATCGGTAGCTTCCAGGATTATGTGACGCATCGGCTGGGGTACAAGACCGAGATGCCGTACCGGTTGTCGGCGCGCGACGCGGCGGGCTGGACATGGAACTGGAAGCACGATGCGCCGGGTCGCACGGGGCAGCAGAACAACCCCAACACCGCGATCGACCTCGCCGCGGCGATGCGCGCCAATCCGTATCTTCAGGTGCTGTCGATGAACGGCTGGTACGACATGGCGACGCCGTTCTTCGGCACGGAAAACGATCTGGGTCATATGATGCTGGAGCCGTCGCAGCGCCCGAACCTGCGCTTCACCTACTATCCGGGCGGGCACATGATCTACCTCAACCCCGAGGCGCTGGTGACGATGAAGCGCGATCTGGCGGCATGGTACGACCGCGCGGTCTCGGTGGCGCAATCGGGCACGCCGCCGGTGACGCCGACGGTGGCGGCGAGCGAGGGGCCGGCGACGGGGCCGAATTGATACTGACGCAACGCCGTCATTCCCGCCTGCGCGGGGATGACGGTGTGAGGTAGGGGACGGCTACCCCGCCAACGCCCGCGCGCGGCGGCGCTGGACCGAGCTGCCGATCCCCATCGCCTCGCGGTATTTCGCCACCGTCCGCCGTGCGATCCCGAAGCCCTTGGCGTTCAGCATCTCCACCAGCGTATCGTCGGACAGGATCGCCGCACCTTCGCCCGCGATCAGCGCGCGGATCGCGCTCTTCACCGCTTCCGCCGATACCGCATCGCCGCCATCCGCCGCCTGGATCGCGGAGGTGAAGAAGTATTTGAGCTCGAACAGCCCGCGCGCGCAGCTGAGATATTTGTTGCTCGTCACCCGACTCACGGTCGATTCGTGCATCTCGATCGCATCCGCGACCTGACGCAGCGTCAGCGGGCGCAGGTGCGCGACGCCGTGGAGGAAGAACGCCTCCTGCTGCCTCACGATCTCGGTCGCGACGCGGATGATGGTGCGTTGCCGCTGATCGAGCGCCTTCACCAGCCAGTTGGCGCTGGCGAGCTTCTCCGCCAGCCACGCCTTGCCCGCCTTGTCCTGCGGCCCGGACGACAATTCGCTGTAATAGCTCTTGTTCACCAGCACGCGCGGCAGCGTCGCGGCGTTGAGTTCGATCGCCCAGCCGTTCCGCGCGCGCACCACGGTCAGGTCGGGGATGACCGGCGGCGGCGCCTCGCCGCCGTAACGGCAGCCGGGTTTGGGATCGTAGCCGCGCAGCTCGCGGATCATGTCCGCCATATCCTCGTCGTCGCAGCGGCAGATGCGCTTGAGCCGCGTCAGGTCGCCGCGCGCGAGCAGGTCGAGATGGTCGATCAGCGCCGCGATGCACGGGTCGTAGCGGTCCGCCTCGCGCGCCTGGATCGCGAGGCATTCGGCGAGCGAGCGCGCGCCGACACCGGTCGGTTCGAACCGCTGGATCGCCGCCAGCACCGCCTCGACCCGCGCCAGCGCCACGCCCAGCCGCTGGGCAATGTCGAGCAGGTCGGCACGCAGATAGCCAGCCTCGTCGATCTGATCGATCAGCGCGCGGGCGATGAACAGGTCGCTGTCGCCGAACGCCGCCCCGGCCTGCGTCAGCAGCACGTCGGCGAGGCTTTCGTCGCTGCCGGCGAAGGCGTCGAGATCGGGCGCCTCCCCGGAAGATAGCGAGACGGTGTTCGCGCTCGACGGCCCGGCATGATCGCCGGGACCGTCATCGAACCGTTCGGCGGCGATATCGACGTCGAGCGCCTCGCCCGCGGCCTCGCCGGCCATCACCAGCTCGTCCGCGCCGGCGGGCTCGTCGCGCGTCGGAGCTTCCGCGGCGGCGGGGACGGTGCTGCCGTCGTCGGGGGCCGCGGTGGAATCGAGCAGCGGGTTGCGCTCGATCTCTTCGGCGATGACGCCCTCGATCTCCAGGTTAGACAGCGTCAGCAGCTTGATCGCCTGCTGCAGCTGCGGCGTCATCACCAGCGACTGCGACTGCCGCAGGTCGAGGCGGGGGGCCAGACTCATCGGGTAGGACCGCGCATCGTCATGGCGCTACAGCGTGAAGCCCTCGCCCAGGTACAGCCGGCGCACGTTCTCGTCCGCGACCAGCTCTTCCGGACTGCCGGTGAACAGCACCTTGCCGTCGTAGATGATATAGGCGCGGTCGACGATATCCAGCGTTTCCCGGACGTTATGGTCGGTGATGAGCACGCCGATACCGCGCTCCTTCAGCTGGCAGACCAGGTCACGGATGTCGGCGATCGAGATCGGGTCGATGCCCGCGAACGGCTCGTCCAGCAGCATGATCGACGGGTCGGCGGCCAGCGCGCGCGCGATCTCCGCGCGGCGACGCTCGCCGCCCGACAGTGCCATCGCCGGCGCGTCGCGCAGCCGGGTGAGCCCGAAATCGGCGAGCAGCGTCTCCAGCTTCTGCGCGCGCACCGCCGGATCCTTTTCCGCCAGCTCCAGCACCGTCAGAATGTTCTTCTCGATCGTGAGGCCACGGAAAATCGAGGTTTCCTGCGGCAGATAGCCCAGCCCCAGGATCGCGCGGCGGTACATCGGCAGCCCGGTGATATCGGCGCCGTCAAGCATGATGCGGCCCGAATCGGGCTTCACCAGTCCCATCACCGAATAGAAGCAGGTCGTCTTGCCCGCGCCATTGGGGCCGAGCAGCCCGATCACCTCGCCGCGTCCGACCGACACGGACACGTCGGTCAGGACGACGCGCTTGTCGTAGCTCTTCGCGATCGACACCACCGACAGCCCGCTCGACACCGGCGCCTCGTGGATCGGCTCCACACGATCGAGGGGGGTCGTCATGCTGTCCATCACCGTCACGCCTCGCAGAACAGGGTTATCGAACCGTAAACGACACCCGTTTGGCAGGATTCATGCATGGCCTCTCGGCGAGAGGCAAGCGCCGTTGTCGCGGCCTCAGTTGCCGCGCCGGGGGACCGAGAAGGTGCCGGTGACGCGCCCGCCTGGCGACTGGGTGACGGTTCCGCGCGCGCCGGCGCTGCCGCCCGCGACCGAGGAGCCGTCGATCACCGCGCGCCCGGTGTCGAGATTGATCGTCAGGCGTCCGCCGTTGACGGTGTTGCCGCCCTGGTCCAGCCGCACCGCGCCCAGCATGGTGATGACGCGCCGGTTGAGGTCGTAGATCGCGAACTGGCTGCGCGCGGTCTGGTCCGGCCGGCGCACGGTGACCCCACCCGAGGCGTCGAGTCGCGACACCTGTGGGTTACCGTCGAGCACCTGTCCGGTGTACGACACGGTCATCCGCGCGGCGTTGAGCGTCATTTCCGCCTGTTTCACCACGACATTGCCGACCAGCACGGCGCGGTTGGCGCGATCCTGCAGCTCGATATGGTCGGCGCCGAAGTCGATCGGCGCGTTGGTATCGTGCCGGGTCTGCGCACCCGCGCCGGACGCGGCGAACAGGGCGGCGGCGAGGAAGGGAAGGGCGGCGGTTCGCATCGCGGCTATTTCGTTACTCGCGGATCGAACCGCAAGCGCGCATTGCCGTCGAGCGTGACGGTGCGCGATTCGAGGTCCGCGCTCATGCGGTTGCCGCTGAACTGCCCCTGCCGCACGGTCCCCTGGACCGCGCCGGTCGATTGCAGCCGCCGCGACTTCAGGTCGACGACCGCATCGTTGGTGTTCAGCGTGTAATCGTTCGGGCCGGTGACGCGAATCGGGCCGTCGACCTTCACCTGCTCGCTGTCCATGTCGTACCGGCCGGAGGGCGCGGTGACGTCTGCGGGGCCGTCGGACAGGCGGATCTGCGCGGCGAGATCCTGGATGCGGACGATCGGCTCGGCCGAGCTGCGCTGCACCGCGGACCCGGCGGTCAGCGAGAAGGGCTGCCCCTTGCCATCGGTGCCGCGATAGCGCGCCTGCTGCAGCTTCAGCCGTTCCTTCGCCACCTCGACGCGGTTCTTGTCGAGAATGAACGACGAATCCCCCGCCATCGTCAGCGGTGCCATCACCAGGAACGCGGCGAGCACCCCGATCGACACCGGCAGCACCCAGTTGGCGGTGGCGATGATGCGGTCGTGCCGGCTGCCCGGCAGCGCCCAGCGCTGTCGGACGGAAACGGCACGGCCCGCTGGCTCAGACATGCGCGAAGATGTCCGTTTCCGGCCAGCCCGCCAGATCCAGCTCGGCGCGCGCGGGCAGGAAGTCGAAGCACGCCTGCGCCAGCGCGGTACGGCCCTCGCGCGCCAGACGGCGGTCGAGCTCGTCCTTCAACCGGTGCAGGAAGCGGACGTCGGAGGCGGCATAGTCGCGCTGCGCATCGGACAGTTCCGGCCCGCCCCAGTCGGACGACTGCTGCTGCTTGGAGATGTCCTGCCCGAGCAATTCGCGCACCAGCTCCTTCAGCCCGTGACGATCGGTATAGGTGCGCACCAGCCGCGATGCGATCTTCGTACAATAGACGGGCGCCGCCACGATGCCGAGATAGTGGCGCAGCGCGGCGATATCGAACCGCCCGAAATGATAGAGCTTCAGCCGCGCCGGATCGGCGAGGACCGCGCGCAGGTGCGGCGCGGCATAGTCGCTGCCGGGCGAGAAGCGGACGAGGTGCTCGTCGCCGAGCCCGTCCGACAGCTGCACGACGCACAGGCGGTCGCGCGGCGTGATGAGTCCCATCGTCTCGGTATCGACCGCGATCGCGGCGCCGGGCGCGAACACGTCGCCGGGGAGGTCTTCCTCGTGGAAATGAACAGTCATGGCCGCGCTCTAGCGCCCTGCCGCGCGCGGCTCAACGGGGCGTTGCACAAGGGGGGCAGCGACGGAGCGTGGCGTCGGTGCGACGACGATAGCGCTACTTGCGGAGAGGACACGAAAAGATGCGCGAAACGATTCGCCGTGTGGGATCGGATAGGCTATGCAGGGTATCGAGGCGCAACATGATCTGCGCCCGGGGAGCCGCGTTCGCCGTCCTGCGCGTGGCCCCGATGAGAGTGTCGGACGGACCGGGAAGACGAACAGGTTTATGAGTTACGACAAGGGCGGCCGCGGAAACCGCGGCGGACGCGGACGCGACAAGCGCGACGGCGGCTTCGGCGGCGGTGACGATTTCGGGGGCGGCGGCGGTTTCGGCGGCGGCGGCTTCAGCTACGACGACCGCGGCGGCTTCGGCGGCGGCGGTGGTGGCCGCGGCTTCGGCGGCGGTGGCGGCGGCTTTGGTGGTGGCGGCTTCGGCGGCGGCGGCGGTGGTTTCCGTGGCGGCGGCGGTGGCGGCTTCGGCGGTGGTCGTGGCGGCGGTGGCGGCATGCCTCCGCAGGTCGTCGGCGAGGGCACCGGCGTGGTCAAGTTCTTCAACGCGCAGAAGGGCTTCGGCTTCGTCGTGCGCGATGACGGCGGCGAAGACGTGTTCGTTCACATCTCGGCGGTCGAGCAGGCCGGCCTGAGCGGTCTGGCCGAAGGGCAGCCGCTGGGCTTCACGCTGGTCGATCGTGGCGGCCGCATCTCGGCGACCGACCTCAAGATCGAGGGCGAGCCGATGGCGGTGCAGGAGCGCGCGCCGCGTGACGGCGGCTTCGGCGGTCGTGACGGTGGTCGCGATGCGGGCCGCGGCGCGCCGCAGCGCCAGCTGACCGGCGAGAAGGCGACCGGTACGGTCAAGTTCTTCAACGCGATGAAGGGCTTCGGCTTCATCCAGCGCGACGACGGCCAGCCCGATGCGTTCGTGCATATCTCGGCCGTCGAGCGTGCCGGCATGCCGACGCTGAACGAGGGCGACCGCCTGAGCTTCGAGATCGAGGTCGATCGTCGCGGCAAATATGCTGCGGTGAACCTGGAATCGAACCACGGCTGATCGTCCTATGACGTGACGTAACGCGGCCCGCCCGGCGTGTGCCGGGCGGGCCGTTTGCGTTGAGGATGGGGTGACCGAAGATGTCGCCGTGCCATGACGGAAGCGACGGCGAATGGCGCCGGCCGATCGTCATCGAAACGGCACGCAGCTGGACCAGCTTCGTGACGGCCTGCAACTTCGCTCGGCGCGAGGGCGATCGGCCACCGTTCCAACGTGATCTTGCGTTCACGGGAGGCAAGGCCGTCTCGACCTTCAACGCCGCCTCCCCATCTCCTCCGTCATTCCCGCGAAGGCGGGAATCCAGACGCGCAGGTGGCGCGGCTTGATCTGCGACGGCAGCGTATCCGGATCTTCGCCTCCGCGGAGATGACGTCGGGCGGAGCGAGGACGCTTCCACGCCATGTAAGCTGAATGTCGACCCACCTCGAATTGGCGGTTTCGCCGCCCATCGCCTCGTGTCCCTCCCGTCTGCGGTCGTTGGACGCGGGATCCATCCGGCCTTTTTGATGATCCACGCCGGGGTGGTCGGGACGTTCACGCCCAGCAAGGTCCAACCGCGCCTTCGCCCGACAACTCCCGGGCATGGCCTCCAATCCCGCCCATGCGGAAGCATGGCCGCGTGATGGTTCATCCGCCGTCCGCGGATCACCACGTCGCGCGCCACATGGCAAAGGGGCGGGACAGCTTATCGACCGGCCATGCCGCGCCCCGGGCGGCACGACGGTGCGAACCGCTCCTTGCCCCTGACGTCGGGCACGCGTACCCCGGCGCGCATGATCCGCTGGTCGTTGATACCGCTGCTGGCGATCGCCGGCCCCGTCGCCGCGGTCCCGCAGGCGATGCGCACACCGGCGCAGGATGCCGTGGCGACGCGGCCGCCGTTGATCGTCCCCACGATCGTCGCACGCTATCCGCACGATCCCGACGCCTTTACCGAGGGGCTGTTGTGGGATCGTGACGCGCTGGTCGAGAGCGTCGGACTGGAGGGCAGATCCGATGTGCGCCGCGTCGATCTGGCGACCGGAAAGGTCCGACGCCGCGCGACCATTCCGGCGGCGCAGTTCGGCGAAGGCGTCGCTGCCTGGCGCGGCGAGCTGGTCAGCCTCACCTGGCATGACGGCATCGCCCACCGCTGGGACGCCGGGACGCTGAAGCCGCGCGGAACGCTGCGATATGGCGGCGAGGGCTGGGGGCTGGCGAGCGATACCGCGGGGTTCGTCCGCTCAGATGGAAGCGCCACCCTCACCTTTCACGATCCGGCGACGATGGCGGTGCGCCGGACCGTGCGCGTGACCATCGCAGGGCGGCCGCTGACCCAGCTCAACGAGCTGGAGGTGGTGGACGGGTCGATCCTGGCCAACGTCTGGCATCAGCCGTTCATCGTACGGATCGATCCCGCCTCCGGGCGCGTGACCGCGGTCATCGATCTGCGCGCCGTCCTGGCGGAAACGGGGGTGACGGACAGCGAGTCGGTCGCCAACGGCATCGCCTGGGACGCTGCCCGTCGGCGGTTGTTCGTGACGGGCAAGCGCTGGCCGACCCTGTTCGAGATCCGGCTGCCCGCCTGAGCCAAAAAAGGCCCGGTACGTCGCCGTACCGGGCCAGAGTTCGTTCGCAGGAGGAACCTGTGGGGCGCCGGCGGACCATCCGCCGGCGCGATCTCGTCAAGAATTGTAGGCGCGCTCGCCGTGTTCGCCGAGGTCGAGGCCTTCGCGCTCGACGTCCGGGCTGACGCGCAGGCCGGTCAGCGCCTTCGCGATGAAGGTGGCGATCACGGTGCCGATCGTGGCCCAGATGATGGTGGTGACGACCGCGATGACCTGCGTCGTCAGCTGGTGGCCGATCGCATAGTCGGGCTTGCCCGGGCCGCCGAGCGATGGCGCATAGACGATCGCTGTGCCGATCGCGCCGACGATGCCGCCCACGCCGTGGACGCCGAAGGCATCGAGCGCGTCGTCATAGCCGAGCTTCGGCTTCAGGAACGACACGGCGTAGAAGCAGACGATCGAGGCGATCGCGCCCAGGACGATCGCGCCGAACGGGCCGGAATTGCCCGCCGCCGGGGTGACCGCAACCAGCCCGGCGATGATGCCCGAGCAGAAGCCGAGCGCCGAGCCCTTGTGACCGTTAAGACGCTCCGCGAGCATCCAGAACAGCCCGCCGGCGGCCGTCGCGACGAAGGTGTTGATCATCGCCAGCGCGGCCGAGCCGTTGGCCTCCAGCGCGGAGCCCGCATTGAAGCCGAACCAGCCGACCCACAGCAGACCGGTGCCGACGCCGGTCAGCGTCAGCGAATGCGGCACGATCCGCTCGGTCGGATAGCCCAGGCGCTTGCCCAGGATCATCGAGGCGACCAGCGCGGAAACGCCCGCGTTGATGTGCACCACGGTGCCGCCCGCGAAGTCCAGCGCGCCCATCTTGAAGAACAGGCCGCCCGATGCCCACACCATATGCGCGATCGGGAAATAGACGATCGTCAGCCACACGGCGCCGAACACCATCACCGCAGAGAACTTCATCCGTTCGACCACCGACCCCAGCACCAGCGCGATGGTGATCGCGGCGAAGGTCATCTGGAAGCAGACGAAGACATATTCGGGAATGCCGACGCCGGGCGTGAAGGTCGCGGCGATCGAATCCGGGGTGATGCCGGCGAGGAACGCCTTGCCGAAGCCCGAGATGATGTCGTTGCCGCCGTCGCCGAAGGCCATGGTGTAGCCGTACATCACCCAGATCAGCATCGCGAGGCACGCGACCGCGCCGATCTGCGTCATGGTGGACAGCATGTTCTTCGCGCGGGTGAGGCCGCCGTAGAACAGCGCCAGCCCCGGGACGATCATCATCGTCACCAACACGGTCGACACCAGCATCCAGGCGGTATCGCCCTTGTTGACGACCAGTGCGGGCGCGGGTGCCTGCGCCCAGGCGGGTGCCGCGGACAGCGCCGTCAGCGCGATCGCCGCACCGGCCCCAGCGAGTTTGGACAGTTTCATCATCTCACCCCCCTCAGAGTGCGGTATCGTCGGTTTCGCCGGTACGGATGCGGACCGCCTGCCCGACATCCAGCACGAAGATCTTGCCATCGCCGATCGCGCCCGTGCTCGCGGCGGCCTGCACCGCCTCGACCACGCGGTCCGCGACGTCGCTGCCGCAGACGACCTCGATCTTGATCTTGGGCACCATGTTGGTGCTGTATTCGGCGCCGCGATAGATCTCGGTCTGGCCCTTCTGCCGACCGAAGCCCTTCACCTCCGACACCGTCATCCCCGCCACGCCGACCGCGGTCAGCGCCTCGCGCACCTCGTCGAGCTTGAACGGTTTGATGATGGCAATGACCAGTTTCATCGCGCCCCCTTCCGGATAGTCCGGCAGGTGCTTCGCAAACGTCGTGCCAGATGGAACCAAGGGGTGGGATTGCCGTTGAGCGCGGTGGAAAAAGCCTAACGCAATGTAAAAATTGTGCAGCGCGGCACCGCTGCCCGATTTTTAGGCAGCGCTCGCTATGGCCATCGCATCGGCGAGATCGGCTTCATCCACCATGACGCGCACCGGGATCAGCAGCCAGCTGCCGTCCGCGATCGAAGCGCCGCCGTCGAACGCGAGCGCGGGGATGCCGTCCGCCTCCAGCCGCGACACCAGGATGTTGGCGAGATTGCGGTCGTAGCGGCCGAGTTCGACCAGCGCCATCAGCCGGCCGAGACGGGGGGCGGCACGGTCGGATTGCGCACGGGCAGGCCATCGATGCTCTGCGTGCGCACCGCATATTTGGCGAAGCGCGTCGCATCGCCATGCTTCTCATGATATTTGGACAGCGTCTCGCGCTCGCGCTCGAACGCCATATAGGGCACACCCCAGCCGCACGACGTCTGCACCTGATCGATCGCGACGACGAAGATCTGGCGCGTCCCCGGCAGCAACGTGAAGCGCGGCGCCAGCGATGCCCATTCGTCGTCCTGCGGCAGCACCGGGCGACCACGCCCATAGATGCGGAAGATCAGCGCGGGATTGTCGAAAGCGCAGAACATGATCGTGATACGCCCATCCGCCAGCAGATGCGCGTTGGTCTCGTTCCCCGAGCCGGCGACGTCGAGATAGGCGACGGTGGCGTCGTCCAGCACGCGGAAACTGTCCATCCCCTTGGGACTGAGGTTGATCCGTGCGCCGTCCGCTGCGGTGGCGACGAAGAACACCGGCTGTTTCGCGATGAAGGCGCGGTGGTCGGGGGTGAGGGCGGCGAAGAACTCCATCATGCGCTCCGTTGACGCGCATGTGGGATGCGCATAGCAAGGGAACATGAGACACGATCCCATCGCTTCCGGCAAGCGCAAGTCGGTGAACATGTCGATCGACAGCGGCGTCATCGCGGCGGCGCGTGAAATGGGTGTGAACCTCTCCGAAGTCAGCGAGGTCGCCATTCGCGCGGCCGCAAAGGCAGAACGTGATCGCCGCTGGCAGGAGGAGAATCGAGAGTGGATAGAGGCCAATAACAAGTGGGTTGAAGAGAACGGTCTTCCGCTCGAAAAATACCGACTGTTCTAATGGCTAAGTTTGACGTCTACCTCACGGGGGATGGCCGCTATCTGCTCGATTGCCAAGCCAACGTACTAGCCGGCTTGAATAGCCGTTTCGTCGTTCCGCTCGATGACATCGAAGCAGGCTCGTTGCGACGGAAAAAGGCGGACAGCCGTCTTAATCCAACCTTTCGGATCGATGGGACGGAGCGCATCATGTTGACGCACCTTGCTGCTGCCGTCTCCTCTACTGTTCTAGGCAAGCCAGTACAGTCGCTGAAAGCATATGAATATGAGATCGGCGCCGCGCTGGACCGGCTAATCTCCGGCTTCTAAGCCGCCGTGCCGCCCACCGTCAGCCCGCCGACCAGCAGCGTCGGCTGACCCACGCCCGCGGGCACGCTCTGTCCACCCTTGCCGCAGACGCCGATGCCCTCGTCCAGCGCGAAGTCGTTGCCGACGCCCTGTACCTTGGTCAGCACGCTGGGGCCGTCGCCGATCAGCGTCGCGCCCTTGATCGGCGTGCCGATCTTCCCGTCCTCGACCAGATACGCCTCGGTGCAGGAAAAGACGAACTTGCCCGAGACGATGTCGACCTGCCCGCCGCCGAACGACTTGGCGAAGATGCCCTTCTTCACGCGGGCGAGCAGCTCGGCAGGTTCGTCCTGCCCGGCCTTCATGAAGGTGTTGGTCATGCGCGGCATGGGGGCGTGGGCATAGCTTTCGCGGCGGCCGTTGCCGGTCGGCTCGACCCCCATCAGCCGCGCGTTGAGGCGGTCCTGCATGTAGCCGCGCAGGAAACCGTCCTCGATCAGGATCGTCTCTCGCGTGGGCGTGCCCTCGTCGTCGATCGTCAGGCTGCCGCGACGATTCGCGATCGCGCCGTCGTCCACCACGGTGACGCCGCGCGCCGCGACCTGCTCGCCGATCCGGCCTGAGAAAGCGGACGTGCCCTTGCGGTTGAAGTCGCCCTCCAACCCGTGCCCGATCGCCTCGTGCAGCAGCACGCCGGGCCAGCCCGGCCCCAGCAGCACGGTCATCTCGCCCGCGGGCGCATCGACGGCGTCGAGATTGACCAGCGCCTGTGCCAGCGCCTCGTCGATGCCGCGGTTCCAGGTCGCGGGGTCGAACAGGCGGTCGTAGAGGTAGCGTCCGCCGATGCCGAACGAGCCGGTCTCGCGCCGCCCGTTCTCTTCCGCCACGATCGAGATGTTGAGCCGCACCAGCGGACGCACGTCGGTGACGACGAAGCCGTCGGGGCGGACCACCTCCACCACGCTCCACGTGCCGGACAGCCCGACCGACACCTGCGCCACGCGCGGGTCGCGCGCACGCGCGGCGGCGTCGATCGTCTGGCACAGGTTCACCTTGTCGGCGAAGGGGAGCAGGTCGAGTGGGTCGGCATCGGTATAGAGCCGCGCGTTGGTGCGCACCGGCGGCGCGGCCTTCGGCTGAGCGGAGGGATCGATCAGCGCCATCGTCTCGCCGGCGCGGCGGATCGCGGCCTCCGACAGCTCGTTGGCATGCGCGAAGGCGGTCATCTCGCCCGAGACTGCGCGCAGCCCGAAGCCGGCGTTGGTGTCGTAGCTGGCCGTCTTCAGCCGCCCATCGTCGAACCCGAACGCCTCCGCCTTGCGATATTGCAGGAACAGCTCGCCGTCGTCGGCCTTGGCCAGCACCGACGCGGTCAGGCGCTGCGCCGCTTCGGGGTCCAGCGTGTCGCGATAGAGGAAGGAACGGGGATCGGTCATGTGCACCAAGATAGGCGCGATCTCCGCACGTTACTACTGCGGGCTCGACCCCTCGGAGATGTCAGGCAGCGTCGCGGGATCGATACCGTCCGCGGCGCCGCCGATCAGGACGAACCGGCGGTCGCAATAGCCGCAGTCGATATAGCCGTGCTCGTCGATCTGGAGCCAAACGCGCGGGTGACCGAGCGCGGCACCGCCGGGGATGTCGGTCGCACCGTCGCAAGCGACGCGGGGTTGCGAAACGCGGATGACTTCGGGCGGCGGCAGCATGGCGCAAGCGATTAGCAAGCGATGATGGACGCGACAATCCTTCGCGAGAGGATTGGCATCATACCGGCGGCGGCCTACGTCGGGGGCATGACCGACGCCGCGATCGCCATCCACGACCTGTGCAAGACCTATCAGGGGGGCAAGCGCGCGCTGGACGGCGTGTCGTTCGACGTGCCGCGCGGGAGCATCTTCGGGTTGCTCGGCCCCAATGGCGCGGGCAAATCGACGCTCATCAATATCCTGGCGGGGCTGGTGAACAAGACCAGCGGCACCGCTTCGATCTGGGGCTTCGACATCGATGCGCATCCCCGCAACGCCAAGGCGTCGATCGGGATCGTCAACCAGGAGATCCTGTTCGACCCCTTCTTCACGCCGCTCGAGACGCTGGAGATCCAGGCGGGGCTGTACGGCGTGCCCAAGGCGCAGCGGCGATCGATGGAATTGCTGCGCGCGGTGCATCTGGAGGACAAGGCGAAGGCCTATGCGCGCACGCTGTCGGGCGGCATGAAGCGGCGTCTGATGGTGGCCAAAGCGATGGTGCATTCGCCGCCCGTGCTGGTGCTGGACGAGCCGACCGCGGGCGTCGACATCGAACTGCGCCAGCAGCTGTGGAGCTATGTCCGCAGCCTCAACGACGCCGGGGTCACGGTGGTCCTGACGACGCACTATCTGGAAGAGGCGGAGGAGCTCTGCGACCGGATCGCGATCATCAACCACGGCCGCGTGGTCGCCAACGAATTGACGCGCGAGCTGCTGGGCAAGGCGCAGGAGAAGATCGTCTCGGTCACGGTCGATCGTGACGTTGACAGCCCGCCGCGCGCGATCTGCTTCGATAAGGTGGTGCTGAAGGGCACACGCGTGCTGGAGATCACCTATTCCAAGGACCGGGTGAACGCCGGCGAGGTGCTGGGCGCGGTGCAGGCCAGCGGTCTCGGGATCGTCGACGTTTCGACCAAGGAAGCCGATCTGGAGGACGTGTTCCTCAGCCTGACGCGCGGCGCGGCATGAGCGACGTCCTGATCGTCGGCTCGGGCGCGGCCGGGCTGACCGCGGCGCTGAACCTGGCCGATCGCTTCAAGGTGACGGTGCTGGCAAAAGGCGCGCTCAACGACGGGTCGACCGCCTGGGCACAGGGCGGGATCGCCGCGGTGCTGGAGCCGGGCGACACGTTCGAGAATCACGTCAGCGACACGATGATCGCTGGCGCGGGACTCAACGACCGCGCGACCGTCGAGTTCGTGGTCGAACGCGCGCCGGCTGCGATCGAGCGGCTGGAACAGCTGGGCGTCCCCTTCGCGAAGGAAGCGGGCGCGCTCCACCTGACGCGCGAGGGCGGACATTCGCACCGTCGCATCGTCCATGTCGCCGACGCGACCGGCTGGGCGGTGCAGGAGGCGCTGCAGAAGGCGGCGGAAGCGCACCCCAACATCACGCTGGTGCCCGATCAGGTCGCGATCGACCTGGCCACCAGCCGGCACGAGGAGCGCTATTCGGGCGCGGGCAACGTCTGGGGCGTCTATGCGATCGATCGGCGCACCGGTCGCGTGAACCTGCACACCGCGCGTGCCACGGTGTTGGCGACGGGCGGGGCGGGGCGGACCTATCTGTTCTCCACCGCGCCGCGCGGTGCGACGGGTGACGGGATCGCGATGGC
The DNA here is from genome assembly GCA_913774925.1 of uncultured Sphingomonas sp. Classification (GTDB taxonomy): domain Bacteria; phylum Pseudomonadota; class Alphaproteobacteria; order Sphingomonadales; family Sphingomonadaceae; genus Sphingomonas. The sequence goes on along the minus strand of CAJYKB010000047.1, from coordinate 43,879 downwards.
GTGGCGGGCGGGGGCGCGGGTATCAAACATGGAATTCATGCAATTCCACCCGACCTGCCTCTACCATCTGGAGGTCAAGAACTTCCTCATCACCGAGGCGGTGCGCGGCGAGGGCGGGCGGCTCATCAATCCCGTCACGGGCAAGCGCTTCATGCCCGAATATGACGAGCGGCTGGAACTGGCGCCGCGCGACGTCGTGGCGCGCGCGATCGATGCCGAGATCAAGCGCTACGGCCTCGACTTCGTTCATCTCGACATCAGTCACATGCCCGCGGACTTCGTGCGCGCGCACTTCCCCAACATCCACGAAAAGCTGCTGGGGCTGGGGATCGACATGACGACCTCGCCGATCCCGGTGGTGCCGGCGCAGCATTATACCTGCGGCGGGGTGGTGGTGGACCGCGACGGGCGCACCGACCTGCCGGGGCTCTATGCAGCGGGCGAGTGCACGCAGTCGGGGCTGCACGGCGCCAATCGCCTCGCGTCCAACTCGCTGCTGGAATGCTTCGTCTTCGGCGAGGCGGCGGCGCGGCATATCGCAGGCCATTGGGACGCGCTGCCGCCGGTGCCCGCGATCCGGGCGTGGGACGAGAGCCGTGTGACCGATTCCGACGAGGAGGTGGTCATCAAGCAGAACTGGACCGAGATTCGCCGCTTCATGTGGAATTACGTTGGCATCGTGCGCACCACAAAGCGGCTGGAGCGTGCGAAGCATCGCATCGACCTGCTGCGCTCGGAGATCGAGGATTATTACGGCCATTTCCGCGTCACCCCGGATCTGATCGAGCTGCGCAACCTGCTCCAGACCGCGGACCTGATCGTGCGCTCCGCCTTGCACCGCAAGGAAAGCCGCGGCCTGCATTACACGCTCGACTATCCGGATGCGGTCGATCCGCCGGTCGATACCGTGCTGGTGCCGTGAGCGCTGCGCAAACCCCACCTGAATCAACATCCTGCCGATGACGGGCGAGGTCGTCACCATTCGTCGTGCGGGCGGGCGCAGTCGTCGCAGCGGGCGACTCCACGGGATTGTCACCTCCGCCCCCACGGCCACAGGGTCGCCTGATGCAGGGGCGGTTGCGGACGACATGAATAGCAGGACTCTGGGCCACCGGATCGCGGTCATCGCCGGATCGCTGCTGATCGCGGGATGTGGCGCGGGCGCGGGATCCGCGCTGATTCCCGCGCCCCCGCCGGCGCCGCTGGTATCCGTGCCGCTGCCCCCGCCGCCGGTGGCGACGCAACCGGCGATGCCGCCGCGGGCGTTGCAGGCGCGCGTCGACATGCTGATCCGCGACTTCGGCGGGAAGGCGGGCGCCGCGATCCGCTCGGTCGATGAGGGCTGGGTGGTGTCGAGTGGGGGCGATCTGTCGCTGCCGCAGCAGAGCGTCAGCAAATTGTGGGTCGCGATGACCGTCTTCTCGCAACGCGATGCGGGTCGGCTGACGCTCGACACGCCGGTGCTGGTCACGCGCGACGACCTGACGCTGTTCCACCAGCCTATCGCTTCGCTGGTCAACGGCGCGGGCTATCAGACGACGATCGGCGGGCTGCTGACGCGTGCGCTGACGCAGAGCGACAACACCGCCAACGACCGGCTGCTGCAATATGTCGGCGGGCCCGCCGCGGTGCGGCGCTTCCTGGCGGCGAAGGACATCACCGGCATCCGCTTCGGCCCCGGCGAGCGGCTGTTGCAGAGCGGGACCGCGGGCGTGACCTGGACCCAGTCGATGAGCCTGGGCCGCGGGTTCGAGGCGGCGCGCGCGCGGCTCGCGCCCGAGGTGCGGCAGGCGGCGATGCAACGCTATATCGACAATCCCCCCGATGGCGCGACGCCCCGGGGAATGACCGCGGCGCTCGCCCGGCTGGCGCGCGGCGAATTGCTGAGCGAAACGTCGACGCGGATCCTGATCGACACGATGACCGCGTCGCGCACCGGCCACGCCCGGCTGCGCGCCGCGACGCCGGCGGGCTGGTCGCTGGCGCACAAGACCGGCACCGGGCAGGAGCTGGGACGGCGCAACGCCGGGTTCAACGACGTCGGCATTCTGACCGCGCCCGATGGGCGGCGCTATGCGATCGCGGTGATGATCGGCGATACGACCCGCCCGATGCGCGAGCGCCAGCAGCTCATCCAGAACGTCTGCGCCGCGCTGACCGGTGCACAGCCGCGTGGTGGGGTGACCGAGGCGGACGAGAGTACCGAATAGGGCGCCCCCGCCACGCGCACGCGGTCACCCCGGACTTGTTCCGTGGTCCAGGGTTCAGCGAACCAAGCGTCGGTGAGGCGCGCGGAACCCTGGATGCCGGAACAAGTCCGGCATGACGGCGAGGAGCATCGCTAACCGGTTTCGCCCCCGCGCGAATCCCGGTAGGGCAGCCGTCATGCCGCACCTCTATCTCGTCGACGGATCGGGCTATATCTTCCGGGCCTATCACCGTCTGCCGCCGCTCACCAACAAGCATGGCGAGCCGGTCGGCGCCGTCTACGGCTATACCGCGATGCTGTGGAAGCTGGCGGATCAGTTGCATCGGGCGGACGGGCCGACGCACATGGCGGTCATCCTCGACAAGTCGAGCAAGACGTTCCGCAACGACCTGTACGATCAGTACAAGGCGCACCGCCCGCCGCCGCCCGAGGACCTCGTCCCGCAATTCCCGATGATCCGCGACGCCACGCGCGCGTTCAGCCTGCCGTGTATCGAGGAAGAGGGGCTGGAGGCGGACGATATCATCGCCTGCTACACCCAGGCCGCGCTGGCGCAGGGGTGGCAGGTGACGATCGTCAGCTCCGACAAGGATCTGATGCAGCTGATGACCGATCCGTCGGTCGACATGCTCGACACGATGAACAACCGTACGCTCGGCCCCGATTACGTGGTCGAGAAGTTCGGCGTCGGACCGGAAAAGCTGGGCGACGTGCTGGCGCTGATGGGCGACAGCGTCGACAACGTCCCCGGCGTTCCCGGCGTCGGGCCGAAGACCGCGTCGAAGCTGATCGCCGAGCATGGCGACCTCGAATCCGTCCTCGCCGCGGCGGAGGGGATGAAGAAGGGGAAGCTGCGCGACAATCTGATCGAGCATGCCGAGGCGGCACGGCTGTCGAAGGTGCTGGTGACGCTGAAATGCGATGCGCCGTTGCCGCAGCCGCTCGACGAGCTGGCGTTGCAGGGCATTCCGGACGCGCCGCTGCGCGCGTTCCTCGAGCATCACGGCTTCCGCACACTGCTGTCTCGGCTGGAGCAGGTCGCCGACGCGCCGCAGCCCGAGGCGGTGGGCGTGCCCGAGCAGGAGGACGAGCCCTGCAACCACGACGGCTACGAGACGGTGGTGGACGAACTGACGCTCGACCGCTGGATCACGGTCGCGCGGCATCAGGGGTTCGTCGCGATCGATACCGAGACGACGGGCAAGGACCCGATGACCGCCGATCTGGTCGGCGTGTCGCTGGCGCTGCATCCGAACCTCGCCTGCTATATCCCGCTGGCGCATGGTGGCACCGACATGTTCGCCGAGAAGCCGGTGCAGCTGGACAAGGCGGTGGCGCTGGCCAAGCTCAAGCCGCTGCTGGAGGACGCCAGCGTCCTGAAGATAGGGCACAACCTGAAATACGATCTGATCGTGCTCGCCCGGCAGGGTGTCGAGGTCGCACCGTACGACGATACGATCGTGCTCAGCTTCGACCTCGACGCCGGGCTGCACGGGCACGGCATGGACGAGCTGGCCGCAACGCATCTGTCGCACAGCTGCATCGCGTACAAGGACGTGGTCGGCACCGGCAAGAAGGCGCTCGGCTTCCACGAGGTCGATCTGAAGGCCGCCACCCGCTACGCCGCGGAGGATGCCGACGTGACGCTGAGGATGTGGCGACGCTTCCGCGCACGGTTGCCGGTCGAGGGCGCGACGCGCGTCTACGAGATGGTCGACCGCGCGCTGCCGGCGGTGGTGGCACGGATGGAGCGGCGTGGTATCAAGGTCGACGCCGCGAAGCTCGCGCAGCTGTCCGACGATTTCTCGAAACAGATCGGCGAGCTGGAGGGCGTGATCCACGGCCTGGCCGGTGAGCCGTTCACGATCGGCAGCCCCAAGCAGCTGGGCGACGTGCTGTTCGAGCGCATGGGGTTGAAGGGCGGCCGCAAGGGCAAGAGCGGGGTCTATTCGACCGACGTCACCGAAATGGAGCGGCTCGCCGCCGACAAGGATTCGCCCGGCGCGGAGATTGCGGCGCGGGTCCTCGACTGGCGGCAGCTGACCAAGCTGAAGAACACCTACACCGATGCGCTGCAGGAACAGATCAACCCCGCGACGGGTCGCGTCCATACCAGCTATTCGCTGACCGGCGCGCAGACCGGGCGGCTGTCGTCGACCGACCCCAACCTCCAGAACATCCCGATCCGAACCGAGACGGGGCGGCAGATCCGCGACGCCTTCGTGGCGGACGATGGCAACGTCATCCTCGCGGCGGACTATTCGCAGATCGAGCTGCGGCTGGCCGCGCACATGGCCGACGTGCCACAGCTGAAGGAAGCGTTCGCACGCGGGGACGACATCCACAGCCTGACCGCGCAGGAGCTGTTCGGCGAGGTGAACCGCGACACCCGCGGGCGCGCGAAGACGATCAACTTCGCCATCCTCTACGGCATCAGCCGCTGGGGGCTGGCCGGGCGGCTCGACGTCAGCGCGGACGAAGCGCAGGGGATGATCGATCGCTATTTCGACCGCTTCCCCGGCATCCGCGACTATATCCACAGCACCACCCAGCTGGTGCGCGAGCGCGGGTTCACGCAGACGCTGTTCGGGCGCAAGACGCACTTCCCGCGCATCCGCAGCAAGGTGCAGCACGAGCGGCAGGGGGCCGAACGCGCCGCGATCAACGCCCCGATCCAAGGCACGTCGGCGGACATCATCAAGCGCGCGATGGCGCGGATGGAGCCGGCGCTGGCCGAGGCCGGGCTGGGCCACGTCCGCATGCTGCTCCAGGTGCATGACGAACTCGTCTTCGAACTGCCCGAGGGTGACGTGGAGGCGGCGAAGCTGGTGATCGAGCGCGTCATGGCGACCGCGGCGGAACCCGCGGTCGTACTCGACGTGCCGCTGGCGGTGGAGATAGGCACCGGCAAGAGCTGGGGCGCCGCGCATTGAGCGAGAAGCGCGATATCGCGCAGCTGGCGAAGGGCGGACGGACCAACATGGCGGGGTTCATCCTGCGCCTCGCCGCGCGGATGCCGTTCCTGTTCATCGCCGGGCATATCTACGGCCCGGCGCTGGTCGGTCGTTTCGCACTCGCCGTGGTGGTGGTGGAACTCGCCGCGCTGCTCGCCACGCTGGGGCTGAAGCGCGGGCTGGCGCAGGCGCTGGCCACCACCACGCGCCCGCACGCGCACGTCGTATGGGACGGGATGGTCGTCGCGGGGCTGCTGTCGCTCGCCGCCAGCGCGGTGCTGTGGACCTTTCCGCAGGTGATGTACGCCAATACCGAGGTGAGGGGGCTGGACGGCTATCTGCCGCTCATCATCCTGGCGGTGGCCTGGTCCGACGTCAGCCTCGCCGCGCTCGCTTATCGCCATAACGTGAAAGCGGCGGTGACCGCGCGAGCGATCGTGGAGCCATGGACGATCTCGGGCGCGGCGTGGGTGTTCAGCTTCCTCACGATCAAGGACGGGCTGGTGCTGTCCTATGTCGCGTCGATGGTGGCGGCGCTGATCGCGTCGATCGTGCCGTTCGTGCGCAGCTACGGCCTGCCGCGCGGGTGGTCGCCGCGGGTCCGCGAGATCCTGTCGCTGGCGCGCGACAACGCGCCGCTCGCCGGCGCCGACGCGCTGGAATGGTCGATGCGCAACGTCGACCGCTTCATCCTGGGGCTGATGTTCGCGCCCAAGGTCGTCGGCATCTATTACATGGCGCAGCAGGTCGCGACGTTGCCGGGCAAGCTGAAGACCAGTTTCGACCCGATCCTGGGCCCGGTCATTACGCGCAGTCTGGCGGAAAACGATCCCGCCGCGGTCGCCAACCAGGTCCGGCAGGTCGCGTTCTGGATCATGGCGGCGCAGGGGGGGCTGGCGCTGATGGGCGCGATCCCCGCGACGTCGGTGATGACGGTGCTGGGGCCGCAGTTCGTCGCGGGCAGCGCGGCATTGGCCTTTCTGCTGACCGCGGAGGTACTGGCGTCACCCGGCGCGACCGCCGAATCCGCGCTGGTCTATATCGCGCGGCACCGCAATCTGATGGTGTCGGCGGCGATGCTGGCGTTCCAGATCCTGCTCAGCGTGATGTTGGTGCTGGCGATGCGCGCGCTCGACTGGCCGCTGGAATGGCAGGCGGCGGGGCCGGCGATCGCGCTGATGACCGCCTTTGCGCTGATGTCGGTGGTGAAGACGCGGCTGTTGCGCGGGCTGCTGGCCGCGCCCGTGTCGCCGTGGCGTCGGTCGCTGGTGGTGGCGCTGGCGGTGGCGGGCGGGCTCGGCTGGGCGGCGACTCACTGGCTGCCGCTGCCGAGCGGCGTGCGGCTGCTGGTCGGGCTGCCGCTGATCGCGGGCAGTTACGTGTTGCTGCTGTGGAAGTTCGCGCTGGGGCCGGCCGACCGCGCGCTGTTTCGCCGCGTGCCCCGCGCGGAGGAGGCGACGCTGGCGAATGAGGGCAGTTTGACGCGGTAGATCGCCTATCATCGTCATTCCCGCGCAAGCGAGACCTCCGCGAAAGTCGCCATCGTCATGCCGGACTTGTTCCGGCATCCACCGAGCCGCGAACTCACAAGCCTTTGATCTTGCGTAACGGTGGACCCCGGAACACGTCCGGGGTGACAGGTCTAACGGAACCTAGGAAGAGACGTTCGCAGAGGTTTCGTGCAGGCAGGGATCCAGGTGCGCTGAGATCGCTTGTAGAAGCGTGAAGGCAGCGGTTCTGGATCCCCGCCCCCGCAGGAATGACGATGAACAGGTTATTCCGCCGCGCGCACCTCGGACGCATTGACCTCCGACGGCAACGCCCAGTGCATGTCGGTCTTGCCCAGCACGCGCCCGTCGTGGCTCAGCACCGCGACCTCGCGGATCGGGCGGCCGTCGCGCACGTCGACCAGGATCGGGAACGCCGGACACCCCGTCTCCCACCGCTCGCCCCATTGCCGCAGCGCGACCATCGTCGGCAGCAGCGCGAAGCCCTTCTCGGTCAGATTGTAGACGATCTTGCGCCGATCCTCCGGCACGGACGCGCGCTCCATGATGCCATGTTCGACGAAGCGCGCCAGCCGGTTGGCCAGGATGTTGCGCGCGATGCCCAGTTCCTGCTGGAACTCCTCGAAATGATGCAGGCCGTTGAACGCGGCGCGCAGGATCAGGAACGCCCAGCGCTCGCCCATCGATTCCAGCGCCGCCGGCAGGCTGCACTCGGCCAGATCTTCACGCACGTTTCCCACCGGCCAAGTCTCCTGCCGAACGGGCATCGGCGTCAACCCATTTGCACGACCCGTCCGGAATTGTAAGAAATAAGTTTCGATCAGCTACTCGCAAGTGCGAGTTTCCGCTTGCAACTCGCATACGCAGCATCTAGGTAGCGATCAGCAACTCAACAGGGAATCGTCCGATGCTTCGTGCCGTCATCTCCGCGATCGTCGCCTCCGCCGCCACGCTGGCCGCTGCCGGTGTCCAGGCGCAGCCCGCCGGCGCCTATTACGTCGCCACCCCGGCCGCCGCGCCGACCAAGGCGCGCCTCATAACCCGTTCGACCGCCTGGCACGTCGAAAACGGCGCGCTGGTCGCCGCCCGTGCGCCGGAGCGCGACGCGATCCTGTGCCAGCTGCTGGCGCGCGACGTCGGCGGGCTGACCGCCTTCTCGGCGGGGGGCAAGACCTTCGACGCGGCGCAGCTGGGCGCCTGCAATGCCAAGGCCGGGATCACCGCCCCGACGATGGCGAACAACTGAAGTTTCCGTCCCCTCTGACGGGATCATCTGGCCCCCGCCGCAACTCCCGCGGCGGGGGCCAATTTTTTGTGTCTCGCGTGTTGCAATGCGGCGGCCGATAGAAGCATCTTATGGCAGTGCTGAGACAGTATGAACTGGTCGACCGGGTACTCGACTACGACCCGGATGCCGACGAGGCGATGCTCAACCGCGCCTACGTCTTCTCCGTCAACGCGCACGGCACGCAGAAGCGCGCGAGCGGCGACCCCTATTTCAGCCACCCGATCGAGGTGGCGGGCATCCTGACCGAGCTTCACCTCGACGACGAGACGATCGCCACCGCGATCCTGCACGACACGGTCGAGGATACCGTCGCCACGCCCGAGGAGATCGAGCGCATCTTCGGCGCCAATGTCGCGCGGCTGGTGGACGGCGTCACCAAGCTCAGCAAGATCGAGGCGCAGACCGAGAACGAACGCGCGGCGGAGAATCTGCGCAAGTTCCTGTTGGCGATGTCGGGCGATATCCGCGTGCTGCTGGTGAAGCTGGCCGACCGGCTGCACAACATGCGCACGCTCCACCACATCCCGAAGCCGGAGAAGCGTCGCCGCATCGCGCGCGAGACGATGGATATCTATGCCCCGCTCGCCGAGCGGATCGGCATGTACGAGTTCATGAAGGAGATGCAGACGCTCGCCTTCGCGCAGCTTGAGCCGGAGGCGTACGAGTCGATCACCCGCCGGCTGGAGCAGCTGAAGGAGGGGTCGGGCGGCGACCGCATCGCCAAGATCGGCTCCGGGCTGAAGCTGATCCTGTCGCGCGGGACCATCGATGCGCAGGTGTCGGGGCGGGAAAAGCACCCCTATTCGATCTGGCGCAAGATGCAGGAACGCCACATCAGCTTCGAGCAGCTGTCGGACATCATGGCGTTCCGCGCCATCGTCCCGACGGAGGAGGATTGCTACCGCGCGCTGGGCATCATCCACCGGCGCTGGCCGATGGTGCCAGGGCGGTTCAAGGACTATATCTCGACGCCCAAGCGCAACGGCTATCGCTCGCTCCACACCAGCGTGATCCATGCCGAGAATCGCCGCATCGAGATCCAGATCCGCACGCCGGAGATGCATGCCGAGGCGGAGTTCGGGCTGGCGGCGCACTGGGCCTACAAGCAATCCGTCGCCGCGGAGGCGACCGAGCGCCCCGACAAGCCGGACAAGGCGGCGACCGGCGGGCGCGACACGCCGGGCAACACGCGCCTGCGTCCCGACGCGCAGCACGGCTGGATCGCCGATCTGGTCGAGATCCTCGACACCGCGGCGACGCCCGAGGAACTGCTCGAGCATACCAAGATCGCGATGTACCAGGATCGCATCTTCGCCTTCACCCCCAAGGGCGAGCTGATCCAGCTGCCGAAAGGCGCGACGCCGATCGATTTCGCCTATGCGGTGCACACCGATCTGGGCGACCAGGCGGTCGGCGCGAAGGTCAACGGGCGCGTCGTGCCGCTGTCGACCGTGCTGGAGAACGGCGACCAGGTGCAGGTGCTGCGCTCCAAGGCGCAGGTGCCGCAGGCGTCGTGGCTCAATCTCGCCATCACCGCCAAGGCGCTGGCGGCGATCCGCCGCCACTTGCGCAACGAGGAGCGCGGGCAGACCGTCGCGCTGGGACGCAAGCTGTACGACGACATCGTCGCGCGCCTGCCCGCGACCCTGTCCGCCGGTGCGCGGGACGAGGCGCTCAAGCGGCTGAAGCTGCCCGACGAGGCGGCGCTGATGCAGGCGATCGCGCGCCGGACGCTGACCGACGGGCAGGTCATGGAGGCGCTGATGCCCGGTTCGGCCGGTGCGGACCTCGCGCACGCGCCGCCGCAGTCGAGCGCGATCTCGATCCAGGGCCTGGCACCGGGCGTCGCCTACGAGCTGGCGGCATGCTGCCATCCGGTGCCGGGCGACCGCATTGTGGGCCTGCGCCGCCCCGACGCCTCGATCGAGGTCCACGCGATCGACTGTCGCGTCCTGTCCGACCTGGCCGAGCGCTCCGACGAGGAAACCGACTGGATCGACGTGCAATGGGGCGACAAGACCGAGGGCGCGGTGGCGCGTATCTCGGTCGAGGTGCGCAACGAACCCGGTGCGCTGGGCCTGCTGGCGACGGTGATCGGGCAGCACAAGGCGAACATCATCAACCTGCGGCTCGATAACCGCGATGCGCAATTCCACACCAACATGATCGACCTGGAGGTCCACGATTCCCACCAGTTGATGCGGCTGCTGGCGGCATTGCGCGCGGCGGATGCGGTCAACGCGGCCGAGCGGATCTGATGGCGGCGACGCTCGTCACCTATGACGGTGCGCTACGCTGCCGCGCGGTCCACGACGCGTCGGGCAGCGTCGTCGTGACCGACGCGCCGATCGATAACCAGGGCCGCGGCGAGGGCTTCTCGCCGAGCGATCTGCTGGCGGTGTCGCTGGGCAGCTGCGTCCTCACCATGATGGGGATGGCGGCGCGATCGATGGAGTGCGATATCGCCGGTGCCACCGCGACGGTGACCAAGGACATGGCCGACGGCCCGCGCCGTATCGCGCGGCTGTCGGTGACGTTGCGGATTCCCGGCACGTTCGACGCCGACCAGCGCCGGCGACTGGAGGCGGCGGCACACGCCTGTCCGGTGCACGCGGTGCTCGGGATCGACGCGCCGGTGGCGATCGACTGGGTTGATTAGCGTTCCTGCCTCTGGAAACCCGTGCCGCCTTCCCGCATTTGTGTCCGAAACGGGAGGATCGATCCATGTCACGCCATCTGCTCGCCGCCACCGCGCTCGTCATGCTCGCGGTGCCCGCGGGCGCGCAGTCGATATCGGCGACCGACAAGGCACAGGGCGCGCAGGCCAATCCGCAGCTGCTGGCCGAGTTCGGCGGCAAGTACGATGGCCCGCAGGCGGCCTATGTGGAGCAGGTGGGCAAGCGGGTCGCGGTCCAGTCCGGACTGTCGAACGCGCAGGGCGATTTCACCGTTGCGCTACTCAATTCACCGGTGGAGAACGCCTTCGCGATCCCCGGTGGCTACATCTACATCACGCGGCAGTTGATGGCGCTGATGAACAGCGAGGCGGAGCTGGCGTCGGTGATGGGGCATGAGGTGGGGCATGTCGCCGCGCGCCACTCGGCGGGGCGCAACCGCACGGCGTCGATCGGTGGCGTGCTGGCGGGGATCGTCGGCGCGGTGGCGGGCAATGGCGCGATCGGGCAGCTGGTCGGTGCCGGCGCGCAGCAGGCCGCCGGGCTCTACACGCTGAAATACGGGCGCGATCAGGAATATGCCGCCGACGCGCTGGGGGTGAAGTACATCACCGCCGCTGGGTACGATCCCTATGCCGCCGCCGACATGCTGGCGCAGCTGAACGCTGCGACGACGCTGCAGGCGCGTGCGGCCGGGCGCGACGCCAATGCGCTGCCGACCTGGGCTTCGACGCACCCCAACAGCCTGGAGCGCGTGCGCCGAGCCGCGAAGCTGGCGCAGGCGACCGGGCGCGCCGAGACGACCCCGCCACAGGATACCGCCTTCCTTCGGCGCCTGGACGGGCTGCGCTACGACGACGATCCGCGCGAAGGCGTGGTCGAGGGGCAGACCTTCCGCCATCCCGGGCTTCGGCTGCGCTTCACCGCGCCGCAGGGCTATACGATCGCCAACGGGGCGGACGCGGTGACGGTCGCGGGCAGCGGGGGGCAGGCGCAGATGAAGACCGCGGCGGCGACCGACGATCTCGCCGCATTCATCGCCGCGCGGTTCCGCCAGCTGGGCGCCGATGCCACCGGCGAGGTGACGTCTGGCACCGCCAATGGCGTGCGCTACGCCGCCTCGACCACGCGCGCGTCCGCGAACGGCCGCGCGGTCGATGCGACCATCGTCGCCTATCGCTTTCCCAACGCCACCAACTGGTTCACGATCGTCACCCCAGCGGGGCAGGGGATCCGACCGCTGGCGTCGCTGGTGGAAAGCGTCGGCGTGCTGACGCCCGCGCAGGCGAACGCGATCACCGGTAAGCGCATCCGCATCATGTCCGTGAAGTCCGGCGACACGATCGACACGTTCGCGCGGCAGATGGCCTATCCCACACTCCAGCGCGAGCGGTTCATGACGCTCAACGGGCTGGACCCGGACGCGCCGCTTCGCACGGGCATGCTGGTAAAGGTCGTGACCACGGGCTGACAGGAGGCCGACAGGTCGTTACAGCGCGGCGGCACCATGAACCGTCCTGCGCTATCGGTCGTCATCCCCTGTTACAACGAAGAAGCGACGCTGCCGCTGCTCCATGCCCGCGTGGCCGCCGCCGCGCGGGGCGTCGTGGGCGACGATCACGAGATCGTGCTGGTCAACGACGGGTCGCGCGACGACAGCTGGCGCGTGATGCAGACGCTGGCCGCCGCCGACCCGCGCGTCGTGGCGGTCAACCTGTCGCGCAACCACGGCCACCAGCTGGCGCTGACGGCGGGGCTGGACCTGTGCGCGGGCGAGCAGATCCTCATCATCGACGCCGACCTGCAGGATCCGCCCGAACTGGTGGCGGAGATGCGCGCGACGATGGCGCGCGAGCGGGCCGATGTGGTCTATGCGGTCCGCCGCAAGCGCGATGGCGAGACGCTGTTCAAGAAGGCGACGGCGGCGGCCTTCTACCGCGTCCTCGACCGGGTCACCGATACGCCGATCCCGCTCGACACCGGCGATTTCCGGCTGATGACGCGTCGCGCGCTCGACGCGTTGCTGTCGCTGCCGGAGCAGGCGCGGTTCATCCGCGGGATGGTCGCCTGGGTCGGCTTCCGCCAGGTGCCGTTCCCTTATGACCGCGCGGAGCGGCATGCGGGCGAGACGAACTATCCGCTGGGCAAGATGGTGCGGCTGGCGCTCGATGCGGTCACCGGCTTCTCCACCGCCCCCCTGCGCTGGGCGAGCCATCTGTCGGTGATCCTGGCGGGGTGTTCGGTGCTGCTGCTGTTCTACATCGCCTATGGCTATTTCAGCGGCGAGCGGGTGCAGGGCTGGACCTCGACGATGCTGGTGGTGGTCGTGCTGTCGTCGATCCAGATGTTCGTGCTGGGCATGATCGGGGAGTATCTGGGGCGGCTGTATATCGAATCGAAGCGGCGGCCGCTGTATCTGGTCGCGGATATCGCGGGCACCGCACACGGCCGCGCGACGCTGGGCTTCCAGGCGGAGGCGACCCGCATTCCCGACGCGCAGGTCGCGAGCGCCGCGCCGGCGGAGTGACCTCCGTGTTCCGGCGAACGCCGGAAGCCAGGGCCAGACAGAGCAACGTCCGTTGTGCTTGGAACCCTGGGCTCCTGCGTGCGCAGGAGCACGTCGATTACGCCGCCTCGTCCGCGTCCAGACCGTAGGCGGTGTGGAGGACGCGGACCGCCAGCTCGGTCTCGTCCTCGTGGATCAGCACCGACACCTTGATCTCGCTGGTGGAGATCGCCTGGATGTTGATCCCGCGTGCACCGAGCGTCGTGAACATCGTGCTGGCGACGCCCGCGTGGCTGCGCATGCCGACGCCGACGACGCTGATCTTCGCGACGCGGGTGTCGTGGACCAGCTCGCCGAAGCCGATCGACTCCCGCGCCTGGTTGAGCGCCTCGATCGAGCGCGGCAGGTCGGCGGCGGGGACGGTGAAGGTCACGTCGGTCGCGCTGGCCGACCCGCTGCTGCGGTGCGCGATGTTCTGGATAATCATGTCGACGTTGATGTTCGCCGACGACAACGGCTCGAAGATCGCGGCGACCGAGCCGGGCTTGTCGGGCACGCTGGTCAGCGTGATCTTCGCCTCGTTCTTGTCGTGCGCGATGCCGGTGATGAGCTGGCGTTCCACGTCGTCGATCTCCTCTTCGCCCACGATCATCGTTCCGGGCAGGGTGTCCGCCATCGGTGCATCCTCGCCGGTGAACGACGACAGCACCTGGACGCGGACCTTTTCCTTCATCGCCAGCCCGACCGAGCGCGTCTGGAGCACCTTGGCCCCCACGCTCGCCAGTTCCAGCATCTCCTCGTACGTCACCTTCACCAGCTTGCGCGCGCGCGGCACGATGCGGGGATCGGTGGTATAGACGCCGTCGACGTCGGTGTAGATGTCGCAGCGATCCGCCTTCACCGCCGCCGCCACCGCGACCGCGGACGTGTCCGACCCGCCGCGGCCCAGCGTGGTGATGCGGCCGTCGGCGTTCATCCCCTGAAACCCGGGGATCACCGCGACCGCGCCCGATGCCATGCTGGCGATAAGCGCATCGGTATCGATCGTGCCGATGCGCGCCTTGGCGAAGGCGTCGTCGGTGTTGATCGGCAGCTGCCAGCCGAGCCACGAGCGCGCCTCGACCCCGATCGCCTGGAGCGCGATCGCCAGGAGGCCGCTGGTGATCTGCTCGCCCGCGGCGACGACGACGTCATATTCGCGCGGATCGTACAGTGGCGACGCCTCGCGGCAGAATCCGACGAGGCGGTCGGTTTCGCCCGCCATCGCGGAGACGACGACCGCCACCTCGTTACCGGCGTCGGCCTCGCGCTTCACCCGGGCGGCGACGGAGCGGATACGCTCGATCCCGGCCATCGAGGTGCCGCCGAATTTCATGACGATGCGCGCCACTGATCTGTCCAAACGCCTTGGGGTGGAGGGGGCGCCCTGATAGGAAGCGCGCATGACCGACGCAAGCGTAACAACCGACACCACCCACCCCTCGATCGTGGCGGGTGAGGCCGCGCATTTCGGCAAGCTGGCGCAGGAATGGTGGGATCCCAAGGGCTCGTCGGCGATGCTCCACCGGCTGAACCCGGCGCGGCTGCGCTATATTCGTGCGGCAATCGACCGGCACTGGGATCTGGACGATCGCTCCTTCACCCCGCTGGCAGGGCGGCGCGCGCTGGACATGGGGTGCGGCGCGGGGCTGCTGGCGGAGCCGCTGGCGCGGCTGGGCGCGCGCGTGACCGCGGTCGATGCCGCGGCGGAGAGCATCGCGGTGGCGCGCGCGCACGCCGAGAGCGGGGGGCTGGCGATCGACTATCGCGCCGGCGGGGTCGAGGCGGTGGCGGGGGAGACGTTCGACCTCGTGACCTCGATGGAGGTGGTGGAGCACGTCGCCGATCCGCGCACGTTCGTCGCGGCGCTCGCGGCATCGGTGGTGCCGGGGGGGCTGCTGGTGATGAGCACGCCCAACAGGACGTGGCTGTCGCGCGTGGCGCTGGTCGAGGGGGCGGAGCTGAGCGGCCAGATCCCGCGCGGTACGCACGACTGGGACAAGTTCCTGACGCCGGACGAACTGAGCCTGCTGGTACAGGACAGCGGATTGGAGGTGGTCGACATTACCGGCCTGACGCTGGGAACGAGCGGATTTGCGCTCGGAGCGTCGACCGCGCTGGACTATTTCCTCACCGCCCGGCGCGCTTAACGGCGGAATTATCCGCCATCTGAAGGCCGTTGCGCTGACATGCTGCGGTGACGACGGGATAGTCGATGTCGGTGCTGCGGGTCAGCGCCGCGGGCATCGCCGCCTGACATTGCTGGATGGTCGCGTAGCGTGCGGGCTCGACCCGCGCCTGCATGCAACCCGACGCGCCGTCCGCGCACCCCATGATCGCCATGACGAAGAAGACCGGCTCCACCGATGCCTCCCATCCCAATGAATTCGTTCTGTAAATACGCATTGACGGCGCCCGCGTTCCGTGCATCCGATTGTGCCGTTATGGGGCGAGGTTGACGCCGCGTGCCGTGACCCCGACATCGCGGCTTCATGCCGCCGCTCTCCGCTACCTCCGCCTCCGTCGAACGTCCGCTGCTGCCGACGCTGCGGCGCTTCCTCCCCGATCTGTGGCCCTCCGACGCGCCGGGGATGAAGCTGCGCGTGGTCGGCGCGATGACGCTCGTGATCGCGTCGAAGCTGGTGCAGGTCTATGGCGCGCCGTTCGCGCTGCAGGGCGCGGTCGACGGGATGACGGTGCCGACGACGCCGGTGTCGCTGATCGTGTTGCTGGTCGTCGGCTATGCCGCGGCGCGCTTCGGCAGCACGCTGTTCGACAATCTGCGCAACACGGTGTTCGAGCGAGTCGGGCAGGAGGCGACTCGGCGGCTGGCGGCGCGCGTCTTCCGTCACCTGCATCGGTTGTCGCTGCGCTTCCATCTGGAGCGGCGCACGGGCGCGGTGACGAAGGTGGTGGAACGCGGCACCAAGAGCATCGATACGATGCTGTATTTCCTCCTGTTCAACATCGCGCCGACGGTGCTGGAACTGGCGCTGGTGCTCGGCATCTTCCAGGTGAAGTTCGGCTGGCCGCTGGTCGCCGCGACGGTGGTGATGGTCGCGGTCTATATCTGGTTCACCCGGATGGTGACCGACTGGCGCGCCAGCCTGCGCGAGCGGATGAACGATCTCGACACCGGCGCGGTAGCGCATGCGGTCGATTCGCTGCTGAATTTCGAGACGGTGAAGTATTTCGGTGCGGAGGAGCGCGAGGCCAGACGCTACGATGCGGCGATGCGCGCCTATGCCAACGCCGCGGTGAAGAGCGAGAACAGCCTGGCGTGGCTCAACATCGGGCAGGCGGCGATCACCAACCTGATGCTGGGAGCGGGCATGGCCTGGGTCGCCTGGGGGTGGAGCCAAGGGCGGTTCACCGCGGGCAATGTGGTGCTGGTGTCGACGCTATTGTCGCAACTGTTCCGTCCGCTCGACCTTCTGGGTATGGTGTATCGCACGATCCGGCAGGGCGTGATCGACATGGGCGCGATGTTCGACCTGATCGATACGCCATCGGAGGTGGTGGATGCGCCCGATGCCGCGCCATTGGCGATCCGCAACGGCCATGTGCGGTTCCACAACGTGCATTTCGGCTATGATGCGGGCGCGGAGATCCTGAAGGGGATCGATCTGGACGTGCCGGCGGGGTCGACATTGGCCGTGGTGGGGCCGTCCGGGGCGGGAAAATCGACGCTCGCGCGGCTGATGTATCGCTTCTACGACGTCAATTCGGGTCGCGTGACGATCGACGGGCAGGATATCGCGCAGGTGACGCAGGATTCCCTGCGCGCCGCGATCGGAATCGTGCCGCAGGATACGGTGCTGTTCAACGACACGATCGGTTACAACATCGCCTATGGCCGCGAGGGGGCGGATCAGGCGGCGATCGAGCGGGCTGCGCGGGGCGCTGCGATCGCGGGCTTCATCGAGCGGCAGGCGGACGGCTATGCCACGCGCGTCGGCGAGCGCGGGCTGAAGCTGTCGGGCGGCGAGAAGCAGCGCGTCGCGATCGCGCGCACGCTGCTGAAAGACCCGCCCATCCTGATCCTGGACGAGGCGACCAGCGCGCTCGACAGCCGGACCGAGGGCGAGATCATGGAGACGCTCCAGGCGATCGAGCGCGGGCGCACCACGATCGTGATCGCGCACCGGCTGTCGACGATCGTCCACGCCGACCAGATCGTGGTGCTGGAGGCCGGGCGCGTGGTCGAACGCGGCACGCATGCGGCTTTGCTGGCGGCGGGCGGGCTGTATGCGGAGATGTGGATGCGCCAGGCCGCCGAACGCGCAGCCGGGGTGGATGCGGAAGTGGCTGTCTAGGTTCACGCGGAGGCGCGGAGACGTGGAGGTGTCCCGCGCGGAACCTTTGTATCGGAAGACAAGGACCCGGTTTGTCGCTGCCGCGGACAAGTGGCCCGGGGGCAAGACACCTCCGAGCCTCCGCGCCTCCGCGTGAACCAATCTTCTTCGCCCGAAGCCATTCAGCGATACGACAGCCCCCTTGCCGCATCATTGCGTCACGTGCACAGCGCTGCACCAGGGTTTCAAGGAGTTTCAATGCGTTCGCTGTTTGCCGCCACCATGTCCGTGGCGCTGATGACCACCACCGCGACGGCCCAGACGCTGCCGGCCACCAACCCTTTCGCGAAGCCGAGCACGCTGCCGTATCAGGCGCCGCCCTTCGACCGGATCAAGGACGATGATTACCTGCCGGCCATCAAGGCCGGCATGGCGGAGCAGCGCGCCGAGGTGGCGCGGATCGCGAACGACCGCGCCGCGCCGACCTTCGACAACACGATCGCCGCGCTGGAGCGCTCGGGCCAATTGCTGGAGCGCGCGGACAATGCGTTCAGCGGGGTCAACGGCGCCAATACCAACCCGGTGCTCCAGAAGGCCGAGGCGGAGCTGGCCCCGCTCCAGTCAGCGCACCGCGATGCGATCAACCAGGATGCGCGGCTGTTCGCACGGGTGAAGTCGCTCCACGATCGCCAGGCGTCGTTGGGGCTGACGCCCGAGCAGTCCATGGTGCTGACGCTGACCTATGACAAGATGGTGCGCGCCGGGGCGCAGCTGTCGTCCGCCGACCAGAAGGCGCTGCGCGACGTCAACGGGCAGCTGTCGACGCTGGAGACGGATTTCAAGCAGCGCCTGCTCGCCGCGGCCAAGGCGGGGGCGCTGGTGGTCGACGACAAGGCGAAGCTCGCCGGGCTGTCGGATGCGGAGATCGCGGCGGCTGCGGCCGATGCGCAGGCGCGCGGACTGCCGGGCAAGTACGTCCTGTCGCTCCAGAACACGACGCAGCAGCCCGCGCTGGCGCAGCTGACCGATCGCGCCACGCGGCAGGCCTTGTTCGAGGCGAGCTGGAGGCGTGCGGAGAAGGGCGACGCCAACGACACGCGCGCCACGCTGCTGCGGATCGCCGACCTGCGCGCGCAGAAGGCGAAGCTGCTGGGGTTCGCGAGCTGGGCCGATTACAAGCTGGCCGACCAGATGGCGAAGACGCCGCAGACCGCGCAGAGCTTCCTGCGCCAGATCGCGGGCGCGGTGTCGGTCGAACAGAAGCGCGAGGCGGCCGAGCTTCAGGAGCAGATCAAGGCGGCGGCCGGCGATGTCGCGCTGAAGCCGTGGGACTGGGACTTCTACTCGGAGAAGCTGCGCAAGGCGCGCTACGACCTGAACCAGGACGAGCTGAAGCCGTATTTCCGGATCGACAAGGTGCTGGAGGACGGCGTCTTCTATGCCGCGACCCAGCTGTACGGCATCACCTTCAAGAAGCGCACCGACCTGCCCGTGTGGCAGAGCGACGTCATGGTCTATGAGGTGTTCGAGGAGAACGGCCAGCCGTTGGGGCTGATGTTCTTCGATTACTGGAAGCGCGACAACAAGAACGGTGGCGCGTGGATGTCGAACTTCGTCAACCAGTCGAAGCTGCTGGGGACGAAGCCGGTGATCTACAACGTCGGCAACTTCACCAAGCCCGCCGCCGGCCAGCCCGCGCTCATCACGTTCGACGACGTGACGACCATGTTCCACGAGTTCGGCCATGCGCTGCACGGGCTGTTCGCGAACCAGACCTATCCCAGCGTATCGGGCACCAACACCGCGCGTGACTTCGTCGAGTTCCCGTCGCAGTTCAACGAGCATTGGGCGCTCGATCCCAAGGTGCTCGCGCATTATGCGGTCGATTACCGCACCGGGCAGCCGATCCCGCAGGCGCTGGTCGACAAGATCAAGCGCGCGGCCACGTTCAATACCGGCTATTCCTTCGGCGAGGCGCTGGCGGCGTCGCAGCTCGACATGGCGTGGCACTCGCTGCCCGCGGGCAAGGCGCCGACCAATGCCGATGCGTTCGAGGCACAGGCGCTGGCGGCGTCCGGTCTCGACGTCGCCGACGTGCCGCCGCGTTATCGCTCCAGCTATTTTCTCCACATCTGGGGCAATGGCTATTCGGCCGGCTATTACGCGTACCAGTGGACCAAGATGCTGGATGCGAACGCCTATTCCTGGTTCGAGGCGAACGGCGGGCTGACCCGCGCCAACGGCCAGCGCTTCCGCGACATGATCCTGTCGAAGGGGCATACGGAGGATTACGCGCCGATGTTCCGCGCGTTCTACGGCAAGGATCCGGAGGTGGCGCCGCTGCTGAAGGATCTGGGGCTCAACGCGGACGGGTCGCGGATCGGGGGGTAATGCTTCGCGTCGCCCTCACCCTTCCGGCGCTTCGCGCCTCCCTCCCTCTCCCGATGGGAGAGGGAAGGGTAAGGGTAAGGGTAAGGGTAAGGGTAAGGGTAAGGGTGATGAGATCAGGCCAGCAGGTCGCGCGTCTCGGGATGCTTCTCGATATAGGCGCGGACGAAGGTGCATTGCGGCACCACCTTCAGCCTGCGGTCGCGCACCGCGTCGAGGGCGCCGCGGATCAGGCGGCTGCCGACGCCGCGCCCCTCGATCTCCGCGGGGACGACGGTGTGGGTGAAGACGATCGTATCGCCCTCCAGCTGATAGGCGGCGATGGCGCGGTGGCCGCTTACCTCCAGCACGAATTCCTGCTCCGATCGATGGTCGCGGACGCGCTCCATCGTCAGTTCGTGGTCTCGACCGGCGCGCCCGGCGCGGAGGCCGCCGCGGCCGTCTGATACGGCGACGGCGCGGTGGTGCCCGCCGTGGTGGCCTCGTCCTCACGGCTGCAGCTGGAAAGCATCGCCGCCGCTCCGAAGGTGAACAGGGCCAGGTTGCGGCGGGGGTGAGGGCGATGGATCGGCGTCATCGCCGCTGTACGCCCGAAACGCGCTGCGCGTTCCCCCGTTGGCGCGTTGCCACCGGACGCCCTGAACCCTAGATGACCCGCAATGGTCGCCGACCCCGTCGCAACACTCCATCGCATCTTCGGCTTTCCTGCCTTCCGCGGCGTGCAGGAGGATGTCGTTACGCGCGTGCTCGCGGGCGAGCGCACGCTGGCGGTGATGCCGACCGGCGCGGGCAAGTCGTTATGCTATCAATTGCCCTCCGCGATGCTGGAGGGGACGTGCGTCGTCGTCAGCCCGCTGATCGCGCTGATGCACGACCAGCTGCGCGCGGCGACCGCGGTCGGCTTGCGCGCCGCGACGCTGACCAGCGTGGACGAGAACAAGGCCGAGACGCGCGGGCGTTTCCTGGATGGCGAGCTGGACCTGCTCTACGTCGCGCCGGAGCGGGCGTCGGGCGGTGATTTCCGCGATCTGCTGGAGCGCGGGCGCGTTGCGCTGTTCGCGATCGACGAGGCGCATTGCGTCAGCGAATGGGGGCACGACTTCCGCCCCGACTATCGCCTGCTGCGCCCGCTGCTGGACGCCTTTCCGCAGGTGCCCCGCCTCGCGCTGACCGCGACCGCGGACGAGCATACCCGGCGCGATGTGCTGGAGCAGCTGGGCATCCCGGTCGAGGGGATGATCGTCGCCGGGTTCGACCGGCCCAACATCCGCTACACCATCACCCCGCGCGACCAGACCACGCGCCAGATCGCGGACCTGATCGCGCGCACGCCGGGGCCGGGCATCGTCTACGTCCCCTCGCGTGCGGGGACCGAGAAGATGGCCGAGGCGCTGGGGCGCAGCACGGGACGGCCCGTGCGCGCCTATCACGCCGGGCTGGATGCGAGCGTGCGCGCGCGCAACCAGGCGGATTTCGTCGCGTCGGAGGATATGTTGATCTGCGCCACGGTGGCGTTCGGAATGGGGATCGACAAGCCCGACGTCCGCTTCGTCGCGCATGCCGGGCTGCCGAAGTCGATCGAGGCCTATTATCAGGAAACCGGCCGCGCCGGGCGCGACGGCGATCCGGCGGTGGCGCATCTGTTCTGGGGTGCGGACGATTTCGCGCGCGCGCGCCAGCGCATCGGCGAGGTCGAGCCAGCGCGCCAGCCGGGCGAGCGCCAGCGGTTGACCTCACTCGCCGCGCTGGTGGAGACCGCCGGGTGCCGCCGCGCGATCCTGCTGCGGCATTTCGGCGAGGACCCGCCGGCGACGTGCGGCAATTGCGACAATTGCCTCAACCCGCCCGCCGCGATCGACGCGACGCAGGTGGCGCAGAAATATCTCTCCGCGGTGTTCCGCACCGGGCAGATGTTCGGCGCGGGCTATATCGAGCAGGTGCTGACCGGTCAGTCGACCGAGCGCAGCCTGATGAACGGGCACGAGCAGCTGACCGTCTGGAATATCGTCGCGGGCGACGAGTTGCGGTTGCTGAAACCCGTCGGTCGGGCGCTGCTGCTGAAGGATGCGCTGCGCACCAATCCGCATGGCGGGCTGGAGTTCGGCCCCGCCGCGCGCGCGCTGCTGAAGGGCGAGTCGACGCTGCCGCTGATCGAGCCGCCCGCGCGCGAGCGTCGCCGCAAGGGCGCGGGCGCGCAGACCGCCAATCCGGTCGACGATCCGCTGTTCGAGGCGCTGCGCGCGTGCCGCCGCGACCTGGCGAAGGAGGCGGGGGTTCCGCCCTATGTCATCTTTCACGATTCGGCGCTGCGCGAGATGGCGGCGCTGCGGCCCACCTCCGCCAGCGCGCTCGGGCGGATCTCCGGCATCGGTCAGCGCAAGCTGGATGCGTACGGGACCGCGTTCCTGAAAGTGATCGCGGACCACTCGTAATGTCGATTCGGGCGCGCTAGGGTTCGTCCCATGCTTCGCATCATCGACGAAAAGATCGCGGTCGCGCCGCAGATCCGGCCCGAGGACGTCCCCGCCATCGCCGCGGCGGGCTATGTCGCGATCGTCAACAACCGCCCCGATGGCGAGGAGGCGGGCCAGCCGAGCGGCGACGACATCCGCGCCGCGGCGGAGGCGGCGGGCCTCGCCTATACCGCGATCCCCGTGACGCACGCGGGGTTCAGCTTCGCGCAGGTGCAGGCGATGATCGGCGCGCTGGACGGCGCGAACGGTCCGGTGCTGGCCTATTGCCGCTCGGGCACGCGGTCGTGCAACCTGTGGGCGCTGGCGGGCGCGGGGCTGGGCGAGGATGCCGATGCGCTGACCGCGAAGGCGGCGGGCGCGGGCTATGACATCGCGGGGCTGCGCCCGCTGATGGATGCGGTGTCGCAACAGGCATGACGCTCGCAGGCCTGCTGGGGTTCGGCGGGACCGACCGCATGATGCGCGCGCCCGAGGAGGCGATCGAGGCGATCGGCGTCGCACTGCCCGAATTTCCCGCGATCGATGCCGTCACCGGAGAGGACGGGCGCACCGCGCTGGCGGTGACGGCGGATCGCCGCGTCGCGGTGGTGCGGGTGCGCGGCACGCGCGTCAGCGGACGCGAGGTGACGTGGCCGATGCTACGCCAGACTGCGGAGGGCATCGTGGTCGAAACGGGCGACCGACGGCTGGGCGACCTGACGCTGGTGGGCGTCACCGCGCTCGACGTGCGGCGGCTCGGGCAGGCGCTGGCGGCGTAGCGGGTCACCCTCACCCTTCCGGCGCTGCGCGCCTCCCTTCCCTCTCCCGCCGGGAGAGGGAAGGGAACGCCGGTGCAGCCGAGTGGGAAGGGCGAGGGTGACGCTTGTTACCCCACGATCAGCGCGGCGCCGCCCAGTATGCCCAGCACCGCCAGCACGCGCCGCCCGGTAACCCGCTCGCCCAGCGCGAACACGCCGATCAGCAGCGCGGTGACCATGCCCGTCTCGCGAAGCGCCGCCAGCGGCGCGGTGGGGCCGAGCGCGAGGGCCGACAGCGCCAGGCCATAGGTGACGATCGACAGCGCGCCTGCGGTCGCGCCCGGCCGCCAGCCGCTGCGCACCTGCGTGAAGATCGCCCCCCTGGACGCGGCGCCGAACATGACCAGCACCACCGCGCCCATCACGACGAACAACCAGACGATATAGCTCGTCGCGGCCGGCGCGGCGCGGACGCCGCGTGCGTCGATCACGGTGTAGATTGCGATCGTCACCCCGGTCAGCAGCGACCAGCCCAGCGCCGCGCGATCGATATGCCGGCCCACCGTCAGCACCAGCATCGCGCCCGCGATCAGCGCGATGCCGGCCACTTGCGCCACGGTCGCCGGCTCCCCCAGCCAGCCGATCGTCGCCAGCGCGGTGACGACCGGGGCGGTGCCGCGCAGCACCGGATAGGCCGCGGTCAGGTCCGCCACCTGATAGGCGCGGATCAGCGCGTAGAGGTAGATCGCATGGCCCAGCGCGCTCGCCGCCAGCCAGCCCCAGGCGCCTTGCGGCAGCGGCACGAACAGGATCGCGGGCAACAGGATGATCGCCGCCGCGGCATCGGTGAAGGCGCGCGCCGCCATCTTGTCGCGCCCGCCCTTCACGATCGCGTTGACGACGGCGTGGATCGACCCGGAGGCGATCATCATCGCGGCGGCGAGCGGGTAGGCGGACATGGTCCGCCTATGCGTCGCTCTTTCTGCTTCGTCACCCCGGACTTGATCCGGGGTCCCGCTTTATGCGCGACGAGGGAGAAGAAGCGGGACCCCGGGTCGAGCCCGGGGTGACGGAACGGCTGTTATGTCACCAGCCGGCGCAGCGCCTCCAGCGTATCCGCTTCCTCCGCCGGCTTGTCGGTGCGGATGCGCGCGATGCGGGGGAAGCGCATCGCGACGCCGGACTTGTGCCGCTTCGATTCGTGGATCGAATCGAACGCGATCTCCAGCACCAGCGACTTCTCGACCTCGCGCACCGGGCCGAAGCGGTTCAGCGTATGCTGGCGCACGAAGCGGTCGAGCTGCGCGATCTCCTGATCGGTGATGCCCTGATAGGCCTTGCCGACCGGCAGCAGCTCGCCCTCCGGCGTCCAGCAGCCGAAGGTATAGTCGCTGTACCAGCTCGACCGGCGACCGTTGCCGCGCTGCGCGTACATCATCACGCAATCCGCGGTCAGCGGATCGCGCTTCCATTTGTACCACAGCCCGGTGCGCCGCCCCGCGACATAGGGGCTGTCGCGCCGCTTTAGCATCATCCCCTCGATCGCGGCATCGCGCGCGCCGGCCCGGACACCCTCCAGCGCGGTGAAATCCTCCGCCTCGATCACCTGCGACAGGTCGAAGCGCTCGGGGTCGAGCCGCGCGGCGAACGCCTCCAGCCGGGCACGCCGCTCGCTCCACGGCAGCGCGCGCAAATCCTCCGTGCCGTCGAACAGGATGTCGTAGAGCCGGACGAAGGCGGGCGATTCGGCCAGCATCTTGGCCGAGACGACCTTGCGCCCGAGCCGCTGTTGCAGCGCGTTGAAGCTTGCCGCCCCGCCGCCATCCTCCAGGGCGCCGCCCTGAAATTCGCCCTTCACCATCAGCTCGCCATCGACCACGCCGGAGGTCGAAAACGCGCCGGCGACGTCGGGGAAGGCGCGGGTCACGTCGTCGCCGGTGCGGCTGTAGAGCCGCGTCTCGCCGCCATCGGCGCCGGGGACATGGACGATCTGGACGCGGATGCCGTCCCACTTCCACTCCGCGACGTAATCGGCGAGGTCGACGCGCAGATCCTCCAGCGGATGCGCGAGCATGAACGGGCGGAAGACGGGCACGTTCGCGGTGGTCGGCTGTGCCCCCGTCCCCTCCGCCCAGGCGAACAGCGTGGGGTAGGGCGGCTCCAACCCGTGCCACACTTCCTCCACCGCGTCGACGTCCAGCCCGAAGGCGTCCGCCAACGCCTGCTTCGCCAGCCGCGCCGACACGCCGACGCGCAAGCCGCCCGTCGCCATCTTCAGCAGCGCGAAGCGTTCCTCGGCATCCATCCGGTCGAGCATGTCGGCGAGGGCGGCGGGCGCATCGGCGCGCGACAGGTGCATCAGCCGGTCGACCACCGCGCCGACACTCAGCGGCGCGGCGTCGGCAGGGCGCGCGTCGGGCGTCGGCCACAGCAGCGACACCGTCTCCGCAGTATCGCCGACATAATCGCGGCTCATCCGGAACAGCACGGGATCGACCCGCGCCTCGATCAGCGCGCGGATAACCGCGGGCTTGACGCCCGGGAGGTCGAGATCGCCAGTCAGCGCCGCCATCGCCCAGCCGCGATCGGGATCGGGCGTGGCGCGCAGATAGTCGCCAATCAGCTTCAGCTTGGCGTTGCGCGACCGGGTGTAGATCAGCGAATCGAGCAGGGCGGCGAAGTCGTGCATCCGCGCGTCAGTCGACCGCGTCCTTCGCTGCTTTGGCTGCCATCACCCCCAGGACGAGGAAGATGACGAAGAGCGCCGCGACGACGAAGAACAGGATCTTGGCGATGCCGACGAAGGCACCGCCGATGCCGCCGAATCCCAGCGCGCCCAGCATCAGCCCGGCGATAAGGAAGAGGACGGCGAGTTTCAGCACGGCGGCGCCTCCCCGACGATCAGCCCTTGCGGCTGGCCTCGAACAGGAACCAGGCGCGCTCCTCGGCCTGATCGGTCCATTCGTCGACGATGCCGCTGGTGGCATTGTCCTTCGCCTCCTCGGCGGCGTCCTTCACCTCGCGGAAGCGCTCGACCAGCTTCAAATTGTCGTCGCGCAGCTCGGCGAGCATGTCGGCGGCGCTGACGAAATCGCGGTCGTTGTCGACGATCGACTGGCGGCGCGAGATGTCGCCGATCGAGCGCAGCGTCACGTTGCCGGTCTTGCGCACGCGCTCGGCAATGGCGTCGGTCACGCCCAGGATCTGCGCGGCCTGATCGTCGAGCAGCAGGTGATAGTCGCGGAAATGCGGGCCGGAGACGTGCCAGTGAAAATTCTTGGTCTTCAGATACACGGCGTAGCAGTCCGCGAGCGCGCCGTTCAGCGCCTCGGCCACGGTTCGGGTGTCGTTGCGCGCCAGATCGGTCGGTGTTTCCAGCGCGGGATTGATGTCGGCCACGATTCGCTCCGTCATTTGGTGTCGATGGCGGAACGACGGGCGCGCGGAATCGCTCCGGTCGAGATTTCCGGAGAGTGTGAACGACGGGTCAGATCAATGCGACGGCGCGCAGCCCCAGCACCACGCCGATCCCCGTCAGCAGCACCATATTGGCGATCCGTACCCAGCGCAGCGGCAGCGCCAGCCACGCCCGCTCGCCCAGCGTTACCGACACGGCGACCACCGTCAGCGCCCCCATCGTCGCCCCCGCCGCGGCGGCCCAGGGCAGCGGACTGCGCGCCGCCAGCGCCGCAGCGATGAACTGCATCCGGTCGCCGAACGCCATGATCAACAGCCCCGCCAGCGCGGTGGGGAAGCGGCCGATGCGCCACCCCGCCAGATCCTCCGGCCGCGCGCTGCGCCACCCCGTCCCGACGCCGGCGAGCACCAGTGCGAGCGCCAGCAGCAGCAGTCGCGCCTCCGGCGTCAGCAGCGCGGCGACCGCGATGCCGCCGATCGTTCCGATCGCATAATTCGCCGCCAGCGCGATCGCCGCCGCCACGATGACCAGCGCGGGCGAGCGCCAGCGGTCCGCGAGCATCGCCGCCAGCCACGGCGTCCGGTCGGCCGCCTGCGTCATCGTGCCGAGCAGCAGCGCCGCCATCAGCGCGTCCATCGCTGCGACCCCGTCAGGCGGCGAATCGTACCGTGCAGGCCGCGGCGAAGGCGTCGCAGGCCCCCTGGTCCTGCCGCTCGCAGACCACCGCCTCGCGCAGCAGCGCGAGCCAGCCGTGGATCAGCGCGCCCTGCTCGCCGCGCGCGAGCGCCGATTCGAGCAGATGCGCGACGGTGACCGCGGGCAGCATGCGATGACGGTGCGCGATGGCGCGGATCCGGTCGACCTCGTCGGCGATTCGCGCCGGGGTTGCGCGCCACTCGATCGCGGCCACGCGGTTGGCCAGATCGTGCCGGATGTCGCCGAGTGCGTCGCTGCCCATGATCCCGCTCCTTCTTGCCGGGAGCATCGCACGCGGCGGTTACGGCGGGCTTAATCGGGGCGATGCTTGACTCGGGATCGCATTTGCGCCAATCGGCCGCGTCTGTTGCGGCGGGGCTGCCCTCGCCGCTCTTTTTTGTTTCATACTATCAGGAATTGGTCATGGCAAAGCCGACCACCGTCAAGATCAAGCTCGTCAGCTCCGCCGATACCGGCTTCTTCTACGTGACGAAGAAGAACCCGCGTACCAAGACCGAGAAGCTGAGCTTCAACAAGTACGACCCCGTCGTGCGCAAGCACGTGGCGTTCAAGGAAGCCAAGATCAAGTAAGCGGCGGGCGGCGTCTCGCCGCCTCGCGCTGCCTGATCGGGTGGACGGACAGGAGCCGCGGGCATGTGCCGGCGGCTCCTTTCGTGCGTGTGCGAGCTCGGACGAATACCCCCATGCGTCGTCGCTGTGACGGGATAGTGGCGTCTGCGAAACATCCTGCTCGTCATGCCGGGCTCTTTCCGGCATCCACCCTGCCGCCCACGCACGAGCCTCCGATCTTGCGGCACGGTGGGCCCGGAACAGGTCGAGACCTCTGCGAAAGTCAGTTCCTTGTTCCCCGGCGGAGGCCGGGGTCCAGCTGGGGAATGGCGGTAACCGACGGAAAAGACACGCCGACTGGGCCCCGGCCTTCGCCGGGGAACGACGAGCTTGTCGAGCGATCTACGACTTTCGCAGAGGGCTCGAACAGGTCCGAGGTGACGGGGCGTGCGGTCTGGCGAACGGACGATCACGAGGTTTCCACGTGCCCCGCTTCCCCGCCGGGGCGATCGATGTGCCGCGCCGGACGCCGGGAGGCTACCGGAACGACGGCACGAGCCTCAGATCAGCTCGTTCACCGCGGTCATGAATCGCGCCAAGGTGATCGGCTTCGACACATAGGCGTTGGCGCCCGCGGCGCGCAGCCGCTCCTCGTCCTCGCGACCGGCATAGGCGGTGACCGCCATTACCGGGATGTGGCGCAGCGTCTCGTCCGCCTTCATCTCCAGGATCAGTTCGTAACCGGTGACGTGCGGCATCTGGATGTCCATCACCACCAGGTCGGGCGCGAAATCGCGCGCGCGCGCCACCGCCTCGCGCCCGTCGCGCACCGGCTCGACCGCGAAGTCGTGCGCCCGCAGCAGGTCGCAGAACAGCTTGAGATTGAGTTCGTTGTCCTCGACAACGAGCACTCGTTTTGTCACGCGCGAAACACCCCTTCGAAGGGCACGATAGAGAATGGGCCGAACCGATACAAACCCCCGGGATACCCAAACGGTTGCCCTGAATGCGCTCGTCTGGACACTCTCCGACGAACGGCGGGCCGATCGGCTGGTGTCGCTGACGGGCCTGACGCCCGCCGACCTGCGCGCGCGGCTGGCGGAGCCGGGGGTGCTGGCCGCGTGCCTCGCCTTCCTGGAGGCGCATGAGCCCGATCTGATCGCCTGTGCCGACGCGGTCGGCGCCACGCCGGACGCGCTGGTGGCGGCCCGCGCCGCGCTGGACCAGGCGGCATGACGCGCCCGCTGCTGATCTGCGACTGCGACGACGTGCTGCTCTACATGCTGCGGCCGTTCGCCGACTGGCTGGGGGAGGCGCATGACGTCGACTTCACGATCGGGTCGTGGGATTTGGCCAACGCGATGAAGCGCCGCGGCAGCGGGCCGCCGCTGACCCGCGCCGAGATGGGCGGGTTCCTGGGCGGGTTCTTCCCCGCGCAGATGCACCGCCAGTCGCTGGTGCCGCACGCGCGCGAGGCGCTGGCGGCGATCGCGGCGGTGGCGGACGTGGTGATCCTGACCAATCTGGAGGATCAGTGCCGCACCCACCGCATCGACCAGCTGGCGGCGTTCGGGATCGACCATCGCGTCGAGTGCAACCAGGGTGGCAAGGGCGAGCCGGTGGCGCGGCTGGTGGCGGAGCACGGCGATCCCGTCACCGTCTTCGTCGACGATCTGCCGCAGCATCACGCCTCGGTCGCGGAGCACGCGCCGCAGGTATGGCGGCTACACATGGTGTCGGAGCCGCAGCTGGCGCCCGGCGTCCCCACGCCCGCGGCGGCGCATGCGCGGATCGACGACTGGCGCGAGGCGCGGGACTGGGTGCTGGCGCGCTTTGCGGACGGTGTCGCGGCTTGACCGCGAACGCCGGTCGCCGCAATCAGCGCGCATGACCGATCGCATCGACCGCACGCTCCAGGACCTCGGCCTCGAACTGCCGCAGGCCGCCGCCCCCATCGCCGCCTATGTCCCCGTCGTCGAGGCGGGCGGGCTTCTCCACGTCTCCGGCCAGCTGCCGTTCAAGGACGGCAAGGTCGTGACCGGGCGGCTGGGTGACGGCTTCTCGCTGGAGGACGGGCAGGACGCGGCGCAGCGCTGCGCGCTGATGGTCGTCGCGCAGGTGAAGGCGCATATCGGCAATCTGGAGCGCGTCGCACGCGTCGTGAAGCTGGGCGTGTTCGTCAGTTCGACCGCGGACTTCGCGGATCACCCCAAGGTGGCGAACGGCGCGTCGGAGCTGATGGTGAAGCTGTTCGGCGACGCGGGCAAGCATGCGCGCGCCGCGGTCGGCGTCGCGGCACTGCCGCTGGGCGCAGCGGTCGAGGTGGATGCGATCATCGAGGTGGCGCCGGCGCTGTGACGTGCTTACCTAGAGCGTGATGACCTCGCTGACCGCGCGTATCGCCGATGCCGTGGCCGCCATCCCGGCCGGGCAATGGGATGCCTGCGCGGGCACGGCCAACCCGTTCCTTTCGCACGGCTTCCTGGCTGCGCTGGAGCAATCGGGCAGCGTCGGCGGGCGCAGCGGGTGGCAGCCGATCCCGATCGTGGTCGATGGTGACGACGGTCTTCCGGCGGCAATCGCGCCGGCCTATGCCAAGACGCACAGCCAGGGCGAATATGTCTTCGACCACGCTTGGGCCGATGCGTGGGAGCGCGCCGGGGGCAGCTATTATCCCAAGCTTCAGGTGGCGGTGCCGTTCACCCCGGTGCCCGGGCCGCGGCTGCTGCTGCGCGATGCCGCTGCCGCGCCCGCGCTGATCGCGGCGCTGGAGGCGGTGACCGACCGGCATCGGCTGTCGTCGGCGCATGCCACCTTCGTCGCGCCCGATCAGGTCGCGGCGTTCGAGGCGGCGGGGTGGCTGGTGCGCGAGGGGACGCAATTCCATTGGCGCAACGACGGCTATGCCACGTTCGACGATTTCCTGGCCGCGCTGTCGAGCCGCAAGCGCAAGGCGATCCGCAGGGAGCGCGCCGCGGCGGTGGAGGGGCTGACGATCCGCCACCTGACGGGCGCGGAGATCGGCACGCGCGAATGGGACGCCTTCTGGACCTTCTACCAGGACACCGGCAGCCGGAAGTGGGGGCAGCCGTATCTGACCCGCGCGTTCTTCCCGCTGCTGGGCGCGGCGCTGGGGGAGCGGGTGCTGCTGATCCTCGCCGAGCGCGACGGTGTGCCGATCGCGGGCGCGCTGAACCTGATCGGCGAGCAGGCGCTCTACGGCCGCTATTGGGGATGTACGCAGGACGTGCCGTTCCTGCATTTCGAGCTGTGCTATTATCAGGCGATCGATGCCGCGATCGCGCGCGGGCTGGCGACGGTCGAGGCGGGGGCGCAGGGCGAGCACAAGCTGGCGCGCGGCTATGTCCCCGTCCCGACCTGGTCGGCGCATTATATCCCCGATGCGGGCTTTCGCCGCGCGGTGGCCGACTTCCTGACGCGAGAGCGTGCCGCAGTGGAGGCGGATCAGGAGTTCATGGACGCGATGACGCCGTTCAAACGGGGGTGAGGGGCGTCAATTCTCCTGCTCCTCGCGTAGGCGCTGCAGCCGTTCGCGGCGGTCGATGCGCTCCATCTTCGCCTTTTCCGCGCGCTCCAGCCGCGCGCGGCGGCGCTCCATGGCCAGGATCAGCCACTTGGGCACGCCCAGTTCCTCGTCGGTCGCCTCCGGTGCGGGGACCGAATGGTCGATCTCGAACAGCACCGACGTGCCGCCGGGCGCGTGCCAGATCGGCTTCAGCCCGACGGTGAAGCGCGGATCATAGGCAGGCGGGCGGATCAGCCAGACATAGTCGAACGCATCGCGCGGGAAGCGCGCCAGCGCATAGTTGATCGGGCGCCACCATTCGCGCGCGCACTTCACCTCGGTCACGATCTGCGTCGGATCGTGCGCGAAGCCGCCGGCATCGGCGTAGCGCGAGGTGAGCAGCTGCGCGCCCGCCATCGACCATTGGTCGTCGGTATAGGCCATGCGACGCTCCAGCGCGATCGCGGGCAGGTGTTCCAGCCGCGACATGCGCCACGCATTGTTGCAATTGTGCCCGACGAAGCTGATGAGCCGCGCGCCGATCGGCACCTGCGGCAGCGCGGCCAGCTCCTCCTCGTAATCCCGCGCGAACATCGCATAGCTGATCGTCGTGCCGGTCAGCCGCGCGGCGTAGAAGGCCAGCCCCAGCGCGGCGAGGATCGCGGCGTGGCGGAAGGTCGTGCCCGGCTTGGGCCGGATCGCGATCACCGCGATCGCGATCAGGAACGGCGCCATCCGCATATCGGCATAGGCGGAGCCGAAGACGATGCGCGGCAGCACGATATAGACCGCCAGCATGAACAGCGTCGACAGCCCCAGATGCCGGGAATAGCCGATGCGGGGATCGCGCAACGCCTTGAAGAGCACGAGGTAGATCACCGCCATGCTGGCGACGTCCCACCACAGCCAGCGGTCGCGTAATGCCATCAGCACCCACGCGATCTTCGTTCGCCAGTAGAAGAAGTCGGCGGTCTGCCCGGTGACGTCGGCGCCCGATCGCCACGCGATCATCAGCAGCATCGGCAGCGCCAGCGGCACGCAGCCCAGCCCGGCGCGGAACCAGCTTTCGAGCCAACGCCCGTTGCCGCGTTCGCGGCGCAGGTCGTGCTGGCGGATCATCTCGCTGGAGAAGGCCAGCACGCCCAGCACGCCCCAGCCGAACGTGTGGCACAGCCACAGCAGGCAGGAGAGCGGCACGAACACGATCGCGCGCCGTCGCAGCTGACCCAGCCGCGCCATCCGCAGCCACAGCCCGAACAGGCACAGCGCCAGCCCCATCGAGAGCGCGAAGTTCACAAAGCCGAACTGGAACGGATAGCCATAGGCCAGCGGCAGCGCGAACAGCGCGGTCGCGGGGATGCGCCCGTGCACCTCGCGCGCGATCCACAGCAGCCCGGCGACGGTCAGCATCGGGATCGTCAGCACGATCAGCTTGACCGCCGGCTCCAGCCCGATCAGCGGCGCCAGCGGCTCGATCAGCAGGTCGACGCCCAGGTTGCCGATCAGCGACCATTCGAACTTGTACCAGTCGTGCAGCCACGGATAGGCGGCACGGTCGAGCTGGACGCGGTAGCGCCCCATATGCCCGGGCAGATCGACGATCGGCGGAATCGCGGGGTATAACAACGGGATCGCCGCCGCGAGCACGGCCGCGATCACGAACCATCGCGTCTGCCACCAGTGAAGCCGGTCGTCCCGCTGCATCCCCGGCGCCTTACCGGCGCGCAGGGCTTTCCCGCAAGGGGGGAGCATCGGCAGGGCGGATCACCCGCCAGGCGAGCGCGGGGCCGGGAAGGTGGACCGGTTGCAGCCAGTCGATCCGGTCGCCGCGCTCCAGCCGCGCCCACAGCCCATCGGGCGCGGCGATCCGGTAGAGCTGGAGCTCGTTGAGGCCGGGGCAGGCGACGACGTAATCGGCCCCCGTGGCGCCGATGAGCGCGCGCGCTTCGGTCGGCGGCGCGGTGAAGGCATGAATGAAGCGGTCCATCGCCGGCGCATTGCGATGATACCCGCCGGCGATGGCGTGGTGCGGGGTGGAGACGAGCAACGCCGGGGTGACGTCGAGCGGGGCGAACATCGTCGCCGCCGGCAGCGTGGCGAGCGATGCCATATCGCCTGCGTCGCCGCAGGCGCGGCGATGGTGCGGCAGCCGGTTCGTTGCCGCGGCGTCATCGGAGGCGGTAATCAGGACGAACGAGGCCAGCTGCCCCGGCGAGATCAGCAGGAAGGCAGCGACCGTCGCGAGGATGCGCCGCCCCGCCCCCTCGATCCGCCGCGCCCGCGTCAGCAGGTCGTGCAGCAGCACCGCAGCACCGGGCGCGGCCAGTGCGTTCGCGGTCGAACCGGCGCGGTTGACCATGATCGCGATCCCCAGCGCCGCAAGCTGGATCGCCAGCAGCAGCGTCCAGCGGTTGCGAAGGTCGCCCGGTGACGCGAGCCGGCGCGCGCGGAGCGCCCCGATCGATCCCATGACCGGCAGCCCGACCGTGATCGCCGCCCAGGACACGCCCTGTTCCCACAGCGGACGCCCCTCCAGCACCATCATGTACCAGAAGCGGAAGA
Source organism: uncultured Sphingomonas sp. (assembly GCA_913774925.1). Taxonomy (GTDB): domain Bacteria; phylum Pseudomonadota; class Alphaproteobacteria; order Sphingomonadales; family Sphingomonadaceae; genus Sphingomonas. Next base: position 10,034 of record CAJYKB010000047.1, on the reverse strand, counting down.
CGCGCGGCGGCAGCGTCGCGAACGGACCGGCGAGGCAGGCGGGCGACAGCAGCAGCACCGCCGCCCCCGCCAGCGCGCCGCCCAGCGCCACGCCCCCCAGCCGCGCCGCACGGCCGTAGCGCGACACCGCCATGGCGGCGGTGACGCCCAGCGCCGCACCGCCCAGTGCGCCGATCCATCCCGGCGCCATCGCGTCGCATGCCGGTGCCCAGATCGCGGGTCCGCGGGTGGCCACGTGCAGCGCGGCGCTGCCGAGGAACAACGTCCACGCCAGCGCCGGGGCGTCGCGACCCGTGCCGCGCCATGCCCAGACGAGCGTCGCGACGCCCGCGATGGCGGCGGCGATCGGCAGTCCCTCCAGCGATACGGTCAGCAGCGCGGCGAGCGCCAGCCCGATCGTCGCGCCGCTCCGCGCCGTCGGCGCGGTCAGCAATGCGCGGACCGCGACCAGCGCCAGCACGATCTGCCACCCGTGGTGATCGACGCGCAGCGGGCGCGCCTGTGCCAGCAGCGGCGGGGCGAAGGCGACGACGAGCACCGCCAGCCGCGCCGGGGCGAGCCCCGCCAAACGATGCGTGATCGACGCCACCAGTGCCATGATCGCCAGCAGCGTCAGCAAGGGCACGACGACTGCCGCTGCTACCTCCGCATGGGCGGCACCCAGCAGCGGGCGGAGCGATAGCATCGTGGCGGCAAGCGGCAGGTCGACCAGGCGCGACCAGTGCATCGGGAAATGGCCGCCGTTGAGCCGGTGCTGCGCGACGTCGAACCACGATTGCCCGGCCAGCCAGTCGCGCACCTCGAGGATACGCATCGCGTCGTCGGCATCGGGGTAGAAGGGCCGCGCGATCGCGCTCGCGCTGATGGCGAGCAATATGACGGCGGCGAACAGCCAGCCGCCCAGCACCGCCAGCATGAGGCCACGGCGATCGGCGCTGTCCGGCAGCGTGTTCGTCATGCGACGCTCCCCCGACGAACGGGTCAGGCCGCCTTCAGCCGCCCGGGCACCTGCCGCAGGCTGGCGAGCGCCGCCGCCTCGCCCTCTCGCCCGCTTTCATGATATTCGGCATCCTCGTTGACGGCCCAGACGTCGTACACGCGCGCGCCGGCCTGGATGTTGCGGACGGTCAGCATCGCCGTCATCATCGCGTGATCCTGGTTGTTGTAGCGGTGCATCCCGTTGCGCCCGACGCAGTGGAGCGTGGGGTAGCGGTCCTCGATCTCGCGGCGCAGCATGTCGACGTTCTGCGCATAATCCTCGTCATAGACGGGATAGGCCTTCTCCTGCCGCACGACCACGCCGCCCTCGACCTGGGTCGGATCGCACAGACCCAGCGCGGCCATCTCCGCGGTGGCGAGCGCGACCAGCTCGTCGTCGCTCGACGCCCACAGCCCGTCGCCCTCGAAGCAGAAATATTCGAGGCCGACGCACGCGATCGCAGGGTCGGGCACCATCTCGGGCGACCAGCTGCGGAAATTCTGGATGCGGCCGACCTGTACCTTGGGATCGTGGATGTAGATCCAATTGTCCGGGAACAGGTCGGGCGAGCGGATCATCAGCGCGACGGTCAGGAAGTCGCGGTATTTCAGGTTCGCCGCCTCGGGCAGCGTCGCGGGCAGCGGGTGGAGCCGGCTGGCAAGCTCGCGCATCGGCGCGGACGAGATGACGTGGGCGGCGTTGATCGTCGCCGGCGCATCGCCATGCGTCGCGGCGACGGTCCAGCGCTGCGTCGCGGCGTTGAAGGTCAGCTGGCGCAGCGCGTGCCCCATCAGCACCTGCCCGCCGCGCTCCGCGATACGGTCGCGCGCCGCGTCCCACATCATGCCGGGGCCGAGGCGCGGATAGCGGAACGTTTCCAGCAGCGTCTTGGTCTGCATCCCGTCGTTGGGGCGCTTGTTGAGGCCCAGCGAACGCTTCAGCCCGTCGACCACGGCGCCCCACAGCGACAGCCCCTTGATGCGCTGCGCCGCCCAGTCCGCGCTCATTTCGTCGCACGGCATGCCCCACACCTTTTCGGTGTAGGTCTTGAAGAAGATCAAGAACAGCTTCCGGCCGAAGGCGTTGACGGTCCAGTCCTCGAAGCTGCGGATGTCGCGCTTCGGGAAAAGCCGGGCCTTGGCGAAGCTTGCCATGCACAAGGTCGAGCGGACCAGCCCCAGATTGCCCAGCGCCTCGAACGCGCGCAGCGGGTAGCTGTAGAACTTGCCCTCGTAATAGATGCGGCTCATCCGCGGGCGTTCGATGAAGTCGTGCGGCAGGATCTCGTTCCACAGGTCGACGACCTCTTTGGAACGCGAGAAGAAGCGATGCCCGCCGATGTCGAAGCGGAAGCCGTCGTGCTCGACGGTGCGGCTGATGCCGCCGACGTAGCGCGTGTCCTTTTCGATGATGGCGACCGAATAGCCGGCCTTGGTCAGCAGGTAGCCAGCGGTCAGCCCCGCGGGGCCGGCACCGACGATCGCGACGTCCACCGCCATGTTGCCGTCATTCGCCATCGCTCAATGCCTCTCTCGCGCCGACATGCGCACCGTGACGAACGGGCAATGAAGGAAGGTGGTTGAGCAAAGGTTAATGCCGCGGCGACGGCGGGGTTAACCTGGGCGGCGCAACCGTTCTATAGCGCGTGGCCATGCGGACCCTGCTTACCCGGATGCTGGCGTTCCTCGCCGCGCTCTCGCTTGCGGTGCCGGCGGCGGCGCAGGGCAATGCGACGTTCGACCTGGCGGGGCCGGCGCTGACGATGCACGTCACCCGCGGCCAGGTGTCGCTGCCGATCGCACAGGTGCCGGGATTGCGTATCGGCGACCGCGTGACGCTGAGCGCGGACCTGCCCGACGACCAGGCGGCGCGCTACCTGCTGGTGCTCGCCTTCCTGCGCGGGGCGACCAATCCGCCGCCCAAGAACTGGTTCTTCAAGGCGGAGACGTGGAACCGCAAGAAGGCGACGCTCGACGTCGCGGTGCCGGAGGGGGCGGAGCAGGCGATCGCGTTCCTCGCGCCCGACACCGGCGGGGGCTATAACGCGCTGGTCAACGCGGTGCGCGGGCGGCCGGGCGTGTTCGTGCGCGCGTCGCAGGATCTGTTCCAGGCGTCGCTGGACCGCGCGCGGCTGGAGGCGTTCGTCGCGGGCATCGCGCGGGTGGAGGAAGCGGCCCCCGACCGGCTGGCTGCGGTCTCCACGACGCTGGCGCAGACGCTGGCGATCCGTCTCAACGCCGACTGCCTGTCGCGCCCGCGCGCGCTCCAGGCGGCGTGCCTGACGCAGAACCGCGACGGACTGGTGCTCCAGACCGGGCGCGGTACGTCGCTGGCGGAGATGCTGGGGGGGACGCCGACGCAGCTGGCCTATTCGCTGGCCGCGACGAAGGAGGGCGGGGCGGGGTTCTACAGTCCCTATATCTCGCTGGCGCGCGATTTCGCGCGGTTGTTCGGCGTGTTTCGCAGCGCGGACTATCAATATGCGCCCGCTCTGGCGGTGGGTGCGGGCGAGTCGTTGCGGCTCCAGCTCAACAATCCGCCGTCGTTTCAGAACCCCAAATCGGTGCTGGTCGTGCCGCTGCCCCCGATCAACGCGGGGCCGCCGCCCGCCTTGCGAGCCGCGATGAAGGATGCGGTGTGCCTGATGCGCCCCAATCTGGCGCTCGCGCTGGACGATGCGCCGCTCGTCTTCGCGACCGATTATGCGCGCGACCTGTCGCTGCGCGTGGTGCTGGCGGATGGGCGCACGATCGACCTGCCGCTGCGCGCCGATTCCGAGCGCGGCGGGCTGGTCCCGACCGGCGATGTCGGCGCGATCGGCACCGCGGCGATCGGCGAGGCGGTGCTGACCGGGCGCTGGGGGTTCGACACCTTCTCCGGCCCGCGCTTTCCGCTGCAGAACGGCGCCCCCGCGGCCTGGGTGCCGAAGCCGGACAATGCGGTGGTGGTGGGGCGCGATACGCCGCTGACGCTGCAGGGCGGCGCCTCGGCCTGTGTCGAGCAGGCCAGCCTGCGCGACCGCGCGGGCGGCACCAAGGCGGTCGACTGGAAGGCGGACGGCGGCGACGCGATCGTCGCGACGCTGCCGCTGGCGCGCACGCGGCCCGGCGACCTGACGCTGCTGGTCGCGCATTACGGCGCCGCCGCCCCGGCGCAGATCGCGCTGAAGGGGCAGAGCGAGGCGAGCCGGCTGGAGGGGTTCACGCTCTACACCGGCGATAGCGACGGGCGGCTGGTCGGCGCGCGGCTGGATCAGGTCGAGCGGCTGGAGGTGGCGGGGCTGACCTTCACGCCGGCCGCGCTGACCCGCGATGCCGGGGGCGGCGACCGGCTGATGCTGACGACGACCGGCGCAACCGGCACGGTGGCGACCGGCACCAGCGACGCGCGCGTCACACTCAAGGACGGGCGGGTGACGACGGTGCGCGCCACGATCACCCCGCCGCGCCCGCGCGTCGAGCTGGTCAGCCGCAACGTCGAGACGCCCCCGGTCGAGGGGCGCGTGGCACTCGCGCTGCCCGACAATGCGCTGTCGCCCGACGCGAAGCTGACCTTCTCCGTCCGCGCGGTGAACACGCGGCTGAGCGCGGGCGACGCGATCGAGGTGGCGACGGCGGACGATGCCGCCACCGCGAAGCTGACCGTGGCGTCGGGGGCGCTCCAGCTGATCGGCGGTGATGTCGCGGTGGGATCGCTGGTGCCGAAGGACGCGCTGGGCGCGGCGGCGGTGGGGCCGATCAAGATGCGGCTGGTGCAGGGCGAGCTGACCGGCGAGTGGCAGCCGCTGGCGCGGGTCGTGCGCCTGCCGGAGGTCACCGCGCTGACCTGTCCCGCGACGGGCGCCTGCACGCTGGCGGGCGAGCGGCTGTTCCTGATCTCGGCGGTATCGGCGGAGGAGACGTTCGCGAAGCCGCAGGCGGTGCCGCTGGGGTTCGTCGCGACGACGCTGGAGGTGCCGCGCCCGGTGGCGGGGACGCTGTACCTGAAGCTGCACGACGCGCCCGACGATGTGGTGAAGGTGACGGTGGCGGCGGTAAAGAAGAAGGGGCGTTAGGGGGACCCAAACCCCTCCCCTTCAGGGGAGCGGCAGGGGTGGGGCGAGCCTCGCAGAGAGCGTCGCCTTTGACTGCCCCACCCCCAACCCCTCCCCTAAAGGGGAGGGGCTTAAGTTACGCGACTAGCGTCACCGACATCGCGATCCGCTTCTCGTCCCCCGGTGCGACCTCGAACACGCCGGGCTTGTCGCGGAAGTCGCCGGTGTAGCCGTGCGGATCGGCGATGCCGTGCCAGGGCTCGACGCAGACATAGGCTGCGCCCGGCTTCGTCCAGATGCCAAGCTTCGGCGTGTCGGGGAAGGCGATGTCGAGCTGCGGGCCGTCCGAGGCGCCATAGCGGACGGCATCGGAATGGATCGGGTCCCACACCAAAGCGTCGGGGACGAACAGTTCGTCCCTGAGCTGCAGCACGCGGCCGTCGAGTGGGGAGGGCACCTCTTGCGGCGCGATCGTGCCGTCAGGCTCGATCGCCTTCAACTGGCCGGCCTCGTCGCGGTCGAAGGTGATGCGATGGTCGCTGCGCGCGCGGCCATAGGGCAGGGGCCAGGCGAAGGCGGGGTGGAAGCCGAAGCTGGCGGGGAGCGACACCTCGTCGGACGGATTGGCGATCGTCACGTCGACCGACAGCGTCGCATCGGTGACGGTGAACGCGATCTCCAATCGGAAGGCGAAGGGGTAGCCCGCGCGCGTCTGCGCATCGTCGGTCAGGACGAAGACCGCGCGCGTGTCGCTTTCGCGCGTGGCGACGAAGTCGCGGCGGCGGGCGAAGCCGTGCTTGGGCATTGCATAGTCGCGGCCGTCGAGGCGGATTATTTCGCCGGAGGGGGCGCCGACCACTGGGAAGAGGATCGGCGCACGCCCTTTCCAGAAGCGCGGATCGGCATCGGTCATCAGTTCGCGCCCATCGGCGTCGGTCAGCGAGGACAGTTGCGCGCCATGCGGGTCGATCGCCGCGGTCAAATGCGCATTGCCGATGCGGATCCAGTCGTCAGCCTCGTTCTCAGCCACGCAATGTCGCTCCCTGCTTGGCGGCGGCGGCCACCACCTTGTCGCTGATCGCCTTCAGATCGGCGTCGGTGAAGCTCTTCTCGCCCGGTTGCAGGGCGATTTCGACCGCAACCGACTTGTGCCCCTCCGCGACGTTCGCGCCGGTGAAGACGTCGAAGACGCGCGCGCGCACGATCGCGGCCTTGTCCGCGCCCTTCACCGCGCGGGTCAGCGCCTCGGCGGTCACCGCCTCCGGGATGAGGAACGCGAAGTCGCGGCGCACCGGCTGGAGCGCGGGCGGGGCGTAGGGCGCCCGCATGAAGCCGGCGCCCCGCTTCGCCGGGATCGCATCCAGGTACAGCTCGACCGCGGCGACCGCGCCCGACAGGTCGAACGCCTTGAGGATGGCGGGATGGACGGCGCCGAACGCGGCGAGCACGGTCTTCGGCCCCAGCCGCAGTGTGCCCGAGCGGCCGGGGTGGAAGGCCGCGCCCGCCTCGCCCATCACCTGCAGGTTCTCGACCGGCGCCCCCGCGGCGGCGAGCAGCGCCAGCGCCTCCGCCTTCGCATCGAAGGCGTCGAACGGCGTCGCCTTGCCCGTCTGCCACCCGCGCGGGCCTCGATCGCCCGCGAGCACGACGCCCAGCGTCGCGCGCTCCTTCGGCTGGCCGTTGTCGTCAAGATAGCGGCGCCCGATCTCGAACAGCCGCACGCCGTCCGCACCCTGGCGCAGGTTGCGCTCGGCGGCGGACAGCAGCCCCGGCAGCAGCGACGGGCGCATGACCTTCAGCAGCTCGCTGATCGGATTGGCGACGCGCCACGGTGCGCCGCCGAAGGCGGCGGCCTGATCCTCGGGGATGAAGCTCCACGTCACCGCCTCGTCCAGCCCGCGCGCCGCGGCGGCGCGGCGGACGCGGCGCTCGACGCGCTGCTCGGGAGTCGCGGTGGGGAGGGCGACGCCCGCGGGGCGCGGCAGCGGCGTCGAGGGCACCTTGTCGAGCCCCTCGATCCGGATCACTTCCTCGACCAGATCGGCCGCGCCGTCGATGTCGCGGCGCCACGTCGGCACCGTCACCTGCCAGTCCGCGCCGACCGCGAAGCCGAGCGATTCCAGGATCGCGCGCTGCCGGTCGGCGGGAATCGCGAGCCCGCCCAGCGTCTCGCTGCGCGCGGGGTCATAGGCATAGGCGCGCGGGGTCAGCGGCGGCTCGCCGCTTCGCGTCACCTCGCTGGCGGTGCCGCCGCACAGGTCGAGCACCAGCCGGGTGGCGATCGCGAGGCCATCGTCGAGGAAGGCGGGGTCAACGCCGCGCTCGAACCGCTGGCGTGCGTCGCTGGTCAGCGCCAGCTTCTGACCCGTCCGCGCGATCGTGTCGGGATCGAAGAAGGCGCATTCGATGACGACGTCCGTCGTGGATTCGGAAACGCCCGATTCCTCGCCGCCCATGATGCCGCCGATGTCGTGGACCTTCTCCGCATCGGCGATGACGGTCATTGTGTCGCCCAGCGTGTAGGTGCGGCCGTTCAGCGCCAGCACCTGCTCGCCGGCGCGCGCCTTGCGCGCGACCAGCCCGCCCGACAGCTTGGCCGCGTCGTAGACGTGGAGCGGCCGGCCGAGGTCGATCGAGACGTAGTTGGTGATATCCACCAGCGCGCTGATCGGCTTCTGCCCGATCGCGCGCAGCCGCTTCGCCATCCACTCCGGCGCGGTGCCGTTGGTGAGGCCGCGGACGGATTGCGCGTAGAAGGCGGGGCAGCCCGCGGGATCGTCGGTGCGCACGTCGGGGCCGGGGCCGTCGCCCGCGACCGCCTGCACGGAGAGCGGCTTGAGCGTGCCAAGCCCCGCGGCGGCGAGATCGCGCGCGATGCCGCGCACGCCCATGCAATCCTGCCGGTTGGGAGTGATGGAGATGTCGATCACCGGGTCGGACAGCCCGGCATAATCGGCGAAGGCGGTGCCGATGGGCGCGTCGACCGGCAGCTCGATGATGCCGTCGTGGTCGTCGCCCAGCTCCAGCTCGCGGGTCGAGCACATCATGCCGTTCGATTCGACCCCGCGGATTGCCGCGACCTTCAGCACCATGCCGTTGGCGGGGACCTCCGCACCCGGCTGGCCGAACACGCCGACGAGGCCCGCGCGCGCATTGGGGGCGCCGCACACGACCTGGAGCGGGCCGTTGCCGGCGTCGACGGAGAGCACCTGGAGCTTGTCCGCCTGCGGATGGCGCTCCGCGGTCAGCACGCGCGCGACGGTGAAGCCGGTCAGCTTCGCGGATGGATCCTCGACGCCCTCGACCTCCAGCCCGATGCGGGTGAGCGCGTCGACGATCGCGCCCAGCGACGCGTCGGTGTCGAGATGGTCCTTGAGCCAGGAAAGGGTCAGTTTCATCGGTTTTCGCTTCTGGTCAGGGAGGTCAGGGTCAGGCAGCGGTGCCGACGCCGCCCGACAGGGTCGGCACGTCGAGTGCGGCGAAGCCGTAGTGCTTGAGCCAGCGCACATCGGCCTCGAACACCGGGCGCAGGTCGTCGATGCCGTATTTCAGCATCGCCAGACGGTCGATCCCGCAGCCGAAGGCGAAGCCCTGCCACTCGTTCGGATCCAGCCCGCAGGCGGCGATGACGCGCGGGTGGACCATGCCGCTGCCCAGCACCTCCATCCAGCCCTCGCTGCCGCCGATGACGCGCTTGCCCTTCTCGATCGAGAAGCCGACGTCGACCTCCGCGGAGGGTTCGGTGAACGGGAAATAGCTCGGGCGCAGCCGCAGCACGACGTCGTCGCGCTCGAAATAGGCGCGCAGGAACGTCTCCAGCGTCCATTTCAGGTGCGCCAGCGTGATGCCCTTGTCGATCACCAGCCCCTCGACCTGGTGGAACATCGGCGTGTGGGTCGCATCCCAGTCGGAGCGATAGACGCGGCCCGGCGCGATGATGCGGATCGGCTCGCCGGCCCCGGCGTGGCGCTTGGCCACCTCCACCATCGTGCGGATCTGTACGGGCGAGGTGTGGGTGCGCAGTACCATCGGCGCGCCTTCGACGCCCTCGGGCTGTGCTATATAAAAGGTATCCTGCATCGCGCGCGCCGGATGCGTCTCGGGAATGTTGAGCGCGCCGAAATTGTGCCAGTCGTCCTCGATCTCCGGCCCCGTCGCGACCGCGAAGCCCAGATCGGCGAAGATCTCGGCCAGTTCGTCCATCACCTGGCTGACCGGGTGGACGGTGCCGGGCGCCACCATGTCGACCGGCAGCGTCATGTCGAGCGCCTCGCTGGCGAGCTGCGCGTCGAGCGCGACCTGTTCCAGCACCGCCTTGCGCGCCGCGATGGCGGCGGTGACGGCCTCGCGCAGACCGTGGATCGCGGGGCCGCGGACCTGCCGCTCCTCGGGCGAGAGCGCGCCCATCGTCTTGAGCAGCTGCGTGACCCGCCCCTGCTTGCCCAGCGCATCGACCCGCACCGCGTCGAGCGCGTCGAGCGAGACGCTGGCCTCGATCGCGGCGAGGAGGTGGGTCTTGAGGTCGTCGGTATCGGTCATGCGTTCATTCCGTTCGTCGTCGCGGGTGGCTGGCCGAGGTCGAGCCACTGCGGGTTCGTCTCTTCGATCAGCCGCAGCTTCCAGTCGCGATTCCACTTCTTCAGCTGCTTCTCGCGGACGATCGCAGCTTCCATCGTGTCGGCCATTTCAAACCAGACCAGTCGCCTCACGCCGTAGCGGGTGGTGAAGCCCGGGATCAATCCTTCGCGGTGCTGCACGATGCGTTTGGGGAGGTTGGAGGTGACGCCGATGTAAAGCGTACCGTGCTGCCCGCTGGCGAGGATGTTGCTTCATCGATCCTCACCCTCTTCGTCATCCCCGCGGAGGCGGGGATCCAGAGACGCTGCCGGCAGTGACTAGGGTCAGGACTCGTTGATCACAGCCAGAAGATGACCGTGGCAGCGAGGGTGACGGCGGCGAAGAAGGCTGTGGGGCAGCGATCGTAGCGGGTGGCAACGCGCCGCCAGTCTTTGAGGCGGCCGA